>CANQFR010000001.1 GCA_947599905.1 uncultured Lachnospiraceae bacterium
CAAGCCAATGGTAGCCGAACCACAGATTCCTCCTATTCGCCTGCTTTGCGTCAATATCCAGCCTGAAATACCTGACTGGCGATATGATAGTGGTATTTTCAAGAATCACGTACCCGCTCAGCTGTGTCCTGCCTTCGGGAACATACTTGCCAAAGCGTACAAGCCTTATAAGCTCGTTCCTCCACCCCTTGCACTGCTCTGGCAAACAAGCCTTCAAACCGCCAGCCTTGGTGACGTTCGTTGCGCCTACAAGCTTCGTCACCACGTCCTGCACCGAGCTTCCCTGCACAGACCCGGAACAATCCGAAAACTGAGCATTGTAAAGACTTTGTGACAACGAAACCCTTATAAGTGCCAGTCTCGTAATTCATAGCGGCGCACTCAATAACGCCGTTCGTACCCCCGAGCCAATGCAAAATCTGAACATCATACTTCTCCATTCTTCTTCTCCCTTCATGTTGTAGAATAAGTTACCCCTCTAGAAAGCCAGCCCCTCCAAGCATAAGCTCCCTCGCCGTGTAATACCGTGACTTACGTCCTGTACGAAGGCTCTCAACATGGTCTTCATAAAGAAACACGGCGCAATGCTCCATGAACGGATGCCGTGCGTCAAACACCCACACTCCGCCAGACTCCGTCCTGTAAAAGCTGAACCGTGTCTGGCAATCCCACTTATGCCTGCCAGATACCACACGGATGAACCTCGCCTCACGCCTTATGGTGGTGTTTTCCAAAATAAATGACCCGTCACCCAAGGGCTTCGGGTCTATTATGTTGCTCCTCCAGCCACGGCAATCACAGGGATTACAGAGAAACATGCCAGCCGCCACCACGTTGCACTTCCCAAGCAATTCACTCACCACGTTGCACAGCATTCTAGCATCCGTCTTGCGTACCTCACCATCCACATACGCAACCCATGCACTCGTGCCGTTCTTTGCAACCATATATGCCTCCTTAACAAGGCAATCCCTGTAATCTATATAGGAGATCGAACTGACTTCGTGCTTTATTACCTGGTAATTGAATATGTAATCAGACATGCCAGCCTCCCTTTAGCTGCCTTTCCGTCAAATAAGGCAATGAGCGCACACGATTCAGCATGGCATAATTCTTATAGAACATGAGCCTCACAACGTCCGAAAAGCCGCAGCACATGTACACGTTCCAAACGTTCCCAGTCTTTCCGTACCCCCACCAAAATGGTGGCGTATTGGAACTGAACAAGCCAAATGGCACACGAACGAAACGATCTTCATCCCTCTTAAATAACACCTCGACAGTCACGCCGCTGCTATCAGGCATGACACGGAACTTATCGCCCGTATACCCCATACAGTCCGTGGGAAGGCTCGGACGGAGCATGTTGCCAGACATATTTGACTCTGGAAACAGGTTATTAAGGCAAGTATAGGCGTCCTTCGCCATTGCGGTACGCTTCTTGCCGTTCGTCCCGAGCCTGGCGGTCATCTTCACCAATCGATGGCTCTCGTCCCAGAAACACAGAACTGGAACGACATTCCCAGTATCATAATTCAAAACAACATATTCGCCGTCACAAAGCCCAATCACCTGGCACTCATACATGACTGATTACCTCCCCAAAACCAACTCCCTTGAAGTCTTATACTCAATATTCTTGCGAACCATGTCGTCCTCCCCGTCAAGAACTGTGGCGTACCCCTCCCTGACGGAAAGGCTGTACAGCACGCTGGAGCCGCACATAATCAATACAACGAACTTATCATTGAGTCCATGCGACACGTTGGCATACCCGAACCAAACGTTCGATGCCAAATACCTGAACATTTGTCCAGCACCAACTGGAACCTGCAGGTATCGCTTTTCACGCTCCCCGAAGCACCTCGCCTCCAGAATGACACTATTGGCAAGAGCCTGCACCCTGAACAAGTCCGCCCCGCCGACCACAGACAAAGGCGTGCATGGAATTATCTCGTACATGGTGCCTGAATACCGCTTCAAGTTCGTCTGACCAAACAGCCTTGTTATGCAGTCTGCAACGTTTCCGGCAGAAAGGCTTCTTACGTCATACAAGTCCTCCCTTGTAAGGATTTTAGCCTCGTATCCGAAGCCAACATACTTCAGATCGACTGAAACCATTATCGCCCCGTGCCTATAATCTATCACCTGAAATGCACCGTCCGTATAACCGATTGACTGAACCATGTACATAAAATATACCCCTCCTGATGCCAACTACACGTACATTTCCGGCACCTGGATGTACCCCTCATGAAGCACAAGCGCAAGAGCCGCAACAATTATGAACATAATGCACACATACAACGGGTTGAACCATTTCGGCACATGAAACCTCGCGTTTGCAATGCAGAAAACCACGCACATTAAAACCCAAACACCGATTATTACAAGCATTTAATAACCCTCCACTAGACCCTACTTATGCACACGAAACATCAAGCCACGCAATGTCTCCATATCATATTCGTCGCTTTCTGTAAGTGCCTTATTCCCTAAAATTCGACCTTCACCAAATTTAAACGTCAATGACTCCAGCGTGCAGGTATCAAGCTTCAGCACAAGCACAAGGCTGTCGTCCGACTGCCAATAGTACCCGTACCACAACTTTGACTGGGATGTCACCCTCCTACTCGGCACGAAAACAAACCTGTCCTCCCTGCCGTCGGACAACGCCTGACAAACCTCCACAACCACGCCACCGTCCACAGCCCTTACATTGAACATATCCTGACTGCACCCCATGCACTCATATGGGAGCGTCCGCAATGCCCCGTGCTTTAAGTCGATGAAATTCGTCTTCCTGAACAGCTTTTCAAGGCACTCATACTCCGTCCTGCCGTATACAACGCTTCCACGGCTTCCATTGCCGCCGCACACATATCCTCCGAAGCCGCCACCGACAACCTTATTCAGCATCACGCTGTACATCAAACCCTCTACATAGTCAATCACGTCAACGAAGCAGTCGTCCACGTTTATCACCTGGGCGTCATACATAATACAACCGTTCCTTTCCAAACATTACCTCACGCAAAGTTTTGTACGGATGAGTGTCCCTAGAAGGGTCTTCCATACGGAAACCATTCTCAAACAAGGACAAGTCCACTGACGTAAACCCTCCTGACAATCCATGGTGCGGCTCAGACCAATTCACAATCACATGCCTCACTCCGCCAAGCAGGTAAGTACCCCACCAAGCGTTCACAATATCAGTGAAATGCATCAAATCAAATATGGCGAAACGCCGCTCGCCAGCGATGGATTTATTCTCGACACTCACCGTGGTGCCTGATACGGAAACTGTCACACCAAGGGCATCGATATCATACCCCTCGCAGTCCGCTGGAGTACATGGCTTTACGTCCATTATCACACCATGCGAGCCAATGTTGACAGAACCGTAAAAGCTTCTTATACCCCTAGATAACATGGAACACTTTATTTTCGTTCGCCTGCCTGAAACATCCTCGCATATTATACCGCCGTCATATGTCTTATCAACCTTCAGCAGAGTGCCGACATGCCCGTTCGACTTATAATCAATCAGGCTATCGTATGCAGAGCCACGTCTTACAAGCTGTACACTGTACATTTGTCCTCCCCAAGCATTATGTCCCTTATACTGCTGTACAAAGACGTGGCCTTCAGCCTGTCATGGTGAGAAAGAGACACATGGTCTTTATAAAAATCTATGTAGTACGTCTGGAATGGCACTGCCGCAGACAACGGTCGTGTCATAAAGTTCAAAAACAACCTGTACCCGAAAGACAACGGTAAGTACCCCCACCAGATATTATCAAGCCTTCCAACAATGTCATACTGAAATGAAACGAACCTCTCTGCAATACCCCCAAGGCTGGTGTTCTCGATAACCAGCCTGTACCTTGCTGGATTCCCTACAAGCCTTACGATAAACAACTCACTGCCACCGGCACAGTCATCAGGCGTACAGCGCACTATATCGGTCGCCATGCTTCCTTTCATGTTAACCTTTCCGAAAGCCTTCCTCACAAGTTCATACCTTGAAGAACAGAGGAACGGCTGCTCGACCCCGTCAACCACCGCACGGCAGATGGAACTTCCGAAAGCCCCGACATCCTTAAACAGCTTCGCACAATGGCACTCCCCAGTCCTGTAATCAATAACCTGCACCGTAAATACCGAATCGACAGTCACCACCTGCATATCGTACTTGGTCACCTGCATGAGTAAACACCCCCAAACATGAAACTCCTCATTGAAAAGTACGGCAGAGTCGACTCCGTTACCCCGTGGCTGAAGAATGCCACATGGTCATCGTAAAAATCCAGCCTATGCGTTGCAAATCCATGATACGGTGAGAAAACATTATGGTTCAGGTAAAGCCTGACACCGCCTGGAATCCTACTGTACCCAAACCACACGTTGTGCATGGATTTTAAAAGCATGTACGGGAGAAACACGAACCTATCTTCCCTCCCATTCATGGACAAATTTTCAATCAGCCAATCAGGCTTGTCACCGCCAGACTTGTGCAGCCTGAACAAGTCCTCGCCGCCAGCACACGAAAGCGGCGTGCATTCATGGACGGAAAGGCCAAGCAACGAGTCCTCATACAGATTGACACGCCCGAAAACCTTTTCAAGTGCCGCCAGCTTGCCTGATGACAATGCATCCCACTGTGCCCTGCCGTCAACAACAGGATACAAAAGAGTACCACTACTGTCCATTACACTCCCAAACGTCGCCTCATGAGTTATTCCAGCCTTATAATCCATAAGCAACAACTTATTCCACTTCTCGTCCATTTCAACGACCTGGATATAGAACTCTACCCCATGATTATACTCCTTAACCCTTTCCAATAATATATGCTGCCATTATCCTTATAGTTATAATAATTTGACTGGCACTTCAAGCCAGTCTTGAGTACCTTCGCCTTGAATATTGGCCTATCGTTACCTGCAATGAAAAGCGACCTTCGACCTGACACCTCATCGTAGTAATACCCGTAGAACGGAGCCTCCCACGACTCCAATGCCGCCCTTATGCTTGCAAACCTATCCTCACGGTCGGCACGCCCAACATCCTCCACAACGATGCCGCCTGAATACTGCCTCACATTGTACAAATGGCTGCCGCCAACGCACTCTGACGGGTCACACGGTATTGTCTGGTACATCCCGTTAAGATGCGTCATGTTTATATTCCTCGCATTCATGGCTTCACAAACAACGGCATAACCGTCCTGCACGGGCGTTGGAAGTTTAGACTCACTACCAGTCCAATACACATACCCGTCCTCATGATTGCCTGACAGCCTTATCTCTGTAAGCACCGGGCGCTTCCCACGGTAATCGATGGCTGCAACCTCATCCATGCCCAGATACAAAACCTGGACATCATACAAAACTGCCATGGCTCTTGCCCTCCCTCCGTGCGTCCATCAACACCTCGGACATTGTCCTGTATGTCATTGACTCTCCCAGTGCCTTATCACAAATTCCATGTGGTAACACCACGTACTCCATACTGCCGAGCCAATCACTCGTATCATCACCATTCAAGCTTAACATGGCAACGATTGTCGGAAAACCCTGACCTGCACTACTGTATGTGTAGTACCCAAACCACACTGAAGGATTAAGTTCCTTAATCCTACCCTCCACGAAGCCACACTTCACGAACCTATTTGCTGCACGTATTGACTTATTCTCCAGTATTATGTTCCCATCAGCCAGACTAATTGAGAACAAGTCACTCCCGCCGCACTCTACTGGCGTGCAAGGAATGACGTCCCCATTATCCTGTATGTTCAGCCTGCAGCCGGAAAACAAACTCCTCAATGCATCCACAAAGGACACACGGCTCCTGACAACGCCTATTCCATAGTCTGAGCGCACCTCATATAAACGTCCCTTCCTGTCATAATCCATCTCGACATTAAACAGACAGGCAGACCCGTCCGGGAAATATTTTATACAACTGAAATGAGTACCGTTCACCCTCACAACCTGGGCATCATATTTAACCATTCCTCAAACACTCCTCAAACGATTTCAAGGGAAAAAACTGCCGGAAACTTCCGAAACCGATGCGCTGGTAACTCCCACTTACGAACAAGTACCCCACTGATTTTACACCGTACATGACATCAAGCTCCAAAGTGCCGTCTTTACAGAGATGATAACCAAACCATACCCTCGTTGGAGATTTATCATGATCGCTGATTTCACACCTTAAACAATTATTAGGGCTATCAGTCGTATTGACACTAAACACGACAAACAAATGACCATTTGTATCGTAGCCTAAATGCACAAGGTCAACTAATTTATTATTGCTCCCCGCACACTCCTGCGGAGTACATGGCTTCATCCGCCCAGCCTTCGTTACATTAGTAATACCGAGCAGGTTTTGCACGGCATCGCCAAAACTGTCCCCAGTGACATACTTCCCAGTTTCGCCGTCATCATTTACAAGAGCCGCCGCCCATACCCCTTTTCTGGCTTCCCAGACTGCGAACGGGAAATACCTTCCGCTCCTGTAATCCATTGCGGCGCACCTCGAAACCATGCCGCCACGCAACACACTCAACACCTGCACATCATACTTTGCCATGTCTCAGCCTCCAATCATTATTTCCTTAGCTGTCTTATATTTCACGAAATGCTCGCCGCCGCCAGAAAGGTTCCTTACACCGTCATAAAACACCTCGAAATCCCTATGTGAAGCCCAATCATTATCACTAAACATATTACGGAACACACCGCTAAACTTCACCCTTAAAGAAATTCCTGATTTCTTTTTATCAACATAATATCCATACCAGACCGATGACACAATTAAGTTCCCACCAATTCCACTCAGATCAAACAAAACGAATCGATTCGGACTACTTATCGTCCTATTCTCGATATAAACACGATGACCTGACATCCATACCCCAAACAAATCCTTTCCTCCACACTGCAATGGCGTGCATGGCACAAGCGCACCAGAGTCCAAGATATTTAAACTTCCATACTCCGAAAACAACTTACGAAGGGCATACACATAGGAATCCGTGCTCCTAGCCATATCGGAAAGTGCCGAGCATATACAGCAATACTCATTGGAATACTGCTTATATAACTTCCGCACCTCAATAAGCTCGGAAGAACCGTCTTGAAAGTACCTTATGCAACCAAATGCCGCATTGTCATTTCGTATAACCTGGATTCCATACACGACTTATACCCCCATCGATATCTCGGCAAGAGTTTTATACTTCGCATGCCACTCCTGGTGCAGTGACTGCCTCCTGCTTACACCGTCTGACCTCACCTCATACGTCATGGTGACGCTAAAATTCGCATGCCATGACTCCGACACCACAACGCACAGCATAAGGCGCTTGACATCCCTGTAAAAGCCGAACCATACCTCCGGGCTTTGGAAATGCACGAACGCTTTATTTGCATTAAGCTCCACGAACCGCCTCTGGCTATTGATTGTAAGAGCCTCAAGGAACACCCTGTCATTTGACTGCCATACACGAAATATTTCCTTGCCCGTGTACCTTGCTGGCGTGCATGGAACAATAAACCCGGAACCAGTCATATTGAGACTGCCATTAGGGAACATTTGGAAAAAAGCTTCCGCATATGACTTGCGACTCACGAATGCCACCTCGTCGCCACGTGCCAGGACTGCGTATACCCCCTGTTCCTCCGACAGCTTCATCACACGGATGCGGCTGCCGACATCCTTAGCCATATACATTATGCACTCATAACAATCAGCTGATTCTGAAATTACCTGTATCCCATACATAACATGCTACCCCAGCAACACTTCCCTCAATTCCTTGTACTCATACAGAAACGAATCCGATATCACCCTCACACCGTCCGCAGACACCTCGAAGTTCCTTAATGCCAAATAAGGCTTAAACAAGCCATTCGACAGGTCTGGAACCTTGCCAGACACAGCAACCGCTACATTCATCTTCCTCAGACTGCGCTGGTTCGCCCTCGTACCTCCGTATGAATCGTAATACCCGTGCCACACCCTCATGTCGCTCACCTTCGGGGTTATCTGTATCATTGGCAATACCGCAAACCGCTTCGTGCCGCTGAGCATCTTGTTCTCCAAAACAAGCCCCTGCGCCATCATCGAAACCGCAAACAAATCCTCACCCCCGAACTGCACGGGCAAGCTCGGCAATATTTCACCCGACTCAGACAGATTCACATACCCGAACAGCCTTCTCATGGCGTTCGCATATGATGATCCTTCCACACGGTTATCACTTCCCTGAACACACACGCAGAAGCGACCGTCATACCTACCATGAACCTTGGACACCCTCACATACCGACCGCCCTGCACAGAATAATCAAGACATTCATACAAACGCTCACTCTCCGAAATCACCTGAATACCGCCCACACCAAATACCCCTTAAGCCATTACTATCTCGTTAAAACCACTGTAATAATATGGCTCATCATCCGATTCTAAATACACATAGTCGCTCCCCAGTGTGCAAGTGTATTCTTTAGAATACAGCACTTTATCAAGACCCACATACCGCCCAGACACATTTATGAACAAATCATATACTCCAGACTTATAAAAGGAAAGCCTGTCAAAAATATCGTCCTTATAACAATTGACGTACCCGTACCAGACCGTCAAGCCATCAACATTGCCAGGCACATTCACCATCGGCAATAACACGAAACGCTTAGAATCATTGACTCTTTTATTCTCCACAACGACTGACTTCCTAGACAACGAAACTTTAACCAAATTCGCGTCACCTGCACATTCGTCTGGCAGGCATGGAATCAAACTGCCGTCATCCTTCAGATTTACATCGCCAAACAGCTTCTTCATAGCATCCACATGAGACACCTCGCTCGTGACAACGTAATCCATATCCTCCATACATACCCCGAAAAGCTGTGTATCTGCGAAATAAAGCTTCGTCACATGAAGCTCCCTCGCATAAACACCATCCTTATATTGAACGCACCTGTACCATTGCTTGTAATCCGCCAAAACCTGGACATTATACATAAGCACTACCCCCTGAATATGTACTCCCTTAAATCCATGTATGGGCACTCGCCCCAGTTGCCGCCCATTGACCTGAATATCGGCGTGCCACGCTTGTTTCCTACCACAGGGAACTGCACGGACAGCAATGTTGCGCCATTTTTATTGTTTATCAGCAATTCCCACACGCCCTGCACACTATTCCAGTAATACCCGAACCAGACATTGTCTGGAACTGGAAAGACCTCCGCTGCAACAATGAAACGCTTCGCCGCATTCCCGAGCATTTTATTCTCCACCACGATGCCGCCAGACCGCCTTAGAAGATGGAGATTAAACAAATTATTCTTTTCGCCACGGAACTGGCACGGGTTGCACGGCAACGCCGAATTCGACCATCCCACGTTGACTACCCCGAACAGCTTTGCGAGAGCTTCCTTCACGCTCCCGGCATTCACTTCTGAACCATTGTCAAGGCGCCTGAAGCCGCCGTTTGAATCGTACTTTACATTTACCAGACCAGCATTGTGGTAATCCACAAGGAACAGCAAATGGTCTAAAACGCTCGAGTGCAATAACTGTACATCATACATTTTAGCTACCCCATAGCATTATCTGCCTTGAATTCACGTACCTATACTCCTTATGCAAACCGAATACGCCGTCAAAAACAGGATCATCCATGTCCTCCACGGTCAAAGTGCCGAGATAAAGACCGAACTTATTATATACCCCTATAAACCAAGCTCCCCTATCCCTGTCATAGTGATACCCAACAAGAGGATTCTCTACCTGGCCTAACACGTCAACCATAACAAACCTTTCAGGATGCGTGCCATACATTTTATTTTCAACTACCATGCCAAACCTAGACATCGTAACAGCAAACTTCCCGTTCAGACTACCACTGCACTGGCTCGGCAGACACGGAAACGCACGCCCAAGTTTGTCCACGTTGACGCTGTAAAAGAACAGCCTGAGTGCCTCCGCTGCACTTGAAGCGTTCACGCACAGCCCGGTGTCATCATTCACCCACTTATTTGTGCTGACACATCTTACAGTAAACATCTTCGCACGTTCATAATCAATGCAAGCAACCTTATTGTCAAGCCGCCCGACAGCCAACACCTGAACCCTGAACATTGGAAACCTCCCTACTACAATACATTATACCACATGCATTACAAATTGTCAAGAATGACTGGCAGGTTAACTGTACAAATAAGAAAAATTCGCATGTGTTACCTTCCGTTCAAGCTGGTCTGCAAGCATCATTTCATACCACTGACCGCTGCGGCAGAACACATAACGATCCTTCTTAGCATAGTACCCGAACTCCATGTCCGCAACCTTCATCTGCCTCCCAAATTCGCCACGGTAAACATGCACATGCGCAAGCCCAACATCATTCATGCAAAAAGCATACCAGCAATCAGGATCTTCAGGTAGCCAGCGCTTCCCATTAAGGCTTGGGAACAGGCTATTACACACGGCGTAATGCCTTTCAGTCCTATTCTGCCATATGGTCAAATTGAACCGCAACCTGTTTCCCGGAATAGACGAAACGACTACCCCGTTATTTGAGTTAAAGCCAAGGCACTCCCAAGGCTGGCATACAGTTATCACCATTCTGCCTGAATCAAAATTCGTGCCAAGCCCGTACATAATGGAAAAACACTCCGACACGCTCCTGCCAAGCACCCTCTTCTGAGTTGCCCTGTCCAGAAAGAACCATGCGATGGAACCCCCGGCATTCACCACGCCAACTTCCATAAACTGAAGCTCCAGCCTCGTATAATCGGCAACCCTCAAAATCATCCTTCCAGTCCTTGAATCCACATCAAGCGATATTGACTGCTTCGAATATTTTACCATTTCACCACGCTCCTAAAATCATGATACCTGAACACGCCATTGTTGTCCGCTACCACCAAATCAGACCTGAAATCCAAGTTGGTGACACCCGAATCACCACGCATCAACGTCACTATCAGGCAGGAAATCCCACGGTAGTACCCCCACCATTGCGGGTCTGACATGCTCCATGTCCTGCCTCCAGAGTCCAGTACCTTCGACCCCGGTATAAATACGAACCTATCAGGCCTTGGAAACAGAAACCTTGCCTCAAACAACGTTCCTCCCTGTATATCCCTTGCCACTACCAATGGATTCTTATCATACCCAGCACACTCCTCCGGGTTCGCCCTGATAATCTTGTTTCCCATACGGCTTCCTGAATTTACATTCACGCCGCCGAACAGCAGACGCAAGCATTCATAAACTGACTCGGCAGACACAGACCTGCCAGTGGACATATCCATTCCTATGAAACAGCCGCCAAAGACAGATGACGTTTCAAGCGTGAAATGCACAGTATGGATACTCGCATCCTTATAATCAACAACTTTTGCGCCATACGAATCAATGGCAATAACCTGGCAATCATACATGGAAAATACCCCTTAACCTAAAACAGCCCTGCGTCATGCAGTGCCCCCTTAAATGTCAACAACGGAAACGTCGTATTATCACCCAAAGAATTATAGATAGTTACACACCCGTTCTGAAACGTCGCACGCTCCGTCTTATGTGACTGTGAAAGCAAAAACACGATAGCCCCATTTTCAATAAAATATGACTGCATTGTACCCCCAAACTCAATCTTATGCAAAAAGCTCAACTGCCAGTCCGGAAGGAACGCAAACCTCTCCGGCTTCTGCCCAAGGTACGTCACCTCTGCCATCGCACCGAAGCGACATAGCTTTACTACAACAGCCGCATTGCGATTATACCCAATACACTCCCACGGCTGCGCAAGTATGACACCAGTACCGGCTGAATCCACGTTCACACTACCACTGAATGCTGATTCCAGAGCCTGCCTCATGCCACTGTCCGACACAGCTGAGCGTCCATCAAAGCATGATACCTGATACAGCAGCCTTCCGTCACGGCTACCTCCCCTTGTGGCCATTATCTCCAAACGCCTTCCAGAAACATAATCAACGGCGTAAATTCTTCCTGCCTGTATCTTATACACCTGTATTCTGTACACAGAACAATACCTCCCTTGCGGACAGTATACCCCTCAATGTTCCACATCTTTGATACGTGCCGTCCTGGAAAAACAGCAAATCGCTGTGATGTACCGCCTTGTCTCTTCCAAAATACCTATAAAAAACTACATGCACTGTGCCTTCCGGGCGCATACAATATGACCAGAAACAATCCGACACATCCTCAAAAACAAAACTCCCTGGCGAACCTGGCATTATCCTATCAAGTAAGGCAAACCGCCTCTCATGCTTCCCTTCCCAGCACTTAAGATCCACAACAACATACCCACCGCACTTCGAATTCCTGCATATGACACAACTGCCCGGATCATACCCCTCAAAAGCCTCTGGTTTCGCAAAAGAAACCCTGCCATTACTGTAATTCGGCAAGCCTCCGTATATCTTTCTGAAACAATCCTCAACCGTGTCACATGATACCTTATTCAGACTGAACGGGTCGTACATGCAACAGAATGACGCACCATTCGTCCTTGAACTGGCTTTCCTGTACCAGTACAGCGGATACTCCAAATTCCTCTTATAATCCACAACATCAAAGCGTGAAGTCATCTCGCCCTTACCCTGCCAGCCTACTATCTGGACGCTGTATTTAGTCAAGCCGACCCACCCCCCAACATTATCTCCCTTGCGGAAAGAAGCTTATAAGAAACAAGACCCTTTATATACGTTCCATTTTGATTGAACAGCATCTCGCTATGCCTTACGCCACTTCCAATATACCTATGGAAGCATACCTTCATGGAACCGTCCGCCAATGGAACGTATGAAAAGCAACAATCAGACGAACTTACATACATGAAATCCCCGTCCGGGCTTTGCATGCGCATGTCGACAACAGCAAAACGTTTCTCATTGACCCCTTCAAAGCACTTAAGTTCCACGATGTACAGATTTGTGCCACGCTTCCTGCTCACAAGCACAGAACCGTCATACCCAAGGCACTCCTTCGGCTTCACGAAATATCCATTATCACCCCACGCTGGCATCCCATAAGCCTTCAAGAAGCATTCAGACACGGTATCCGCATACACCACACGGTTCTCAAACGGATGAACCAAGGCACACTTACCCTTAGACCTACACCAATTAACCCTGTAGGATGTATGCCTTACATAATCAACAACCTCGAACCATGATGCGTTGCTGCCTGCGCCGTACCAATCCACCACCTGCACGCAATACTTAGCCATCTCAAGCAACTACCCCCAATTCAGTACGTCTTTAAACGTACAGTATTTTACGGAAGTTCCACCGAAACGAGCAGCCCTGTCCGTCAACTTCACGTCACACACCTTGTCACTGAACCGCATGAGCATCAACACAAGCCCATGTTCATTTCTATAATACCCATACCACGGGCTGCTGAACGTATCCCAGATGTTCCAAAGCCTCCCTGAACTATTAAGCGTCATATCATACGGAATCATGAAGAACCTATCCGCACGCCCTGCGCCAAGGAATGCCGCCTCTACAATCGTCCCACTCGCTACGCCCTTCATCCTGACAAAACCATCGCAATATCCCTTCACCTCCCAAGGCATACAAGGGTACACGCCGCCGCCTACCCCTGCGTTCACACGCCCGAACAGCCTTCCAAGGCACTCGACCGTGTTAGACCCGACACAGCTCACTCCTTCTCCGCCGCCACGCCCAAGCCTGTAATCCACCGCCTTCACACAGTCCCTTAAATGCTTGAACTCCACCTGATGAAAGGCACAGTCGCCATACGTTATGACCTCAGCATAATAATCCGCAAGATAAAGCACCTGCGCATCATATTCAATCGCCATTGCTATTCCAACTCCTATCCAACACTTCCTTAAAATTCATGTACGGCTCAAAATGCTTATCGGTGAAAATTGCACCATCCTCACGAAATGAAATGACGGTTGCCAAATCCGCAAGCCTTAAGAGCCGAAGTTTCACATACCCCTTATCCCTGTAATAGCCGTACCATGCATGGAAACTGCCTGATGTTGAGTACCAACCAAGATTACGTGTGTATTTCACGTTCTTTGGCAAGAAAATAAACCTACTTGACTTAGATACCCCTAAATAGGCTGCCTCTACTATAGTACCTGACTGCGTAAACCTCAAATTGAGCAGCTCTTCACCGCTCATCACGCACTCGTCTGGGAATACAGGCTCGATGAAAAGACCACCTATGCCTGTTCCACGCCTTCTGAGATTCGTCATACCAAAACGCTTTTCCACTTCATCAAATATATCCTTAGTGCCAAGTACATTACGGACAATATGAAGCGAATGATCAACATAACTAATAACCTCGGCATAATTCCTGTTAAAACTTACCACCTGTGCATCGAAAACCACACTCAAAACATTATCTCCCTCATACGCCTATAATCAAACTTCCACACCTCGCCGCTCTTAAAGAGCATCGGATTCAAAAGCCTCATGACCGCTGACTTCCTGAAGCTATCAAGCGTCACTTCGCAGAGTCCTTTACTACCCTCATTTATGTGAACAACCAAATTGTCCGCACTTGCGTAATACCCGTACCACATCGCGTCTAAAGCCCATGGATTTGTGCTATGCCATATCGCATTTCTATACCCCGGAAGCATGACGTACCTTTCCTCACCGAACACCGTGTTGTCCTCAATTAAGATTCCGTTCTGGCTGCATTTTACATTTATAAGCCCCTTACTGCCATACTGACAATCATATGGTGTACACGGCAACATCATCGGAATGACACTACCCCTACTGTTATAATTCACAATGCCGCCGAACATGCGGCCGAGTACACCCTCCAAATAAGGCTCTTCTCGTGTTCTAGCACCAGTATCACGGTCGAAAGCCTCGTATGTATACCCACCTGGCTCTATATAATAGGCATGCTGAACATAGTGCAATTTTAGATCACCATACGTTATAACAAAGACCTCCGCAGAATCCACCTTAATTACATGTGCCGCATACACCACGCTCATATCGCCACACCCCTAAAATCCTCATACTCTATGACCTGATTGTCCATGACTGCATGAGACTTTTCAAGTACCACCTCTGTACTCATGCAAAGCTCCTGATTTACCCAAACATGCAACTTCCTAGGCCTACCCATGTTGCAGAAGCCATACCACAACTTCGCATGATCTGGTGTCTCCCTTACCTTCGTTACACCACGCATATCAAATATAAGAGCATATAAAGAAACATGAATGAACCTCTTAGACGAGTTCAGGGTCTTATTCTCAATAATCACGCTCTCTGAACCAGAGGCTACTGAGACAGGCGATTCCCTATACCCGGCGCACTGGAACGACAAGCACCTCACCATGCCATACCTATCATAATTTACCCTGCCAAACAGCTTCTTCAGGCATGACTCCTGCCAATATGGCCAGTCTCCCCTCACCGTCTTCCTATCCGTCACGTCGGTCGCCCTATGCTCGCTCGGGCTAAAAACCACTGCATGCGCCCTTCCTACAGCATAATCCACAACAATGACATTATTATTATGTTCTTTTACAACCTGATAATTAAAAACACAACGATACGGCATTAAAGATACCCCCTTGTTAGGCTCTATCCAAACTGATTCCTTTCCAGTTGAGTTTTTCGCCACCGAATAAAATCTCCCGTGGCGTCTTCAACGTCAACGAATACTTCTTACCACTCACAACAGGAACATCAATCACAGAACGCAAATCCTTCCTCCAGATCAGCCTCTTCTCCCAGCCAGTATTCACGTCCATGATAAGGAACACTGTTGAGCCTGAATCATCCCTGTAACAGGCATGAGAATACCTACCTGACGATGCAACCAGACCGCCTCCCCTTGTAAAAGGAACAAGTGCAATGCGTCGCTCCACGCCCTGTGCCTCCCACAGAAAACTTTCAACCATAAGCCCATTCTGATGCACCACTATATTAAAAAACTCCCCTCCGCCAGAACCAATACACATGGCTGGCGTACAGGGAAGTACGTGCCCGATATCGTCCATATTCACTTCACCGAAACACTTGTTAAGACACTCCTTCAAACTTTTACCAACAACTTCCTGCTTTCCGTCAGAAACCTTCCATACCACGTCTTTCCTTGGCCACTTAACAAGAACCTTATGAAGCCTCCAGTCCTTGTAACTTATTACCGAAACACTTGTATGGTTGTAAGACCATACCTGGGCGTCATAATACATCATATTAAAACCTCCTCTTACTTCAAATAGATTCCGTCCCAACCAAGCTTCTCTGCATTCATCAACACGTCTCTCATTGAACATACTTGTAATTTGTACCTCGCATTGCTGGAATCAGAAACCTCTATCACAGTATAATAATCACACTTCCATATCAATTTCTTTATCAAACCAGTACTTACATCCCTTGCCATGAAATGCAC
The DNA here is from genome assembly GCA_947599905.1 of uncultured Lachnospiraceae bacterium. Taxonomy (GTDB): domain Bacteria; phylum Bacillota; class Clostridia; order Lachnospirales; family Lachnospiraceae; genus UBA3402. The sequence continues at coordinate 16,477 of CANQFR010000001.1, forward strand.
GTCGCCTGTTGACTTATCTGTATAACAGGCGTACTCAAACACGCCAGATGACGAAAGCCCTGACATACCCCTCGCATAAGGAACAAGAGCCACCCTGTTTGACACGCCCCTGCTACCCCATGTTAAATTCTCTACAAGCATTCCAGTCCTATGGGCAGTTATATTGAAGAACTCCCTGCCTACAGAGCCTTCGCACTTTGAAGGAGTACATGGCAAAATCCTGCCTAGGCTATCGACATTTACATTGCCAAACATCTTGTAAAGAAAATCATATAAGCCTGTACCAGTGACAACTTTCTTACTCTTATCAAGCGTTGCCTCGTATGTAGAACCGTTTCTCGCATAATGTACCTTATGCAAGGACATGTCCTTATAATCCACTACAAGCACCTGGCCTGCACTTATATCCCATACTTGCACGTTATAGGTTGCATTCACTACGACCTTATTCTCCTGTGCAAGCTCGGCGTAAGTTTTAAGGTTTAAATCCATTGAATCATCACCACGAATCAGCAACGCTTCCCGGAAATTGCCAGACCAAGAAATATCCCCTTCCCAACCAGTCTCCAAATCCCTTATGTACAAATGCATTACCCCTGTGGGTCTTTGTATGTATGCGTAGGAATACTTGCCTGACTTCGGTGGTGCCTTTCTATCCCTTGACATTGTAATGATTGCTGCGACACGCCTTTCAACATTATGCGTACCCCAGAAGCGGTTTCCTACATAAAATGTTGCCTTGTTCCTGTTGTACGAGAACTCGAAATATTCATACCCTCCAGTACACTGCGATGGCGTACAAGGTATCACGGCACCATTCTCATCCATGTTCACACGGCCAAACATCTTTGTCAGGCACTCACGCAGGGTCGAGCCATAAAACTTCTGGCTGCCTTCCCTCGAAAGCCCAGCCCTTAACATCCCATTCTTAATCCTCTTGTAACGTACAACGTTTTCCGTGGAGTTCCTGTAGTCAAACACTACAGCCCAATCCTTATTCAGTTCCCATACCTGGGCATCGTACAAAACCATAATGCACACCTCCTAACCTAAAATCAAATCCCTCATGGACACTGGCGAAATCGTTGTATTTTTACCAACGCCTGAAACATATGTTACCAAACCTGACGTCTCCCAGATAAACTCATAATAATCGAAAGCGTCAATATTGAATATAAATAAATCAATGCTGCCATCCGGCCGCATGAAATACCCGTAGCTAAACCTCCTAGACCTACGAAGCACGGAATCATACTTAATCACACGCCGCTCTATACCCCTGGAAGACCAGGCAAGGTTCTCTATGTATAATGCGTGCGTATCTATAGCGTAACTCAGCCGGAACAGCTCCCTCCATCCGGCGCAATCCGTTGGGTTGCAAGGAATTACCTTACCTCCTTCAGACACGTTAACGTACCCAAACAGATTTCCAAGGCACTCGCGCAAATCCTTTCCAACAGACTTCCTGCCATTATACAGTACCTGATACCCTCCTGATAACAGGTTTCCACACTCAACACGGCTTATGGAATTTGTCTTATAATCCAAAACGACTGCATGAAGCCCGTCATACTCCCAGACCTGTACTGAATACACGGCAAGCTTACCCCCAAAACATTATTTCCTTAAACGTCCTATACGGAAACACACTCCCGTCGTTATAGCACTCTACATGACTGTTATACATTGCAAATGATGCAAGCCCCTTACTGCCCCTTAGCAGCCTCAAGATTACAATGCCATTGCTTATGTAATATGCATACCACTGGTCGTCCGCTCCATTCGAAAATACCCACGTTTTGCCATTACTATACTTTGCATCTGCAGGAATGAACATAAATCTATTCTGCCTTAAAGAACCTAAGAATGCAGCCTCTATGACTGTTCCATGTACCGCCTTCCCGACCCTGATTACCCCATCCTTCCAGCCTGCACACTCCTCCGGCAACGCAGACGAAATATGTATGTACCTCATAGTCCTTGTGCCATTCCTTACACTGCCTTTTTCCACCTGTATCCCTAGATTCGTCCGTCCAAGGAGCGAATGTATACAGCTTTTCAGAGTCCCGCCCTCCGACTGCATAGACATATAACTATCAAGCACCCTCACTCCACCATTATTCAAATAATCCACATACAGCTGATGGAGTGCATTATCAGAATATGTAACAGCCTCCACTACAAAACCGACTGCATTTATTATCTGAGCATCATACTTAACTTTCAAAACGCCACCAACCTAACAAAACATTATTTCCCTGATCGTATACATCATGCATTTACGTGGCACTTTAGTCCTGGGTTCTATGTCCACAGGATACAAATCCAAATCGCTCCACCTCAAATGCTTCCTTTCAGGCCAGTTCTTCTGGCAATCCAAGATGTAAATATCATAATAATTTCCAGTTCTCACATACCCGTACCAGTATGTTCCTGACGTGCCAGTGAACCTCTGTGACTGATCTAACTTTGCGTAGGCAAAACGCCTTTCTACCCCCATCGAGCGATATTTCAAGTTCTCGACCAGCATACCGTCCCTAAACTGCGTTACAAGGAAAAGCTCCTGGCCTTTCACGCACATGCCAGGCGTCACTGGTATTACGATGCCGCTGGAATCCACATTCACACGTCCGAACATCTGTATTAGGCAATCGGTAAAATTCCTTCCTACCACCGCATTCTTCAGTTCGCCGCCACGCCATGCCTCATAAAGGCCGTCACGCCTCTTGCTGTTCTGGACTGGTATATTCAATCCAGCCCTATAATCTATCAAATATGCACTCCTCGCATTCTTAAAATAGACCTGGGCGTCATACAGTCCATTCGTGGCAACAGCACCCATGTCAGACCCTCCTACCGTTAAGCATCAGCACAGACCTCATGTCCACATACGGCAGCGCACACGCCATGCCGCCATTCGGAGCCTCGAACATCTTAACGAGATTTGCACCGTCCTCGAACACAAAATCATAGCACTCCCTACTCCTTCCGCTCATGCCATGGCTCTTTTTACCGACTATGCATACCCTCAAAACATACTTACCGTAATCCCTGTAGTACCCATGCCACTCAACCGACTCCGAATTCGCCATGCCGACTGCGCACATTATATACCTGTTTGACCCGCTTATGGTCTTATTCTCCACTGCAAGTGAAGAATACCCAAACCTTGAAACTGCAAACAGCGGAGAATCACACCCAACGCACTCTTCCGGGTAACTGGGGCTTCCATACCGCACATCGGAGAACGCCACGCTGCCGCCGACAGTGCCCTCAAGGCAGGCGTGCGAAGTCTTATACCTTCTGCCATCACGCATGCCGACAACATAATACCCCGAGTTAAAGTCTATGCTGACCTTGAACTTCATCAAACGGCAGTCCTTGTAATCTATTGCCTCGTACACGCCGCTATCCTCATTTATCACCTGTAACAGATACTTCTTATCGCCCATATCACTAAAACAAAATCCTTTCCAGCGTCTGATACCCCTTTAGCACAGCACCTTGCTCCTGCACGCCCTCCTCCGTGAACTTCACGGTGAAATAACGCCCGTCCGGCGTGTTTATGAAAAACGTGAAAGCCTCCTCCTTCCCACGGTACCCGTACCCGTACCACACGTCATGCGTAGCCTGTATCCGCACACCCTCAAGCTGCGCAAAACGCTCACGCCGCTCGCTCAAGGCAAGGCATTCGATTACTACACGCCCATTCACAACCTGCATCTTAAACAAATCATTTAAATTGCCAAAACACTGGCTTGGCAGGCAAGGAACAACGTCATTCTTAATCACATTGCACTCGCCGAATACCTCGACAAAACAATCCCTCCAGCAATTATGCCTGTCTGACGACCTAAGCATCTGCGGCTCTACCCTGTAGCCACCGCCGAACCTATCCAGACGCACTGGCGTTATGCTGCAATCCCTATAATCAATCACACGGAACAGATTGTCGAGAACCTGAATCACCTGAACGTCATACATAACCCAACTACCCCTTGCCAAACATGATTTCCTCCAAAGTGCGGAACTTAAGGAGCTTCGTACCCCTCTCCTCTACGCCGTCCCTTGTCACCGATACCTTGTAATACAGCATTGCGTTGGTATTTATATAAAATGACCACACATCCTTCGTGTCCATGCTGTAGCCATACCAGAACAGCTCCGCCGAACAGTTTCTCTCCAACTGAACAAAGCGATCCCGTGACTTTCCGAAGGCAAGGCACTCAAGCACAACGTGCCCACCAAGAACCTGTGCTTTGAACTGACCGTTCAAATGCCCGACACACTGCCCTGGAACGCAAGGAACGATGTAATTGCCAGACAGATTGCAATCGCCGAAAAGCCCCTGGAACGCCTCCTGCAAAGTCTTACTCTGGCTTTTCATCCCGTAATACCCCGCATAAGCCTTTATGCCCTGCGCAGTGTGCATGACGCTTACATGATGCATCCTGCCAGTCCTGTAATCTATCACCATGTATATATCCGAATTCGTCGGTATAACCTGGACATCATAAGCCATTATCCTGCCACCTCTCTATTAAACATGATGTCCTCCATGGTTCTATACCTCAGAAATTTATCTGATGATTCATACACGCCACGCCTTGTAACGGACACCTCCTTGTACTTGCCATCGGAATCGCATATGTAAACAGTGAACACGTTCTGCTTCTCGCCAATGGAATACCCGTACCAGAAACCCTCCCTGTATACCCCAGACAGCCGAACGAACCTGTCACGGCGCTTACTCCTCATCAGGTTCTCAAGCATCACAACGCCCCTACTATATGAAGCCCTTATAATACCATTCTTCTCGCCAATGCACTGCCCTGGTATACATGGAAGAATAGAATTTCCAACCACGTTTACGCTTCCTAACATCTCCTCAAGGCACTCCTGAAGGCTGTGATGATATGCTGAATCGCCCAGATGCTTACTGCATGAATACACACGCACACTCCCACTCGAAGTTGTCGTTATTACCAAATTTCGCCTCGTACAGTTTGAATAATCAAGCGCATAAAGCACGTCCTGGGTCGCATTAAGTATCTGGACTGCATATGCCATGCAAAAATCAGCCTCCTTACTGTTTAAACATCACGTCCCTTAGAGTCACATAGGGCAGCTTCGCCATATTCAATGAAAGCACACCGATTTCATAGTGGTCTTTGAACAGCCAAACATACAACTCACATGAACTGCCTATGTACAGCCTCAACGCTATACATCCCTTATCATGCTGGAAGAATGCAAACCACCAATTCTCCGGAAGCCACTCGGCATACCCCTCAAGATATGCGTAACGCCTTTCCACGCCAAGAGCCGCATACTCCACAAGGAATGACTCCGTGCCCCCGTACCTTACCCTTTTCATCAATACGTCCATACAATGGATGCCGACACAGTCCTCCGGGAACACCGGGATGCCTCCATTGAAGCCCCTGTATGAATTCTTCCCGACAACAGTATCCAGAGGAAGCCTCACATTCCACGTGCCTGATGTCACAAGCAGGCTGTTCTCGCCGCCAACCCTATAATATTTTGACAACTTCAGCGTATTGTAATCCACGAACTCAAAACAGCCGATATAATCACCAATGCACTGCGCAATAGCCATTAACTCAACACCCCCATGACTACTTCCTCTGGGCGTAAATACCTTAAATACCTGCCTAGCATCCTGTCATAAACCTTAAGATTGTCTGAAAACACATTTCCATTCGTATCTACAAACAGTTCAGCAACCGTCTCCCCGTACCCGGCAAGCACCCTGACAACCGTATAGCAGGCAATAACATCCCAATAATACCCTCCCCAGACCTGCTTCGGTGTTATGGTCAAATCCACACGATGCTCCGGCGCACTCAATGCAATGAACCTGTCACGAAGCCCACGCTTCTTCCTCATCAGGTTCTCCACAACGGCATAATTCTCTGTGCTGTAGAAATCGAACTTCACATCCGTGGTAAAATCCGACACCCTGCACGGGCAAATCAGCCCGTTTATGTAATTCGTCCTGCCAAGGTTCCTCTCTACAAGCCCAGGCAAGTCCTTCATGAAAGCGTTCGACAAATCAACCTCGACACGCCTCTCATGGCTGTAATTTACGGCCTCTATCGCCCATACCCCTAAACTCAATACCTGTGAATCATACTTCGGCAACACCAAACACCACCCTTAATAACCAAACAGCACCTCTTCCAGACGTGCGTACCCCATATAACGTGACAGCCGCTTATCATATACCTTTCCAACGCCCATCGACCTTCCAGTGACGTCCACATACAGCTCAGTCACGTGCCTCGTGCTGCCAAGCATCACCAGCAGAGACATAATCCCAGAAGCCTGGTCAAAATAATAGCCGCCCCACGGCTGTTCCGAAGCGGCACTGCTGATCCCATAATCCATATACCTCAAATACATGAACCTTGCCGGGATGCCCTTCCGACTCCTCGACAAGTCCTCTACAAGCACCCCTTCGCCATACTTCCTGAAATCGTACTTTACATAATCCGTAAAATCAGAAACAGGGCACGGAAGAACCCTGTACCCCTCAAGGTTTATCCTGCCAAGCCTCTTCCTCAAATATTTGCCCACCTCGCCTGGCATCACACGCTCAATGTCCAACTCCATGAGCGTATCATCCTTATAGTCGATTGCAAAAACACGTGTCGACTCCAGTGACAACACCTGGGCATCATACTTCGGCACTGAACAACACCTCCCTCAAAATCTGCTCCAATGTCTTATACTCCAGCCTGAACCGATCGACAAGGTCACTGCCTTCGGCATAGTCGCTATAGAACCGTACCTTCGTCTCAAATCCGCCGCCAAGCAACATCCACAAAATATAGCCTCCTACTGACTTACTGTACCCGTAAGAAGCCTCGTCATACTCCGACTGGAACCTGTCGCTCGACCACCTTGTTTGCTTTGGAGACATAACTACGAACCTATTGGCACGCCCTGCCATTCATTTGCACTCTACGACCTTATACCCAAACTTGCCTAATGTGAAGAAACCGAACAGATCGTCCCTTGCACCGTTAAACTTATTCTGCGGCAAGCCAGGCATAATCTCATCAGGCATGTCAACTTCCTTTACCATATTCACGCCGCCAAACAGCTTGTTAAGTGCCTCTGTTATGCTCACTCCACGACACTCTCCTGTGTCGATTACACTCACGGAAATATCACCATTACCATGTTCATGAATATGCACTGGCCTGCAAATACCCCTCTTATAATCTATTACCGTTAATTCATACGGATCATAATCAGACTCAAACATCTGACAATTAAATTCCAACATACATCAAATACCTCACACTCGCTTCAGGCATTTATAAACCACCCTGATTATTTTCAATCGTGCCAAACACGATACCCCTTACGATTTGCTCATGCGTCCTGTATTCACAACGGAAATTCTTGCCATGCGGAGTCCTTACATCCGCATGATCCTTATAAAACCTTACCTCTTTTGCAAGCTCCCCATTTAACAACAGCCATAATGACACGCCACCATTTGCACACTTCGAATACCCGAATGATGCCTGCTTCGCAAATTTATTTTCAACATTTTCATCAAACACGTACTCGTACATCCAGCCATTAAGCTTGTTCGTTGGAACTGCCAAGAACCTGTCTTCCCTTTCACCGAAATAATTGCACTCTATCAGCGTAAGCCCTGCACCTGGTACTGACTCGAACTTAAACACATTGGCATCCGCACCAGCATACTTTCTGTAAGGCAGACCTGGCTGCACCTCTCCCTCCACAACATTCACACAACCAAGAGAACTCAACTCCCCATATGTATTCTTTAAAGCACTGCATTCACCGCTTTTATAATCTATCACAAAACTCCTTAATTTATAATTATAATTGTCTGGACGCCGAACAGTTTCAATCTTAAAAATCTGGCAACCGTACACGGGATAACCCGGAGCATCTTCAACCTTAAAATAAGGAAGAACTACCCCTGAATCTATATCGACTGCTCCGCCCTTCTCCATTCGGAGCCTCAAATTATGCCTTTCCTCGCCTTCCCTACAGCCACCGCTGGACAGAAAAAGCACATTACAGTCATACTTCTTATCAAAATACCAGCCGTACCTAAAGTCCGTCCCAAGCTTATCGTACCCGTTCCAAGGCCAGCTTATCTCTCCACTATCTGGAACGAACACAATGTTGTCCTCACGCTCGCCCATAAAACAGCACTTGAACAGCGTTCCTCCATCAACTTTCCTTATTTTAAACAAATGATCGGTAAAACCAATACAATACGATGGCTCGCATCTCTTTAGCCTATCATTGCGTCTCTTTATCCTAGCATTGAAGCTTAATTCAATATTTAAATCCTTAAACACCTTCCTAATACACTCAGAGACATAATTCTTTGACAGATACCCCGTATTATCCGAATTACCCCACTTCAAGCGCATCAAATACCTGCTCCCAGAATACTTACTAGCAAGGTCTTTGTCCTCGATGACGCTCAAAGCCCTTACATCAACGTCAAAGAAATCCCTTCTTGTGTAATCTACCCCTATCATCCACAGACTGTCGCCTGTAAACTTAAAATCAAGTACCTGGGCGCTGTAATATCTAAAATGATAATCATCATAATCGTACATATGTCTCTCCATCAAATATCTTCAGGCGACACTGCCCGAGTCAAACTTTATTATTAAACATGACCTCCCTCAAAGTCTTATACGAATACCTAAAATCGCCGCCTGCGATGGCTATATGCCACTCGTAGAATATCACCTCGGCTGTTAATTTACCTTCATCCAGAAGATAAAGTGACAAGCCGCCATCCTCCCTCCTTGCGTACCCGTAAGAAGGGCTATCCGGCTTCACGCCAATCATGACAGCCGAACCGTCGCTCGTCCACACGATATGCGTAAAAGGTATGCATACGAACCTATCCGCCCTGTCGCCGAACATCCGGCACTCTATCACCTGTACCCCGTTGTTCCTGTCCACTGAAAACCGAAACATGTCCGAATCGGCTCCCCTAAACGCCTGATGTGGCAAGCCTGGTAAAATAGAACCTGCCTTGGACAGGTTCACGTACCCCTTAAGCATGTTGCTGATGGCTGACGGTACATCCTTTCCAAGCCCTGTTCCACGCACGCCGTCCAGCCTTACTGAACACTTGCCGAAAACCTTGAAGGTCTCAACCTTCTTACACACGGACTTGCCATAATCTATTACATAAAAATCCGAATCATCCTTCTTAAACACCTGGTAGTCATACATTGACCTGCCGCCGCTTGGTGCGTCCTCAAGCTTTATATAGGGAATCGTACAGTTATCGACCTCGTCTACTGCGCCATTCTCCTCCATGTAAAAGATGGCAAAATCCAAATAATTCTTCCCGCCTTCCTTCCCGGACGAAAGCACAAGCACATGGCAAGCCTTCTCCCTCTCCCAATACCAGCCATACCTCGCAGTAAGCCCAAGCCCGCTGCCGTCCCAGCCCCATGCTGGCGGATCGGACTCCCATTTCGCCTCCTCTGACACGAACAGAAACCTGTCCTCCCTGTCACCACGGAACATGCACTCAAACAGCGCACCTCCATTCACCTTCCTTACAGTGAATACGTCCTCCTCATACCCCTGGCAATCCTGCGGCTGGCAATGCTCCAGACGCTGCCGCTTCCAGTCCAGATTCGTCCTACCGAAAGCCTTCTGCAAGCACTCGCCCATATCCCTGCCACCGTAAAACTCCGGGTCAAGCTCGTTGCCATACTTCACCGTCAACACATACGGATTCTTGGAAACCATGTCAACCAACTTCGGATCGTCATCCTCATCGGCATAGAAATCGACAGACCTTATAAGCGACAAGTCAAAACAATCCTTGCACCTGTAATCCACGCCAGTGACCCACCACTCGCCGTCCGAAACCTCGAAATTAATAACCTGTGCATCGTACCTCGCCATACTACCCTAGAGACACCTCCCTAAACGTCCTCAAAGGATGCGGCTCATTATCCATCGTCAAAAGAAAACTATCCTTATAAAATAATACCGCCTGGAACGTATAATTTGTCAACCTTACAGTAAAATACCAAGCCTCACGCTCCGGAATCCAACAATACCCGAAAGCTACCTTTGAACTGTCTGACTTGCACGTCTGCCAGTCCCACGTGAACCTTGGTATCCTTGCGAAACGCCTTGGATCTGATACCCCGTAAGCCCTGCTCTCCACGCACAAATCCCCTCTATACAGGACAGCCGCATCAAACAGCGACTCCTTAACGCCCTTGCACTCGTCAGGCCTTATGCCAAATACGTGAGTCCTCTCAATCCCAGACCACCCGACCGTCTCCATGTCCACATTGACGTTGCCGTACATGCGCCTCAATACCTCTGCTTCTGACTTACACCCGACATTAAACGGAACGCTGTTGCCACCGAATGCCTCCGTGCCTGAGTACAGAATCATAGTATTCTGCCTTGTCGTGGCAAAATTCACATGCCGAAGCTTCCCGACCTTGTAATCGATTACTATGCAGTGACTTTCAGCAATACTCACAACCTGGACGTCATATTTCTCAGCCATTTAGCATACACACCTCCTTAAATGTCAAGTAACCACTGCTTACCTTATTCAACGGATCAAACACTCCACGCTCATAGAAACTCAAGCTGTAGCTCACATGCGGGTCTTCCCCACGTATCCGCAGTACCCAGCACTGCATTGACGGAACATAAAAATACCCAAAGAACGGCTTTGACGGTTCATGGTACACTGTAAACCAATCATTAACATAATCAAGCACTATGAAACGCCTTGCCCCAAGAGAAGGCCATGCAAGGCACTCGACCAAAAGACCATTCCCATACTTGCGTACATTAAACAATGACTTGCCACAGCCAAAGCACTGCTCCGGCGATACCCCGTATATTGAGTTCCACATCATCCTTCCCATGTTCACGCTTCCCCCATACAGCCTCTCAACCAAATCAGCAAGGCACTCGCACTTACAGGTTGACGTGACCATTACCTTCTCATTGTCCACATCAAAGCCCTCATAATAAGTATTGCTGCCTACATGATACTTATTAAAAGCGACACACCTCCAGATGTTCTGCCTGTAATCAAACAAGCCAATCCTGTCATTACTGTATAATTGGAACGCCTGTACCGCAAACTTCTTAGCCATTCCCGAAACATACCTCCATGAACGTTGAGTACCCAGATTTGTACCCCAAGGCTGGGATATGAATTCCATTCCTGTAAAAATTCACATGCACTGACACATGCTCGTCCGTGGTCTGCAGGCTCAAATCCCATGCATTAATGAATGGCATATAGTACCAGCCAAAAAACACCTTGGATGGATTATCATCGCACACGCCCCAATCCATGTAACGGAGCAGCCTTACGAACCGCCTTGTGCCAAGCTCTGGATATACAAGGCACTCAATGCACAAATCGCCGCCACTCAGTTCAGAAACGTTAAACAAGGGCTTCTTAAACCCGATGCACTGACAAGGCAATACACCGTAAATCTGCTTACCCGTCCATGTGCGAACCATATTCACGTTCCCGTACATCAGCCTTACCACATCGGCGACACATTTACACTTACTTGATACACCTACAAAAGCTCCGCTGCCACCTACCTCAGTCCCCTCGTAATACGTCCCGTCACTGGCATGGCACTTCACGATTTTCACGGTCTTCCTGACATTATTCTTATAATCGGCAACCAACACATTGCCATCCCTAAAATGCAGAACCTGCACATTATACTTTTCCAATGAAACCACGCCTACCTGAAAATAATCTGATTCATCGTCTCATACTTAAGACTCGCCTTCCACTTCGGCTTCCCACCATTAAGCGGAACGTAATAGACATCCACATGGCTTGCAGAAAACACCAACTCATACAACGGAACCTGGCGATTCGTACTGCTGAATATGAAAACACGCCATGCGACACCCTCCTTCACATACCCGTACTTGCTATTATCATAAAATGGCGACATATTCACCCATACGACTGTCTCCCTTGACATGTACAGATACTTATTAAAGGGTTTTGCGTAAAACAGATATCCTCCGGCGTACCCCCTCATGGATATCTTCATGTCACAGCCTTTAAAATATGCGCACCCAACAGAAAACATCATGCTATCCGTGTGCTTCATGTTCAAGCTGCCATACCCTGCGGCTGCAAGGCACTGGCCAAGCGTGTACCTTACTATGTAATCACCCTCACTTGGCACATAAAGAGAAAACTTGCCGATCGGCAATTTCTCGAACTTAAGAGAAATCAACCTATCGCAAGTGTAATCTATCAAATCCACTCTATTGTCAAGCACCCTGCACACCTGGTAATCATACATTGCCAAACATAATCTCCCTTAAGGTCTTATACTTTATCAATTTATGGTCATTCAGGAAATATGAATAACCCTGCGGAAGCAAATACCTTTCCACTGGCCTGTAACAGCTGAATACCTTAAGAACGAAACATTCGACTGGATAAGTCTCCTTATAGAAACCGTACCACCAGTTATCCTCAAGAAAATCATCATACACACGAACCAGAAGGAACCTCCTGTCCGTTATACCCCTCAAAGCGGCGTTCTCCACAAGCACCCTCTTGTAATCGTACAGCTTGCATACCAAATCCTGCGAATGCACCACACTGAACTGCCCTGGGAACGAACGCCTCGGATTCATGAACTCGTCATAATTCGACTCTCCAACATACCCAGACACCACGCTATGCTCCGACATGCCTATGGCACTTCCGTCCGTGACCTGGCTTCCGTCCACATACAGCCTGTACCCACGGCTTCCGCCTCCCCACAAGGACAGCAGATGCGGCTTCAAGTCCGCATAATCGACGAACAAGTAATCTCCCCTTACCTTTCCAAGGTACTGCCACCTACATCCCATGCGAAGCCTCCAAAGACCTAATCAACCTCTTATTTATCTTAATGCAATCCTTTACCTCTCCATGATAGCACATTAACAGCCAATCACGCAACTTCCCGTTGAATGTAAGTATCTTTGAAAAAGACCTTATATCCTGCACGTTCACGTCAAGATACCCAGACAGGAAATGGAGCAGACTTATGCCTGACCTCATATCGCTGAAAAAGGCATGTGCATCCCTGCCATTCTTATACAGGCTCTCCACTGCGCCCATGAAATGCGTGGAACACTGCAAGATCAGGTCACGCCTCACGCCGTCCAGAAGCCCAGCACCCCACATGTCCAGAAGCCATGGATAAAAACCAGTCACAGAATCAAGCTCCCTTAACACGTCCATGCTGCCAAGGCAAAGCGTCACAAGCAACTTTATGAAACAACGGCGAGCCTCCTTCGCATTCACATCCGCCTTTACCCCGAATACTATCGGCTTGATGGCAAGATACGCCGCATCCGTCATCACAAGCTCCCTCCAGCCGGGATACCACCTATCCATGAAAACCATTATGTCATTATCAGACAAAACCTCGCCCTCCCGCCTATCCACAGCACAATCTCCACAAATACCTGAAAAGCACAATGAATGAACACACGCACGAAGCGAACCCGACCAGAACCGCAACCATTAGCGCAAGCGTGCCGAACACGCCGAGCAATACCCCAAGGGATACGGCGAAAGCCGCCACGCACGCCAAGGAAACCACTACCCTGCCTATGCCGCCAAGACCCCTAAGCGATACGAAGAACAAGACCACGCTGGCAATCATACAGCCCCCGCCTTTCCTGCCTTAACGGGCAACGAAAACACCCTCCTGGAGCCGTTCCAGTTGTACACAACGGCATTCATTCCGTCCTCGAACCAGTACCTTATGACGTCCACAACCCTCACGTCCTTATGAATGACGGAATTTAAGCCGATGGCCTCCACGCTCCACGAATCCGTGTACAGTATCAACGAGCCAGCTCCCTCGTATGCCACGGACGTCGGATGCGCACCCAAAAGCACAAGCTCATCGCCACGCCAAGACTTCCCAAGGCAGAAAGCCGCCGTATTATTACTCAGCAGAAACAAAGTGCCACGCTCAGGCCTCGCATTCCCACAAGCGCCCATTATTCCGCTGACCCTTGCGTCATTAACGTACCTAAGCCCGAACTGGATTTCAGGGAAAACGACTGTGCCCCAGAAGTCCCATGCTGCGCCCTCCTGCGTGGTCTTTACAACCACGTTTCCGTCATGTCGCACGGTCACTGAAACATTGCCAGCGTAATCCTCGAAAACGTACCCCTTCTTCTCTGAGTAAAAGCCCCTCACCTTGCCAGTATCCTTCACAAGTTTCATAACTTCCGTACCCCGCTATTCCTCTTCTTTTCCCACATAGATTGTGCCAGTCTTACCAGACACATCAAGTGCGCTTACTATATACCTTACGCCGTCATTGCCCTCGACGATGTAAAAAGAACCATGCATTGAATCATCTTTCGATCTGATATTAACAGTTCCTGCGAACCTATAAACTGCAGAGTAATCAAATTCGCCCTCATAAGGAAATTCAAAGAAACTCGTTTCATCCCTGTACACTTGGGAGCCTTCCTTCACGGACACCTTTTCATTAAAATCAGATGCGAACACAATCCTATCCGTTACATATTGTACATGGTCATCGAACAGATTCGCATCATCCGCAACTGTCACAGACTGGCTGGATGCGTCACCACCCTGCTTTGCCGCACATGCAGACAAAAACATCGACATGAACATCGTACAAAGTCCTACATAAAACAGACAACGCAAAAATTTTGACATCTTAAACCCTCCCAATTTACCAACACATAACATTGCTATCGTTTGGAATAATTACCCCGTAATATGACGGGAGCATCTGGAATATCGCACAATCTGACAAAATCCCGCCAGGCTTCATCTCACTCAGAAAAAATTCATACATATGATGTGGGCCGAAACACATAAAGTAAGAATACTTCTCATCCTTAGCAAGCCTGATGTGAGGAACGATAGTCATGCGCATAACCCTTTTACCCTGCTTCTCCGTGACATCATCGAACTTCATCTCACCATACCCATACTTATATGAAAGATATCTTGCAGCCATCTGCAATGGCATTATCTTAAGCCATGTATACCACTCATCATATTTGAGCTGCATGACTTTGGACTCTATCTCGCCCAAAACATCATATGCACCATTCCCGAACAAATAAGAGAAACCCTCTAACGCAGAAAACATGCACGCCACGCCTCCTTTCGGAGCCTTACTGCGCATCACGTAATCCCCGGAAACATAAAGAATATCCGAACGAGAGTCAAATCCATGCTTCACCGGAAAACTGGCTACCCACATTGGTGTCTTCTTGTAATCAAAATCATAATACATGGCTGGTGGAACGTCACACGTTCCGACCAGTTTAAATAAATTCGGCATACCCCTTAACAAGGCTGATGAATTTCCGACCGCTACCTTTGCCTTCATCTTCTCCGAAAGAAGCCCGACTGAGAACGACAATGAACAACCACGAAGATTTGCCAGTGCGTCATTCCCAATGTTCTCCTTCACGAAATCCCGATACGACCAGTAATTCAGACCCTTCTTGCCAACAAGCTCCAATATGTACACATACACGGACTGTAAAACATATGCCTTTAATGCCTGGAAAGTGCCTGACTGCAATATGTATACCATATCCGGCTGTGAAAGCAATCTATCTAACGCAACTTCCAATAAAATCCTCGGAACATCCTCCCCATGCGTAACCTTTGTAAAAGGACTTAAAAAGAAATACTTTATTAGTGACTCCCTGTTCAATACACGTGGCCCGCGGTGCGCCATTACAAATCGACCTCACTTCTATTACAAACATCATTAGAAACAAAACAGACATAACAAGTTCAACAACATTTATCAATATTTACAACGAATCAATAGGTGCAAACAAACCTCATGAAGATACTTCTCAAAACCGAAATGAATCAGCCCAAACCAGAAGAGAATATCAAAAACGATTTCATATTACAAATTGAAAAAATATGACATATTTCTCTGGCTTAACTTACACCGCTTAGCAACTCATCACATGCCATTTTACCGGTGCCTTAGAACAGCATTTTCAACTTTCTCCTGAAAAATCCTACTCATAACACAGGATTCGTACCCCATTTTCCATTGCCGCATGCTCGTAAAAATCCACCGTTATCCTCGTACAATCCTGCAGGTACAAAACAAACCACATTCCATACCCCGTGAGAGAACAGGCATACCCCTTCAAAGGCTTTGGAACATTCAGGACGGCACTCCTTCCAAGGGCAGTCATCTTCGCCTTTCCATTCACATACTCGACCTTGGCCATACCGCCAAAGCCCTTGCACTTATCAGGACTTACGAAAAACCCTGCATCCTTAAGGCACTTATCATCCTTAGCAGTAAAATAATGCTGGTTCCTTACATAATCAAACACCTCCACAGAACCATCAGGCAAATTAAACGCCTGCAAAGAAAACTTCTTCATTTGTAAAAATACCTTCCTTATATAAACATAATATCCCTTGCGGATTTATAGCGGTATGGTACTCCCCTATCATCCAGCCAGAAACCGTCATTCCTCAAACAGTACACGTCCGTGTCCTTGCCACAGCACAGCGACAGGAACACGTACCCAGTCCCCTGCTCTATTCTGTAATAAAAATCAACCGGATGAAACGCATCCCTGAACACGAATATCCGTTCATCACTAGGAACAAACCTATTCTCGAACGCCCACATTCGGCCTGACTTATTAAAGAATGGAACCAGCATACCCCAATATCTTCCGAAATACGAAATATTTGGGTTATACACATGCGATATGCAGCACCCTTCCGGCAGATCCTTCTTCACACACATGCAAGTCGTTCCCGTATCATAATCAATCACCATATATATTGGTCTGTTTCCATTGACTTTCACAGCCTGATATCGGTACATCATCTAAACATGCTCTCCCTTAAGTCCTGAAGCCGAATCACACGCCCACTCTTACTCATCAAAATCGGGCCTGTATCTACCCAGAACATTTCGCTCTTCTGATTTGAATACCACACCTTGACATACAGGAATCCATCCCTTCCCTTCCAGAAAGCATAATTCACAACCGGAAGGTCAAACTTTGCGTAAAACTTCGGGCCAAGATATGCAAATCTAAAAAGCATGTCTCCTATCTGCTCTATATCTTGTGCATGCCTGCCGCCTACCCCTGACGACTTGTCATACAGCACCAATGCTCCGGCACTGAATACCCCACACGCCTGAATTTTCCCGCTTATCAAATCCGAAGAACGAACCTCCTGAATGCTCAAATCTTCGTAATTCACAACATGGAGCTTCGTACCTCCCTTCGGAACATAAAGCGTCTGGGATGATTCAAAACCTTCGTACACATTGTACATGTAACTGTCATTAAAAAGAACCTGATAAGTTACCATAAACTACCACCTACCTAAACATCATATCCCTTAAATCATCTATCTTCACGGAAACGCCGTGCGTATTCGGCTTATCAAGCTTCCTAAACAGCATCTGCCCTGCAAGTGCCTCATATTCGCAACGCTTTCCGTCCTCGTTCCATATGACCACACGGTATGCCCCACCAGATTTGTAGAATGCGAAATTGGCTATACCATGCGTAAGCTTCACATACTTTTTATTGCCGAGATACCGAAGCCAAAGCACATTGTCTGACATCTGAATTATGTCACCAACATGCCTACCACCAAGACCCTCGCCCTTCCTCGGAAGCAGGCATGAATTCGCACCAAAATACCCAGCCGCCCTAATCCTTGCAGTCCGAAGCCATACATAAGGCACATCCGCTACCTTCTGAAGGTTATCGTAATTCACAAGCGTGAACTTATCGCCAGGCGCAACCTGTGTCAAGGACTGACCCTCGGCAGTGACGCCGCCTACGGTATGTCCTAACGCATTATCAACATACATCACCTGGAACACCGGTGGATTCTCATTAGAATACTTTATTGACAACTTAAGCAGTTCTTCATCTTTCGCCGCCACGAAACATACCCCCTTACCTTGGCAGACCTGCACCGAACATGACTTCCCGCAATGTCACATACTTCATAACCTTGAAATTAAAATCCAAAATCCCTGGCTTTGATACAACCTTGGCTGACTTTTCACCAACCTCAAGCACGACCGTCGTGAAATCACCAGACATCGAATTATAATCAAAATTCAGGAACAAATGAACAACGCCGTTCGAAACATTGTAGCCGTGCCAAATGCTCCTGTACTGACCCATTTTGAACGGAAACAACAGGAACCTATCCGACCTTAGCCTTCCAAGCATCCTGTTCTCAATCAGAATGTACCTGCCTCCGCGGTAATTCACTGGAACAGGCTCAATGGCAAAAGCATCAATACCACCAAGACACTGTGAAGGGCTGCAAGGAAAAATATGCTCCCAGTCATCAGCCACATTTAGTACGCCAAAATACTTTCTGAGCAATGCTGATCTCTTCTTTGAACCGATACCATACCTCTGAAGCTCGCCATCCACAGTCATGTGGTATTCTTCAAAGCTGAGTTTTGAAAAACTTACCTCATGAATCTTATTATTCACATAATCCTGGACAAGCATATCCCAATCAAAATCGCACTTCACAACCTGAACATTGTACACCTTAACACCTACCCAAATAAAATGCTGTTAAAAGGAACTAATCTTACAACTTCGCCTGACTTCACGTCCTTCATGCCAAGCCCGTCGCCACTTACCTCGAAGATGCGTGAAAGAGTATTGCTGAGCCACACCTGGACGTACATCCGACCTTCGTGCATGAAGAATGCAAAATTCCATATTTCCTCATTAAACTTTGCACACAGACCAGACCTTCCAAGATACCTGAAGCCAAGCACGTTTCTGCCAGCCTGCACTATGTCCTGTGAATGTACCCCGAACACCGTACCCCTTCTTGGAATGCGTACATCATCGTAACCGAAGTCACCGTAACAGCTTACCATTCCCATTTTGAACATGAACGCAGGAACATCATTCAGCCTTGTAAGCGTGTTGTACTCAACAATGTCCAACTTTTCAGCCTCACGCCAGAACAACCTCTGATGCACATCCCCAAATGCGTTATTCGGCTTGTACAGTATCTGCATTGTCGGGCGCTCCGCATTGAAGTTCCTCGATATGAAATCTAGACATTCCTTACAGAACTTCGTACCTGGGCATGTTACACTTGACCAAACCCCATGCCACTTAAGCGGCATGCCCAGCCTCATCATTTGAACTTCTCCTCAAGACCAGTCGCCATGTCAACGATTCCTTCCTCGGAAACAATGTAACTCCTGCATGTTGCTCCCTCATTCACCGCTGGCTTCACCTCGAGAAATAAGACAACTGAATCACCAGTCTTGCCGACAAGGTAGTACCCCCGACAGCCCTGTGCCTTTATGACTGCCTTCTTTCCACGTACCTGACCGTCAACCCAGCCGTTCAAAAGTACCTGGCAGGCATCGCCCTCCTTCGTGAACAGGCAGGTTATCATATCGTTGTAATCGCCATCGCAATCCGTGGGTTTTGCCATCTTGAGGTAATAATGCCCGTTTACCTCTTCCATGTTCATATTCTCCACGCCTATTCCGGCGACTGCCCCGAGCAAATCCTCGCCAGTCACCCTGTCACAGGACAAATCCGAATAATCGGTTATGTAATACACCTCGTCCGCACCGACAACCTTATGCCTCGGCTCGCCGTTTATAAGCGTCCAATTAGCCTTTTCCGCAAAAACCTGAAACCTATAGCCCATTTTAAGCCTCCCTTTTATAAACGAAGCTTGCACCGCCATCCAACACATTCGAAACACCACGCATCACGGTAAGCTTCTTCCTTGAAGAACTCAAATACAAATCCGTAAAATCATCGAAATGAACATATATAACGTAACTACATTTATCTTCCTGATAATAAGAAAACCTATTCATCGCACCGCATTCAGGCAACTCTATATTTACATAATCATGCCCGTGCTGAGTACGCCGCCTTACTGTCAATACCCCGTTAACAAAAGTTAGCCAGAACAGCCTATTCAAATCATTCGGGTAACTGTGATTATTAAATACCCGTGATACATCCGTCACAATCACAGGGTGATCCACATAATCATAATTTACACAGACGTATGCAAACTTACCGCTCTTCCAATCACAAAAGCACTGCGCCCTTCCTACCCCAGAGCCAGATACTAGCTCCCTCTCTGTCTCGAGCCTACCAACGAAAACGTCATCGCCAATCACCTGACTGTTTTCAAAGAGCATTCCTGCCTCCACATAGAACACATATGAATAAGTATCAGCTGAAAATAAGAATTGAGCCAACAGCCTTTCCTTACCGTCTGCCTTGTAATGCGCTATTGCCCAAGGTGTCCCGTTCATTGTACTCAGACCAGTCCTGCACACATACCCATTCACATATGCCATGAACGTTGTGCCAAATGGCTTAAAGCCCCACTTTCCCGGACAGGCAGACCGCCTCACATACACGCACATCTTACTTCTGTCTACCACGATGTTGTCCGCCCTGCAATTCATCAACTCATACAGGCTTGTAATGCGTTCAGACCTTGCCTCCATGCCACTGTAATCGACAACTAATGCCGAACCAACATTGGTTACACAAATCTCATCACCCGAAACCACTTTTCCGTCATACCTGAACAAGATTGCCTGCCTTACAAGCATCAGAAGATTACCTCCCTAAGAGTTACACACCTCTTCCTGTCTCCTGGACTTCCTGCGTATGCGAATACCCCGTCTTTCATGATTATGTGATGCGGTAGCCCGTTCGTAACGAAAGTAAACTCCAAATCCGCACCATATTCACCATTAGAGTAATACCACCAGCCGTCTGGAAATGACTGTACCCCTAGGTCACATACAAAACCAGACTCTTTATCGCAGGCGAAAAGATGATGAAAACTGTCCCTGCATACCCTTACAAAAAATTCTAACCTCGTACCACCGAAATCCGTCGCCTTCGTTGGTATTAAGACTCCATCGATTAGTGAAGGATTCTTGCCATACGTTTTTAGCACGCTGGCTGCATCCGTCTGCTTCCTAATTCCACACGAACCAACAGCATACCTTATGATGTACACCTCGCCGATGTACCCCTTTAAGTCTACCTTGTTGGACAGCATTTTGCCGTAAAAGCTAAAACCTTCCCAACGTGCCCAATCCGCAAGGACAATCTGAGCATTACCCATATGCCAAGCCCTCCTTAATAAAAAGCCCCTCGCCTGCACGCATGGCTAAGCGAGGAGCCTTTCAAACATATTCAGGCGGCATTTACATGGATGCCTCAGTTTCCTCACCGTAGGGTGCAATGTCGTCCAGATGTGCGATGATGTCATCCTTATACTTGGCAATACCGAGCCGCTCCAGAACATCCTCACGGATCTCATTATTGTAGTCAAACAGGTCAACACACTCATCGTAATCAAAAGGATATGCATCAGGATCATAGTTGCCTTTCTCCTTGATCCACGCCTTCATCTCCTCGGCGTTCCAAGGATCATCCTCATCCCAAACATATGCGGTACTGGGTATGAAGAACACCGTCAAATCCTTACCCTCATCGGTCTTATACACCTTGGAAGCAAACACGAAAACTACACGGCTTCCGGGCTTCTTTCCACCTTTCTGAAGCCAGCCGCTGCTATCCCAGTCGGTGAGCTTCACAACATCATTTACAACAGGCTTTCCCATTGCTTTATTTCCTCCTTACTTTACCTTTATTTTAAACCGATGCTACATTAGCATCAGGTTTATACGAACTTGAACCTAAACAAGCCAGTATGATGAATTACCCCTGAAGAGCGATGCTTGAAAGTAACTCCCTTACCAGACTCTATATACTCCCAAGCCTTCACCACCTCATCGAACTTATCCTTGTCGCCATTAGGAGAATCAGGATGATACTTCTTAACCAGCTTTCTGTACGCCGCCTTGCATGTCTCCTTATCAGCACACTGCTGAACACCTAACACTTCATATGGACTCATCTTCAATAAAACTCCGTAATCTTGATTATTTTATTGTGGAACTTTTCAGTCATGTCAACAGGCTTCTCATCATCACACAAAACGAACAGAATCGGTGCGAACAGAAAATGACGTACACCGTCATCACTGCGAAGCATTGCATCCACAGAAGCACAATCCGACTGCCCGACAACGAAAAACGCTTTCTCATACCTATTTATGTCCACCTGTATGACGTCATCCTCGAAAGGATGAAAAATCCCACGTATCCCGACAGCACCGTCCTTTATCATGACCTTTTCAAAAGAGAGAACAGCATCATTCTTACGCTTTACAAGCAACGCCTCCACGCCTACATTCATACCCATACTTCCACCCTACTATATCAAGAACATCCTGATACCCATAAGCCCTTGAAAAACCAGAGCCACACTTTTTATTATACGGCCTGTCGAACAAAACCACATTGCTGCCCATTTTCACATACTGCCTTACTTTTGAAGGATCATCCTCAATCAGCATGTCAAACCAATGTATGTACGGCTTATCGCCAGAAAACATCAGTATCTCGCTATTCTTGAAACCAAGCCACCTTAACTGCTTTACCCTTCCTTCAAAACCGCACGCCGGAACGCTTGTGTAAGCGAACACATCGCCATACTCACGAAGCCTTTTTAAAAACTCCCTCGCCCCGGCATACACTGGAACACTTTCATACGTTCCTGGCTCAGAAAAGATACCCCGAAGCACATCCTTTTGAACTACCTGACTCATATCATAAACGGTCTGAGACTTGACATCCAAGTCCATCCCGTACATCCTTTTCGCCTGTTCACGAACCCTGTCCTGCATGTCCAGCAGGACACCGTCCACGTCACAACCTATATACACCAAAACCCAGAACCCCTTTCAATTTTCTTGATATAATTATACCATATTTCTCAGCCTTTGTCAAGGTCAACTGGCACAGTTTCTTCATTTCCTGTCACTATATTTTTGATATTGCGGATCAAGTGGCAACCGAAGTTCTGCACAAGCCCGGCAAATGCAAGGCCGCTCCTCGCAAGTACCCCTCCGCCATATCGCAGGAAGCCCTTATTTCCCCTATTCTTGGCATAATTCTTAAGGCTGTCGGACGTGAAACTGCGCAGATTGTCGCTGCCGCCGACCACGTCAAGCTTGAACCCTGTCAAAAGCCTGTTGCGCAATTTCTCCTTGCGCACCACCTTCATAACATTGCCACCTGAACCACCAGCCTTCAAATCCTTTCTGCCGCCTTCCAACTCCGACCTTGTTATTACGTCCGAGCCAAGCACAAGCTCCTGCATCCGTGGCATGCGCTTGAACAGCATCTCGATTTCAGACGTCTTGCGTGCGGAGAAATAAGGTGCAATCTCCTGCGCAAAGAATGAAGCGTCATCAAAGCTTAAGGAAGAAAGATTCACCATCTGCCCAAGCTTCGCCCAGTTGAAGAACCTGGCATATGCCGACTCATCAAACAACCCGGCCAAATCAATCGGCAGACTCTGCGTATACTTATCATGGTTCAAGCCAAACTCAGGCGTGTACATTATCCTATTTATGATGAGATAATCACCACTTACGGCTATACTGCGAACCTTATCCCAGCCGCCAAAATCCCTCCTGACTTGTGCAGTGATAAAATCAACAACGGCCTTGAAATTTCCCTCAAGGTCATCACTACCCCCGAAGCCCGGTATTGACTCGAAACTCCTCGTAGCCTGACGTAACTCGACTACTTTTCCGCCTATCTGAATACTCTGGGAGTCATACAACACCTGTGATTCAGCCTGTGCAGAAGTCTTAGTATCCTCAAATACAGCCTTCTTCGTCTCAAAGAATTTCTTACCAGTATAGGCTTTGCCTTCTGGCATTCCAGCTCCATTACTAGGCTCGGATTTCTTTGACTCGGACTTAAAAGCGTCGAATAAGGACTTTTTGCCGGATGACTCCTCTTTCTCCTCTTCCTCATCAAAAAGTTCCTTTATATCATCCTCTGAAGCAGTCTCCGAAGTATCACCAGAATATACCCCACCAAATTTTTCTGCCATCACAGCATTAAAAGACTTATCAGAATCACATATCACCGCTGGCGGGAACTCCACAGTACCCCTTGTCTGGCTGGAAGCCCTGTTTACCGCAACATCAAGGGCTTCATCACCCTGATACCCGTCAGCCTGCGCTACAGCCTGTTCGTCAAGTACCTCCTGACAAGCCTCCATTGCCTGCACATTCGCATCCTTAAAAAGCGCAGACACCGTAGGGTCTGAAAGCAAGTCCTCCATGCTAGACCAATTTCTTTCCTGCTCAGCCATAACAACCTACCCCCTTACCTACTTGTTTGCGTTCACAAGGAACGCACGAATCATCTTACTTAACAGCTTATACAACTTGTCATCGAAAGGCTGCCCGTAGTCACTTTGCAGCTTATTCGTCATAAGCGTCACAACCTTTTCAATCTCTGACTGGCTTAGCTTACGAACACCCTGACGTTCTTCAGCGTTCTCTGCCACAGTTTCCTTTATCGTATTTTCGACAGCCTGGGCATTCTCTTTCGTCACCTGTAGAGACTTCAAGCGCTGCAACCTTGCGTATTTTATGCGCTCCCCATTTGACATTTCAGACAAAGGTTTTTCCTGCGGAACCTGTGGCTGCGTGCCTGTAACTGGCTGCTGCATGCCACCGGACTGCTGTGGAACTGCAGGCTGCTGCCCTGCCTGGAAAACTGGCTGCGATACCCCTGTAAAACCTGAATCAGGCTCCGACTTTATGTTAGCGTAAGCCCCCTCGCCAGGAGCCACGCCGCCTGATACCTCTCCGCCGCCATCCCTCTTTATCTGGCCATTCGCATCAATGATACCAAGGTCATACATAATCTTCAAACGCCTGGGCACTGCATACTGTTCCTCATCAAAGAAAGCATTTATCATATCAGTTATGGAGAACAGACCCCTCGGCGAGAAATCCCACAGAAGCTCCTGCCAACATGAGTATCCCATTTTGTTCGCAACAAAATTCGCAATACCACCTGACCTTGACAATGACTTCTGCATTAGCTCTGTTATGTCGCTGCATGATGGGTCTGAAGTCCTTACTGCCGTCTGTACCAATCCTGGGAATCCAATACCGATAGGATACTGACCGCCATTGTCCCTTGCAAGGTCTTCAAAGTACTTATCGCCAAGGCCATCGATGTGTGACGTCTCGCTTATACGGTTCTTGCACTGCTTCACGCACACACTATCAGGATTGCTATCATTCAGCACAAGATAAGGCTTAAATAGAACATGCTTATCGATATGAATATTGTTAATCACGTCCCTTGTCGTCTGCTTGCCGATGTAATCCCAGTTGCCGTCCTTATTACGAACCTTATCTACCTCCGAGTCCGACTGCACGTCGCCAGCCCTCATGGTATCGTTCCTACCCAGGAACCAGTCGTTACTGTACAGATTAAGGATGGAACGAACGATGCTCGCCCCGTTCACGTCTTCCTTGAACTTCTTTTTATCAGCAGTAAGCTGGAAGAAGCATATATTGCTGGATGGCTCATTTGAACCGCACCCCTGCTCCCAGAACTTCTGCGGAAGCTCCTGGCCAAGAACGAAGATATCGGAGTAAAGCTCCTCAATACCCTTGAAGCCAGCCTTCTGCATTTCACTGAACACCTGCCATGACTGGCTTAACTTGCCGAAGAATGCGGACGCATACAGAGAACCTACCGACTTGGCGTTCTTGTATTCCTCACGGTACTGGTTAATCGTCATGTTCAGGCTTATTATCGTTGAATCCTTCGCCTTCTCGCCCTTGGCCTGCTCCTCGGCAAGCTTCGCCTCGTTCAGCTTTATCTTTGACTGCAGGTCATCCAGATTCTTCTTTATCTCGCTCTGGCTGCCACACTGGATAGCTGCCCTTATAATCTCCGAGCCTGCATCTCCATTCCAATTACCTATCAAAGAAGATATTCCGGTCTCAAAGCCAGTCAACTCATCCAGCACGATTGCGATACCGTCCTCGCCATTGAAAACATCATCATACGTCTTCCTATCAGTTAACTTGAACTTATGCCTCAAACACAGCAAACCCATACAGAACATGAACGCCCGTAAGTATACCAAATCGAAATACGGTGAAGGTGCGCAATCCGCACTAAACAACTTTGCAACCTCTGGATTTGCAGAAAGCCATACCTTCGACTTAGTCCAAAAAGCCGCTGCCTCGCCATTCTCCAAATCAAAAGGATTATGTACGCCCGGATCAAGCGGAGTAAGCAATCCCCCATTTACTGAAAACATACCCCCTCCTGACAGATTGTACATCACTATCGCCATATCAGGCTTCCTGTCAAGATAAAACACAGGCTTACCTACTTTATTTCCCTTCTTACCTGTATCTGATATGGCTGCGGCAAGGATATTCATGGTCATTACCCCCTTGCCGGAACGGCTGCCAGCATATACATTATGTACAAGATTGTTCTGCATACTGATTCCAGAAGAGTCCTTTACAGAATAAAGCTCTTGACCTGAATAAGACTCTCCTATCAAAATCCTCTGCCAACTTGCCTTTGTGTTACGCTTTATATTCTCCTCGTGAATACGATACCCCCAAATTGGTGTTGCAAGCTTCAAGGACGGATTACAGTCATATTGATAAGAAAACACATGAACAGGAAGCGCCTTACCGTTTGCGAGGACGCCTTCAGTCATATCATACGGCTTATGGAAAGACTCATTAGAATTCTGTGATACAATATTCTTATACAGTTCCTCCATTTCACCAACAGTACCTTTATAAAAATCAAACTTACTGCCACTTGAAACACGTACCCCTAGATCCGCAAGAATATTTCCACTTATAGTCATGCGAGACAACACGTATGCACAAACCATACTATCCCTTAGCTTTACCAGTAAACCCTTGACAAAATTCATATTGTCTCCGGTGACGAAAGCCCTATCAATTATACCTTTATACTGCTCAGGGCTATAATCCTTTGTGAACTGCTCGTCTATAAAGCCTTTCGGGTATTTTCCCTCAAACGTTTTTAGATAAGCCTTCTCTAAAGCCTTATAAAGACCCTTAAGGTACATATTCTCCACATTCGGCCTTAAGTAATTCTGTGAATACAGCTGGAACGAAGCACCATTTCCAGTCTTAATATAAGAATAATCATTCTTATTCAAAATCTCGGTAGTTTCAAGCCCACAGGCGTATTCAAGCATTTTATACGGATAATAAACAACCTTATCAGACCCATAAATTTCATCGAAATCAAACTGCCTGTTATCCGAAATCTTTATCTCTGAACCAATCCTTGAATGCATACGTCGTGCAAGCTCGAACAATGTGGCAGTCTTCCTCTCTATCTTTACTGCCTTACCATTCTTGCACTCTATAAAAGAAGAACCGTCACGAAGTACCCCGACATAAGGATTTGTACCAAACCCATCCTGAAGCAAAGATTCATATACCTTCATGATGCTTTCAAGAATCTCATATCTGTCGTCTGCGAAATTGTCATCATCCGCAATCACATGGAGCATCCAAGTATTATAACCGTCTGTTATGGACGTCCTCTTAAGCAGATCAAGCAGAAGCTTCATGTCGTTCAGCATGCATTCAGAGCCTTCTGCATAATAATTCTCCGCCTTTATATTTGAAAACTTAACATGAAGCACCGAGGAAAGAAAATCCTTGACGTCATCCACCCCGCCAAAATCAGATATGCCAGTACCCTCCAAGGAATAAAACACAGAATCCGCAAACTCCTCGTACCCGAAAGCTGGCTCTGACTCATCCACACGGCGGTCAAACAGCGAGTTATCACCAAACATAAGCCTCGTCACAACGGATGCCATGCTCAAAGAGAATGCCTTAAGCCCAAAGTTTGCATTACTTGACTGGCACTCAAGCACCTCATCTATCTTCTTATCTTCAGGATCGTTCAGACCCAATGCGTCTGCAATCAGGTTCCTCGATACAGTCTTGATAAACTTATTCGTATTTTCAGGTGGCTTATAACCAATTACAACTTCCTGAAAGAACTTTAAAGTCTCACCAGTCATCTGTGCGTACCCCCTTTACCGAAAAGATATTCAGCTATTTTAGCAGCATCCTGCACTGATATTTCATACCCCTGAGAATCTTGAACTTTCTTTCTTAACTCACGCTCCAAAAGCGGAGATTCAAAATGCCCTACAGACTGCCCTATCGGGCAAGAAATCCTTATATCCAAAGGAAGCCTGCCTAAAAGCCTATACCCGCTCTTACTGTTTACTTTTTTCAAGAACAGCATTATAACAGCCTTCTTAGCCTTCAAAACATTCTCATCGCCGGAACATTCAAGGACAGTCTTAGTGTTCAAACCTTTCACATTCCCATTCACATAAACAGACCTGAACGTGTTTGCGTCAATAGCGTTCACCAAATCCGCATACTTTTCAAACGCCCTCACGTATTCAGCTGCCTCGTCCGACCCGAAAAGTGTATCCGCAAGCGCAAGACAGTACCCCTCATCCGCATATGCTCCTTCCTCGGACTTTTTAAGCCCCAACCTGTCCGAACACTTCATTGTAGCCGCATGAGACTTATCCGACGTAAGAAGCAGATACCCGTCCAGAAGAAGCCTTAAAGCCCTCAATCCGCTCAGAGCCTTGCCACGTGAGCTATCAGGCGGCGAAAACCTCGAACACAAATCCTTCGTCACGTCAAGACCGCCAAGCTCGTCATTAAACAGATAATCAAGTGAAATGGTGTCACCAAAAAGCCCGTCAACGGCGGCTACCTCCGCCATGCAGCTAAGAAATGCATCACCGCTGGCATTCATCTTGGCATACAAGTCGTTCAAATACTCCCTCGTAATCAAATCAGCCCACCGCCTTTCTCTCGCCTGACACAATCAGGAACCTGTAAAGACCCTTCCACTTGTCTAACTCCTCCTTGAAGGAAACACGGCTTGCGCTACTTACAACCGAATTACCAAACAGCGTCTTCTCCGTGAAGTACCCCGACAGTGCCTGGCTTACAAAAGGCTTCCATCCATACGCCTTGACATACAGACTTCCAAGCCTTTCACCCATGTTTTCGAGCGTCTTAATAACTGCGTCGCCAACTATGGCAATACCTCTTGCTGCTGCCTTATTTAACTCCTGAGTTAGAATCTCCACAGACCTAGATGCCCTCTGCGACTCGCCCTCCTGTGCAGGCGTCACAACGAACATTTCCTTAAAACTGCAGGTTCTACCACACTTTTCAATCAGCCTGTCATACCCCTCTGGTGCTTTTACCCTTATTTTCTGCGGCGCACCAAGAATATTCTCAGTACCAAAATTCAGCATCTCGAAGGTTGATTCACGCCTCTTACACTTTGTATAAAGAAAACGTATCTCATCATACACTGCCTTATAACGATCATAAGCCGCCAGCAAGGAATCCTTCTCCTTGTCCGACAGCTTAGTTTTCATGTCACTTATAGCCTTATCCCGCCTGGAGTTCTCGATATCCGTTATCACTTCCCTGAAGTGGTTGTTGAGCCTACTCCCAGCTGCATCAAACTGATAGAACTCGGCAACGGTGCCGTAATTCTGATACCAGTCCTTCGTATTGAACAAAATTTTATTCGAAATAAAATCCATATCCGCAAACATAAGGTCATTTGGGATGTTCCAATCCGTCACAAACTTCGTGCCTACCATCTTTGCACCAGAAAGACTAAAACCAGCCTCCTTACATACCGATTGGAAAAAGGCATTCAGAGGACCCATGTACTGGCTACATGCATACAGACGCTTGTAAGAATTTTTCAATGATTCGACATTCGCAGAAGCATTCTTACCTATTATTCCACTGAAATTAAGCTCCTGTTCAGGAAACCCTGCCCCGTCGAATGCAGACTGCATGCAGACAACAACCTCCTCAACGGACGAACACTTCCTGTCCGCATGAAGAAGCGAAGCTATCGGCTTATACCCCCTCTGCTGTCCACACTCCGCAACCTGCCTGGCATCCAGCTTCACATACTGGCCAGTCCAATGAGTGCCCTTCTCGTTTCCAGTTGGTGCGACATGAAAGATAGAAACAACTGCATCAGGGCTGATTATAAGCTTCCTTATGTTATTCGGTGAAAACGACGGTGAATACCCAGCTTTTGACTTTCCTGCCTGTCTTGCAGCTATATCTCCGCAATAATCTATGACAGGCAAGCTTTTTTCATAACAGTACCCAGCACTTACAGGCATTTTCTCAACTTCCTCCTTTTACTTATCCTCCAAGGCAAATCCACGTTTTATAGCTTACACCGACCTAGCGCATGCGTCAACAACCTCAAAAAGCACAATTCGCATTGAAAAGGCGGAGCCTTTTAAGCCCCGCCAATTCAAAGTAAGGAGATGAAATGTGCCTATTTCAGCCACCTTACGTGACTGACAAACTTATCAGTATGCCCTTACAATACCAATCGGATTGCCTTTATAAAGCAAATCCACATGACCTTGGTATGCCGTGGTTGTTGCGAACCACAAATCGACGTACCCCCACGAATGGGGCTCAAGATGGAACGTCTCGGGAGACTTTGAGGAATCCCAATTGTTATCTCTATTCAGTAGAAGCACCTGGTTATTTGCAGGCGTCTGACTTCCAATCAAATCCGAAATCATGAAATCCGAAAGAGCAATATCCACTGCTGCATCACCAGTATTAGCGATGAGTACGTTCATATGGGTCAAAGTACTGTCCGAATTCTGAATGTCATACATAGTCTTGACATACAAACCGTCTCCCTCATATTCGATTTCAGGATACATCTCAACCTCAACCTGCTCTTCTTCCTTATAACTCCTGTCATCTTCAATCTCAGATGCATTAAAACTATAGACCGTCTTAAAGAAATCATCAACTATTGCAAGATTAATCTCATCGGATGGGGTTTCAGGTTCAGTCATCGCAGAATACTTTGCAAGATAATCATCCACATTAGAACGTGTAAGGAATACCAACGAATCCTGCGTACTATTCGCCCTGTCAATTACCCATTCGTACATCTCATCCGTCAACCTTGAAGTGTCATACGCAAGGCGATTCTCAAGCTTTATTGACGTCGGATTGAAGTAATTCAGGCAATCTGTCAATACATCGTACACCAAGTCAGGAGATGAAAGGCTCGCACGCTCGCAGGTGGTTCCTGTCGGGAGCGTTATCTCAGGAAGCTTTAGAGTCCTTGAAGCAGTAACAGCCACCTGATAATCCTTATCCTCCAAAGAGAACTGCATGTTCAAACTGGATTCATATACCTCCAAATTGGAGATGCTCATGTAGTTCCTTGCAGAACCCTCAGCCATGAAGTTCACAACACTATTATCATTGATAGAGAGCCATTCAAGCAGCGAATCAAACGCATTCACAAGGTTATCGGACTCCTTAAGCTGCTGCTTGGCTCCTGCCTCGCTGAAAAGCCCGCCGTTCGCAAAGGAATTATTTATATTCGGCAACGCATAAATGATAGACCTGAAATTGGTCATCACCCTGTCGGCGTCCGCACCCTTAATGTTAATGAACTGCATATCACTATCAGTATAGTACGCATCAGAACTTACCCCACCGACTATTGTACTCTTAACAGCAAGTATCATCTGCGTAAGCCTCTGCCAGAACACCCTGAAGGTCTCTACACGGCTATCAGCCATTTCATCAAGCTCGGCATACCCCGAATACCAATGCTGGTCTGTCTCGTCAAACACAAGGTACTTAGAACCTTCTGGAAGCTTGTTCCCTATCTCAATCAAATGCGAATCCTTGGAACTCACAAGCCAGTAACGCATCTGCTCGATATTTACATACATTTTACCGTCATAAACAGTAATATCAGTAAAATTATCATTGAAATACTCGGTTGCCACAGCCACATTCAAAGTGCCCTTATATGGCTCGACGCTCTGAACGCCGCCGCTCAATGTCACCTGGTACTTCGGATACTGCCAGTCTGTCGTCTCAGTGCCTTCCGTGTTGCCCCATTCGGCGTTATCAGCCGTCCACTTGTTAGTCTGGGTTGCACCGGTATCCTCCTCTTCGCCAGGATTCAGCACATCCTCCACGCTGGGCGGTGCCTCCTCAACATTCATGCCCGGTGCCCCACCCCTCGGATACGTTCTCACGTCCAGACGGATATTAAACTCGCCAAGCTCCGTCCTGTAGACAACGTCCGCAACATCGAAATACGTGCGCTTGTCACCGCCGATCAAGCCAGCCGACTTAAGTACCCCGACCGCAATTACGGCAATTATTACCACGCCGCCTACAGCCAAAGCCCACAACGGAACCTTCGACTTTTTCTTCTCAGGACGCTTGCCCTTATCCTTGCTTTCCTGTTCCCTTACATACTCGACCGACTTCTCGACCTTCATTGTCTTCTGCCTCTCAGGTGCTTCCTGACGTATCACATGCCGCTCCTCAGTGGCTTCGACCGCCTCCTGCTGGCTCTGACCCTGCACTTCAACAGGTTCAGGAGCCTTACTGCTGTCCTTAAATCCCATTTCAAAAACCTCCTACCTTACTTGAATAATACATGCCTCATCCTTGCCAACATGTTATATAAAATCCTGGCATCATTCATTGGGTTATGAAGCGGCTTTATCACCGCCACACCCATGAGCGAAGCTATGTCCGACAAGGCCATATGTGTGACAGAGCCGAAACGGCTCTCACAAAACCGAACCAAGTCCGGCCTTATGTCAATGAAATTCAAATTCCTGAATACCTTCTTACTTATGCGCTTATCCTTCCTTAAAAGGCGTTCATCCAGATTGCCGTAAGTTATGACATCTATTATGCCGTTGCAGTACCCCTGGGTTTCTTCTACTGCTGATATAAAAGCGTCACATGAGGTTACCGAATCCCCGTAAAACCTACGGATAGGGATACACCTAAACCCGCTGTAAGCGAAAATCACGCCCCCGACCTCATCCACACCATTATTATAAGAACTGCCCTCGCAATCTATCACTATTCCACACTGTGCAACCCTTGGCACTGAATGCCTGTCGGACGAATAATCATACCTACATGAAACAGGAAACTGCAAACACCCCTGCGAATCAAAACTGAACTTAAACTCACGATGCCTTTCTGACATCAAAGAAACAAGAGTCCATGCGGCGTCCTCATTATATCCGAACGTCCTGAACAAGTCCTTCCTTGACATCCTCTTAAACCCGTCAAGCCTTTGGTACATCGGATTCAGGAACTGCACAAAATACTTTTCACTTACAACACTTAAAAACAAATCAGAGCTGTCTCCCTCCCAAAACAGGAACCTTAAGGAATTCCTCGAATACCCCAAGGATGCGAGCTTTGACTCCAGCCTCCTCAAAAACGAAACGCTATCAGAATCGTACTTGGTAACAGACCTCTGCATATTGAAAAGCCGTTCCACGCCCACAGGACTACGCCTGAAACAGCAATACGTCGCACCTATGCACGCAACATATACGTCCTCCGATTCAAAGACATACCACGAACAGAGCCTTCTAAGCATTTCCTCGCCAGACACGCCGTCAGACTGTCCAAACGTGGCAAAATACACATCATACATTGGCATTGCCTCTGGAAAGCCGATCTGAACATTGAAACTTTTGCCTTCATACCCCGTTTTACCTATATTAAAAACCTCATACGCAGACAAATCTATATCATCAACGTTATCACCAAACTCCGTCGTACTTCTACAATATGCAACTGAACCATTAAGAACCTTACCCAAATACATTCTCATCTACCGCTTCATCCAAAACTATCACATTTACTATTTTTTGTCCTCCATAAAGACCCTTGTACATCTTAGAACCTGTAAAAACAGCGTCATCCACAACAAACTCGGCAACCGAACCGTCAACCGAATGATACCTATGCGTCTCATCCGTATGCTCGTCCGCCTTTGCGTCCCCAAGAATGCACTCAAGAATCGTTCCGTCCTCAAACACCAAATCCACATACCGCCCGATTTCGTGCGTGTACCCCGAACCCAATGCGATGCAGTACCGACCGTCCACCAGCCTTATTCCTGTTTCAGGATCTGTACTTGCACGATCTGAATTAAGGAGCTTATACTGCCTGCTCCGCTTGCTTGTAACCTTCTTATAGTCCATCCAAGTGATATTGTAAGATTTACAACCCTCTATGTAATTTGGCACGTTTGACTGCGAAGCGTCAAACCAATCAGGAATTTCAGGCTCCTCCGGCTTCTCAATTATACCAGACTCAATTTCCACTACCAGCTCGCCGGAAGAAATTACAGTAGCTGGAACAACGTATGTCTCCTCAATTACACCTATTTCCTCCGGCTGCACCGGTTCTGGGGCATCATTAAACACCAATGTAGATGCCTTCAGCTCCTGATACCCCTCAGTATAAGCTGATTGGTTTTTCACACTCACTAAATCCGATGCTATGATAGCTTCAGACCTTAGAGGTTCAATCTCAGGCAGTTCGCCAATGTCATCATGTCCTGACACTATGTTACTTGGCACTAACACCGCAAGCGCTATTGCCACAAGCGACGTACCAAGTATGGCGTTATGCACCGACTGTTTCATCTTCTGTGACCTCCTCATCCACGATTAATGAGAGGTCGACATCTTCGGGCGGCCTGTTGAAAACAAAAACCTCATTATTGTAAACTTTTTTATCGAGCGGAGTGACAGTGGCAACCTCATTCGGCTTCTCGACAAGATAGATTCTTCCAAAACTGTCAATCCCATACTCGACCATGACGAACTGGAAGCCTTCCTCGGCAAAAATCTTCATGATCGCCACAACCACCGACTTCGCCTTCGGATGCAGGCCGCTTAAAATCTCGTCCATGAGGATGATTCTGCGACCCTTGCGGATTTCAATAAGTGAAAGCACGAACAGGAAAGAAATAATCTGCCTTAAGCCTGTACCACTCTGCAACGTCAAATCACGTGGCCTTCCTCCAGTACCCGTAAGCTTGATGTTGATGTGTGCATACTGTCCAGCGTGCATCGTCCTCTCCAGATAGATACGGCGACTGTCATGAGGGAAAAGCTCTGAAAGAGCCTTATTGATTACCCCTGTCATGTAGTCCAATACAGCCTGGGTATTTTTATCACTTACTGTAGCCAGAAGCTGCTGCGCCTCAAGCATGACAACATACTCATTATGCTCTTCATCCAGCCTCTTCTGAAGCTGCTCGACTTTAACCTTCAAATCCTGTGCATTCTTATAACGTTCCTCGATGGAACCTATTACGCCAGTATAGGCACTCATTTGGATGCCCCTCCTTACTTGAATTCAAACCTTATGTACCACTTAGAACAAATCTGACAAATCACCAGACCCGCTCCCAGACTCACCGTCACTTCCCTCAAGACCATCCGTGAAGTGCTCTCCAGCCACCGTATCTCCCTCATACTTGGAAGCCCAGCACTTCATGCAGGCGTCTGGATCATCATACTTATGGCAATCGATATTACCGCTGAACATCACCCTGCAACAGCTTGTCTTTGCCACCTCTTCCAGAGAAAGCTGTGCAAAAGGAAACCTCCTGCAAAACTCATTGTAGTAAGAACCCTCGCCGTTGATTGCAAGCAGCTCCTTGATTACCTTCTCAGGATTATCACGAAGCATCTCTGGGCAAGTCCCGTCACCCCTCGTCTCATTCAAAGGACAGTCCTCGCAATTCGTGTACCCCGTACAAGTTAGCCCATACAAATGTAACAGGAACTCGGCATCGGACAGCGAGTCCAAATCAGGTTTCATAGCCATTTCATCGTACCTCCCATTTCCTTCAATTTATACCATTATAACACAAAATCAGGCATTTGTCAAGTCCCAGTCACCAATCCGAAGCCAGTAACTTTATCATTTTCGCCAGAATCAAAACCATCGAAACTAAAACTTACATACCCGTTCATGAACTTATAGTACAGATAAAGCGTCTGCTTCTGAGACAAAAGCATTTTCTTCAAATACACAGCATTCGGCGTGCCAAGTGTGCCGACTACCTCGTCAAAAGTTGTTATATTGTTGTGGAAAGTGAACCCTGGTATAGAAGCATCCGTCCACTCAAGCACGTCCATATTCGTCACGAACACATCCCTTGCAGCCTTCGTCTCGTTCGTTTCATTCTTAATGGTCAACTCATAACTGGAATCCGAATCATAATTCACGTCAACGTACACATACTTGCCACCTTCAAGCTGGAAATCAAGGTCATACATATAATTGACCGTGAATTCAGCCTTCTTATAGAATTTTTCAGTGTCGGCAAACATCTGCCCAAGTATGGATGGGAACTGTACGTTAACATTATCCAGCTTGACCTTCAAGTTGTCTATCTGCCATTCCTGTTCCTCATCTATCACGGCAGGATCTGGAAAATCAAGGCTTATGCTTGACTCATAATATTCAAGAATCTTGTCCGCCGGATTTTCAGAAACCTCGAAATCGAACTGCTTCTCAAGCCCCACATACTCCTTCTCCTGACAGCCACACAACATGACAGCCAAAAGAGCAACAACAGATACAACAGAAATCAAACGCCTCATTTTAATCTCCTTTCTTATTTGAAAAACAGACCAGCCAGCCGTCATCATACACCTTTTCATACCCCTGATGAACAAGGTATGCATACAACGGGCTTTCCACATCGTAATATGGAACCTTTAAATTCCACTTGCAGAAAACGTACCCGTCAAAGGCGTAAAAATCAATTATCTGGCTTATCTGTGCCTCCCCTCCATAACTTAAAAGCACGTCCGAATCAAGCACCCTGTTCGCCACCAAAGGATAAGCACCTACCGTAAAATCCTGATACCCCAATGTCTTGAGGTAAACAACATCTGGATCTGTAAACAAGCGTGAATCTGGAGTAAAACCGGCTTCTTCCATTGCAGACACAAGGCCATCGCCAACGTACCACATCCTGTAGCCTTCCGACTTTGCCTGACTTATTCCGCTTACAAAGCCCATTACCGAAAACATCAGAGAAACAAGCACGATAATCGGCCTTACCCCAATAAAAGCCTTGGCAAACACTTTATCCGTCTTATCAAACAAACCGCACCCACTTGTAGCCAAATACAAAAACGGAAACAAGTAAATGCAGTGGCGTGCCGATGACATGGACAGAAAGAAAACCACCGTTACGCTTACTATAATCCGAAACCGCCGACCCGTATCAAAAATGAGCAAAACGAACGCCGATGCCAACAAAAATGCGCATATCACGCCAAGAACGGTCTTTGCGTCCACCGATGCCCAGTCCCCGTTCACCGCCCTCATCCACTTGTCCGAAGCGTGGAACATGTCAAACAGCAGTAACTTATACCCATAAGGGTTGACAAGCAAAGACACGGCGCATGTAACGCCACACAAAATTTCCTCAAGCTGCCAGTCAAGCCACACGGCTGCAAAAAAGAAAAACAGCGGCACGCTACCAGAATGGACATTGTTCCAGACGATGCACAACAAGAGCATTCGGTCAAAAACCAGCATCCTCTCCCGTTTGGAGCTTGAATCCCTCCAGTCCTGTAAAAGCACAAGCTCCTCCATGAGGAAAAGCACGCTCAATGAATACGCCTTGACCTTCACGAACACCATGGCATTCAAAAACACGCACAGCAGAATGAAGATACCCCTTGAAACGCTTCCTCCAAGCAAATCGAACCTTTTCAGGAACCTCGCCGTGCATACCCCAGTCAACAGGCATATGAAAGCCTTAAGCGCAAACACGCCCCAATCCCCGAACAAAGACCGAAACAGGCTTAAAACAATACAAAACAGCCACTCATGGTTTAGGTACTCGCCAAGCCCAGCTCCTTCCCACACAAGCCCCACAGCCGTGTTAAAGCCAAGCCCTGACAGCACGTCCGAACCCAAATCAGCCTGCCAGTAGTAATCCAAGTCCGCAAGCCCAGCATACACCCCGCACAGCGACAATAACAGCACGGGGGCAAGAAGCCACCAAGCCCCTGCCCCCGTAAATTTATCCCTTATTCTCGAACTCATACCCTGTTCCTCAAGATGCTTACCTTTACCACCGACATCCAGCTTCTGGACAGATCTGTAAAGATTACTGCCGCACTGTTGCCCTGCTGAGGATTATAGTAAACAACCAACTCACCGGGGAACTCCTCGTCTGAACCGATGATCACATGGTTCAACACATCAGGCATCACCTTGAAGCTCACAGTGCCAAAACTTTCCATATCCTTGACCTGCATCAGACCGATATCCTGAGAGAACAACGTATTACTCACCTGCATCACGTTATCTGAAGTCCTGACTGACAGCATCAGCGAATCCTTGCCGTCTACACGCCGAAGCACATCCTTGAAATACCTCCTATCAAGAGTGAAAGCATGGTCACTGGCAAACAGACCGATGTATGCGCTGTAATCCGCAAGCCTGGTGTCGTACCCCACGAAAGCCTCGCCAAAGTCCGTCTTAAAGTAAATATGCCGCTCAAGCTTGGCTACCTCAAGAGTACCGCTCAGGCACAGAACCTTATCGATGAACGAAATGGCACGATACCCCATTTTTACCCCAGTGAACACGCCCTGCTGGGCAAGAAAGTTACGCATCATGGTCGTGTATGCGGCACTGAAAGACACCACATAATCCTCCCCGAAGATGAGATGCCCGAACAGGCTAGTATCATTCGCCATATTCGGAAGCAGTGAGGAAGTAAAGAACTTCAGGCTCCTGCTCTCCATGGCCTCCGTCTCACTGCCTTCAGGCAACGAAAGCTCGATGAAAGGCTTCAGGTTATCCTTTATGGGGCGCATCATGAACACACGCTTGGAAATGGTGGGAGCTTCCGCAAAACCGGAATCCTTCGGCACCTCACATACCTCACACAGCACACGGTTGTTGTCCATGAGCGACATGCTCACTTCCGTCACCTTAGTCTGGCGAAGCCCCTTATAGGAAGAAAGGAAGCCACTAAAATCCTTGCTGGGAACCTGGAACATCGTCACGCCGTCAGCACTTCCAGACACCGAACAGAAAGACTCGTCCACATTTTTCTTGTATGTAATCAACTGATTGATTGCAATCAGCTTTACCCCTGATTCGGAAACACTGAATATGATATTCTTCGTTTCCTCATTGGAAAGTGAATCCTCTGCGACAACTGCCAAGTCCGACAGTACCCCAAGAAGCCTGTCAAAATCAGAAAACGTAATCTTCACAGCCATTACAGACCACCTCCGAACACGCTACCGCCAAGAATCTGACTGAAATCGGTCGGCACAGTTGATGCCTTGGGCTTGTTATCAGGCTTCTGCTGCGCACCTGCTGGCTGGAAACCACTCAAAGCACCCCCGAACATGCCTCCAAACCCTACTGGCGGCTTCGGTGCCTGCGGCATACCTTCGGGCTCATTCATAAAAGGAGCGGCTGGCTTAGGCTGTGTCGGAGCTGCCTGGGTAGGTACTGGTGCAGGCGCAGGAGCAGGTGTCGGTGCAGGGGCTGTCTTGGGCATCTGCACGAACGGAGCCTGTGGCTGCTGAGGTGCTGCATTATAGCTTGGTGCCGCTACATTAGGCTGCTGGACAGGAGCCTGTGGCTGAACGGAAGCTACCTGTGGCTGGACTGAAGCTGCCTGTGGCTGGACAGGTGCTGCCTGCGGCTGCTGTACAGGTGCCTGCTGTGACATATTCATCGCATACTGGCCATCCTCCGCCTGATGCACATTCTCTTCAGCCTTTTTATCGGCATATAAAGGAACCTTGCTGACACGCTCCGCCTCCTCGAAATTCCCTTCAGCGATGCACCCAAGCACTGCATCCAGACGCTCAAGCTCCCTGGACTTCTCGTCAACCACCTTCTCAAGCTCCGCCTGGATATCGTCCTTCGTGATATTGCGATTGAACCGTGCATTGTAATCGGCAATGCCCTTCTCCAGCTGAGCTGTCAAGGACTCCTTTTTACCGATAAGCACCTGACGCTCATTGTTCAGCGCACTGCTCTTCGCATTAGCCTGCGCAATCCTGCTTCTTAACTCGTCGATCTGCATTATTATAACCTCCATCGTCATTTGTGGGTAAAATACCCCGTTTATATGAAACTATTATACCACAAAACTTTGCTTTTGTCAAGACTTCTCATATCTCCGAATCAAATAACTTAGCACCAAATATATGACGGATGACCATGATACCACGCATAACAAGTACAAAAACATCGGATGGTCATACCGTATATTCACCTCGCCTCCGATATCGCCTGTCTTTATTACAATGAACTGGTTGCTTCCACAATAAACATCCGCATCGCCGTCTGCAACAAAACCATTGTACCAGAGTTTCGGAACCTGTATTACATCATTCGCCCTTGCAATGACCGATACCCCCGTTACGCCTGACGAATACCAGTATTCCAAACCGTCCTCCAGCGAAAAGGCATGCGACATATTATACCTTATATTTCCAAAATCCTCGACAAACCCTTCCGTAAAGTACTCGCCAGAAATCGTAGCCTCATGGAAATACACGCCTGAAGGAAGCTCATAATCCTTCTCACGCACAAGGTCTTCATTGCTCGTAAACAGGAAAACGACAACGATGCTTATGAAGCCGGAAACGGCAATCACATCCTTCACAACCGCCCTACAGCCATGCTTAAACCCTACAACGTACAAGGCAAGCAGGACGTAAAACCCGTACCTTAAGACCGTTGGATAGTAAATCAGGTTCGCAAGCCAGCCGAACCGACCGACAACCCTGTAACCTACCCCAGTCCCTACAAGCCAAGCAAATGCGGCGATTATAATGGCTGCAAACCCCCTCCTGCCCGGCTTATGCCTTACAAGCAATACCACAAGCACGGCAAGCGGAATGACGTCCACAAAACCTATTCCAGAAAACAGCCCTTCATACAGAAACGAACACACATGGAACACCACGCCGCCCAAAGGCAACAGGCTGAACGTCTGGAGCTTCCCTGGCTCCGGCATTATGCTCCTGAACGTGCCTGAATGGTACAAGACGTTTCCAAGCACATACCCCGAAGCCACCAAGCACCACGAAGCAAGCCTTAGATACAGCCCAACCTTCCTTTTATCAAAGTACATCACAAAGATTATAAGGCAACATGCGAACGCAAACAGTGAACTCAGCA
Source organism: uncultured Lachnospiraceae bacterium (assembly GCA_947599905.1). Lineage (GTDB taxonomy): Bacteria > Bacillota > Clostridia > Lachnospirales > Lachnospiraceae > UBA3402. The sequence continues at coordinate 57,662 of CANQFR010000001.1, forward strand.
GGTGCGTGCTTACCAAAAGGAACCAGAACACTACCGCAAGACACAAAGCCTTCTCGCCGCCGTCCCTCACGCACTCAAGGAAGTACGCAAGAAAGAAACAAGCAATCCCGAACCCGAACAGGTTGACTGGCAAGCATGTCATTAACATCTGTGCATATGTGCAGTACCCTGACAAAACCAAAAACCCTATGAATCCAGAATCCTCGCAACGGCATGCGCATGCAAACCTCGATGCGCCAAGGAACACCAGCACCGATGCCGCCAACAGGAACGCCTTTGCGAATGCCTCGTACCCCAAGCCTACGAAAGGCAGAAACGGGAACAACGTCACAGACGGATAATAAAAACTCACACCATAACCGATACCGCCAAGGTCGTTCCCGTAATACAGCGGAAGCTCGCCCCCCTTAAGGCAGTCAAGCACGTTCCACGCCCTGTTGTACAAAAACCTCATATCCGAAGAGCCTGACATCGTAGGGCATATGCTGTACAACAAGCAGAACACCACGGAGAAAATCAGCGCACTGAGAAGCCAGACCCTGAAACTACCCGTTATTAAGGGCTTCCTGCAAATACTTCTTTGCGACATCCTTCGCCTCCTGGCTTGCATTTGGAATGTTGTCTATCTGTGACAGCAAATCACCCTGGTTCATGCGGTACTTGAGCAGATCGGAAAGCACGTCTTTCAAAGCGTCCATCCTTATCTGCTCCTGAAGCTGCTCCTCATCCTGCTCGTCGACGAAATCATCATCCGCAAAGAAAATCTCTGAAGCAGGCCTTAAATTGAAGTCCAGCATGCTCACGTCCGTGGAACCTTTATTAGGGTCGTAGTATATCAGGACAGCCCAGCACTTATCGTACATATTCCTGTCCTTGACAGGCCTCGTAGGACATCCTGGATAGAACAACTGGCATGACTTGCCATCAGGCATATCCGTCTGCACGATATCCGGCGAAGGAGTATGGATGTGGCCGGATATCACCATGTCCACGCCGTCAAAGTTCTGTAGCCTGTTCAACTCAATGCCAGCATGCTCCTGATACCAGTTCGTTACCCCCTCAATAGTGTAGTTATTGTGCCCAAGCACCACGTTGCTTGCACCGCCGCCAGCCACCTCAATATGATTGTACTCGTTGCCGTAATCCACCATGTTGAAGCGAACCTCTGGAACAGGCTCGCCCTCGTACCCATAATAATCGAAGTACCCGCCAAGCTCCTGCGCCGACTCGATAAGACCCAAATCAGACAGGAAGTTGAACTCTGGATACCCTCCAAGGTCGTGGTTACCCCTCAAGGCAAACACCCTTCCGTACTGCTGCCATGAGCGGAGCGTCTTACAAAGAACACTTAAAACCTCCCTGTTCCTGATATTCGTGTCACGCCAACCAACGATGTCGCCAAGCAGTACCACGGCGCTTGGCTTGTACTTCTCCACCATTTCATTCATCTTACCGAGAACCCAAAAGCAATTCTCAAGGTAATTCGTATGCTTACCCGTGAACGTGTCACTGAAGTGTAAATCACCAAAAATCAGCACATTACCGCCAATCACGCTATTACCCATTTTAAAACCTCCGATTCGGGGTGGCGATTACCATGAGAACTTCCCTCACCCCTATTTTCCTTAGGATTTTCGATTTTTGAAAATTTCAAAAAACCGAAGAATCGCTATACTGTAAATATCGACTGCCACCATTCAAGACAATATCAAGACAAATCTGGCTAAAACCGACTTTATGTAAAATCTATAGTGAATGGCAGTCGAAAATATCGTCTCAAAACTGCAAGTACAAGTTAATGCTCGTGTTCGTCACCTTGGATTATCAAATGACCGCAGTTGGGACACCGAATCGTGGATACCCCCGTAGTCTTTAGCTCTTCATTGTACCTTTCGATGTCACTGTACACGCCTTGCAGGTCTTCTTCAAGACTTTCAAGCCTTGTCATAGCAACCTTATAATCCTCAAAGATTTCCAGTACCCTGCTTAAAGCGTCAAGCCTTTCCGAATCCACAAGTTCCACGGATGGCGGCACAGAAATCCCTGACAGAGCCTCTTCCTCTGAAGCGAGCGCACCAAGCAAATCCAAGGCACTAGAATCTATAGGACTTACCTCCGGATGAACCTTGACTGACGAAAGCTCCTTTGCTACCACATAAAGCCTTTCTATACCTGCAAGTACCTCATCATCAATTATACCAACTTCAGGGGCAATTTTTATATCTGCCAGCTCAGAAGCAATGCCTGACAAATTATAGATCGCATCCAGATCCTGCTGCTGCACCTGGAACGTCTGCGGTGGAACCTTTATTGAATCAATGGAGCTTTTCACTGATGCGGCAGAGCTCAGCACCACTTCGCCAGCTTCGAGCGAATCTGCACGTGAATCGCTAACTTTTAACCAATCCACCATTTCCTGCGTTATGCCTTCTGCGCCGTCCAGCAGACCCTTTAAGGATTTTAACTCCGACTCAGTGCCGTTAATCTGCGTCACAAGCTTATTCTTGTCATTGTTCAGGCGTGCGCCAGCTGAAGCAATTTCCTCCGACTTAAGCACGGTATTAAACATCTTATAGTTCTCAGAGCCAGTATTCTGTACCCCGATTTGCTTCTCGAAACAGCTTCGGCTGTTCAGCACCGTGTCGTCGAACGAAATTAACCCAAGATACTGCTGGATTGGCTCCGGCACACAAGGAACCTTGGTCAAAGTCTTGCCATTCTTGGTGGTAAAAATAAGGTCATCGCCCTTGTACATCTCATACAAGGACTGACCGTTAATATACTTATCCCGAAGAATGCGTACACCGTCCGAAAAATACGCCACCACACGGAAATAATCCGTGTTATCCTGTATAAAATCAACCTGCCTGTTGGGTCTGATATTGGACATCAAAACATCCAAAGCACGAAGCATTGCCGACTTGCCGCTGTCATTATACCCCTTGAGGTTTATGACGTTAGATTCATCGAACTCCACCATACCATGCTTTATCGACATGAAATTCCACACTTCCCAGCCTAACAGCCTGGAATACGTGTTTTCAGATTCTACAACCACAGACATGACTGTACCTCCTTCTCAAAAATACAGCGGGTCTGGCACTAAACCAGAACCCGCTGCACATAGATCTGCCTACGCAAGTCCTGCATTACTCGGCATCTCGCCAGTGAAAGGTGCACCTGACGGAGCGCTAGGCGCACTGGGTGCCGCCGGGGCTGCCGGGGTTGCTCCAAAATTGGCAAGGGTCTGATCCGCCGTTGTGCCGATGCCAGCCGCAGGAGTAACTGCGGTGCTGGGGCCGTTCAACTTATACAGTGCAATCTTATCCCTCACGGGCTTCATCACGGAATCTGCCACCTCGACAGTCTCTTCCATGCTTCTCAGCACGTCGAGAACCACGACTTCCTGAGCCTTCTCAGGAGTCCAGTCCTCAGTAATCTTGTCGAAGTACTTCTCCCACTCGCCGTAACCCTGCATGGTCTTATAGGTCACCTTTAATGCCCTTGCAGAACCCATTCTGTCGGGTTTCCCATTCTTGGGCTGATAGGTGAAGTTCAGAACCGCCCACAATCCAGCCGGACTTGTAGGAGTCTCCCCATCGATGCTGTCATACCCGGCTTCCCACTTCTCCACGAAAGTGCGCTCCCTGATGGTATACCACATGGGCGTACCAACAATCTGGCCATCCGCAGTAAGCTTAGGCTGGGTGGTAAGCTGACCGTCTTTCTCAACGCAATCGATGACTACGATCGGGAACGTGAACCAACGCTCCGCCTGTTTCACCTTGAAACCACGAAGCAGCTCGATACGGTCGTTCTTGAGTAACTCCTGCTCTTCAGGCGTTCCGATGGCGATACCCCGACCTCTTGCGATGTCGGCATACTCATAATTATACAGCTCCCAGCAATCATTGATCGCATCGCACAGCGGGCAGGTGCCATCCCACTTAAGCTGCGGATCTTCGGAAGTCATACCATTCAGGCAACGAACATTGCCAAAGGTTCTTCCATCGATAACAGGATGAGCGTTGAACGCATCCTTTCTGAGCTGCACAGAGCCATCGGGGCCGATTACCTGATGATTCGGAACATACACCAGCACCTTCTGACTGATCGGAACCTGGAACACAGGATAATTCGGATCATATGAGGTTACACGCTGCATCTCAGCAGTCTGTCCAGCATAGGACTTGGTGATGTTTTCCGCCTCTTCAGCGGTGAGCTTCTTAACCGTAGGTCTTTTCAATGCCATAGTTTGTTCCTCCTTAAAGGTTAAAATTTGATAGGTTGATAGTTTGACGCTGAATTTAAAGTCTACAGCTAGACCTTTGCCCTTCATTGGCGCACCATTTCCAACTTAGGGCTATGTAGACAGCCAATAGGCTGGACTACCCCATTTCATAAATCTATTATACCACACATTCTTAGCTAAGTCAAGCAATATTAAGAAATATTTTTAAATTCTTTGATTCCACCAAGCAAAGTCATTACCTTTTGACTACCCCTCGGAAACGCTACACCATAATGCCCGTCCACAAGCTTATAAACTTTCACTCCATTAAGCATTGATTTCTGCCTATCCTGCGCACCTTCCAGAAAATCTTTCAAGACAGACGAACCATACATTACACAATAAGCATACTGCCTGTCAAAACCAATACAACGCCTTGGTATGCTGGAAAACTGAGCATCCAGCAAGCCATTAACCGACCTTAACGCATGGCGTGCCCTTGCATACCCGTAATCATACCCCTTACGCCTTTTGCCGTCCTTATACAGATAATGCTGCTTTAGCATATTCGGCAGTATATCTATAAAGGAAAACCAACCCTCACCGTAAGATTCGTACTTCGCAAGGCACTTCCTAACAACTTCATCCATATACTTCATTGCATTATTATAACTCATGCTTGCCATTGCAGCTATGCCAGCCAAAGTATCATACTTACATGGAACATACCCCTTATTCAACACCCTGCACCAATCACCTGAGAACATCAAAACCTTTTCATCGTCCAAAGGGAAGCAATCTACCCACGTATTTGGATTCTCAAAATCAAACGAATAAAACAGGCTTGGGATGGCTTCCTCCTTACTGCGCCTATTGAACTTATCGGCAGAATCGAGAACCAAGGACAAAAGCTCTTGATTGCACTTGTTATCCTTCAATTCTTTAGACTTGATATTTATCACGGACAACAAGCCATACCCCTGAAGCTCTTTTAATCGTTCCGCTCCACCATTCTCACGAACAAAATCCTTATACCTCCAATGATTAGTTCCATTCGACACAACGTCATCGATAATTGCTGCATACACATGATTAAAAATATCATTTTTAAGCGAAGCATCGTCCATATCAAAAATAGTTCCAGATGCAACCAGCTCCCTCAGAACTGGCAGAGCAAGCTCCCTTGGAACTGACTTGCCAAACATGAACCTCGTATTCTTATAAATAAAAAACCTTTGATACAAACTCTCCGCCTTAAATGATTTCATTATACGCCAACCACCTTCCTTGCAATAACAACCGCATTCGTATACGCCTTGGTGCAGACATCAAGTATCTGCGAATCGTCAACTAACATGTTATTTGAATCAAACTGCAAACAATATTCGGCGACCTCACAGGAAACTACCCCTGAGTTGACCAGGTCTAGCACGTACTCCTCCATGCTCCTGTTCTCCATGGTCGTGAATTTCGTCAAATCGTACCGATTCATGTAAATGAACTGCTCTGCACTCGTCTCCGTCGGGGTGGCTATGTACAAATAAACATAGTACGTGCCGTCCTTCTCCAGTATGTCCGTTATCTTACCGACCGTACATAACTGACAGAAGTGCTTTAATAACCTTGCACTACAATCATATACATCAAAATTCCTCTGCATATTACTAAGATAATCTTTATACTGGCTCAGCACATGGCTGCCATTCTCCACATAATCATCTAGCTCACTCCAGCCATTCTCCTGTCGAAGCACGCCGAAATACCCCGAAACTGCTTTGCTTATGTCTACAAGGCGGTCATTATCGTTCACAGCAACGCCGCCCTCAACACGCTCGCAGGCAACGAAACCCTCAGACGTGACAAGCTTCCCTGCCGCACTTACCTCACTGCCAAGAGCAGAGTATCTTATCCACAAACTCATACCTAACACGGCCACAAGAAACGATGCTGCTATCGCACCACCTATTACAAGCGGAACCTTGAACGCCGCCAGCGGATTTCTCCTGAACTCAGCATTATCATCATACACCGAATTGAACTCAGACTCACAGGCTTTAAAATCCCAAGAATCATCGTCAAAGATATCAACTTCTTCATCCAAACTTACATACACCGTAGGATTCATTGCCATAATCATACACCTGCCTTATACCCAGGTTTGTCAACCGTATACTTTCTCGAATCTCTCGTCACCTTGCTCGAAATCCAAACAGTGTCGCCGTCCACACAGAGGAACGGGGATTTGTCCATAAAGCCAAGCGAGCCATCCAGAACACGTTCCACATTTGGAACTATGGTCACATCAACGCCATTATCGTTCATAAAATCACTCAACTGGCACATGGAACAACAAAGAAGCCAAGTATCCATTGATACCCCGTGCTTCTTTGCCTCTTCGTGGAACCTCGGAAGCTCGTTACGTATGCCTACCACGCTGTCCACCTCAAGGTTAAAATTCCTCGGAATCACAACGGTGTACCCGTTATCCCTTATCATCTTCACAAGAAAAGCCAAAGAATCGAATACGAAACGCTGCCTGTACACCGTATTCGCCCTTCCTGCATTCGTGAAACGCCTGATTTTATCCGTCTTCCCTACAAGACGGACATGGTCTTTATCAGACAAGTCGATGACCATTTTAGATATGCCCTTCAGATCATCCGACTCGGCATACCCCAATCGAAACGTGATTCCTACAACCTTTCCATAAGATGGCTCATGCCTGTACTCCATAAGGCCAGCATACGGTATGACAAACCTACACGCCATGACAACTTTACCCCCTTGGTGCTAAAACTATTTCATTTAAAAGGCAATGCCACATGGCATCGGCCTTTTTCTTCGCCTTAAGCAACTCTTCCTTGAAAACAACTTCCTTAAACTCTTCCTGCGGCATCCCGTCCCACTTGGACACGTCCTCCAGCAACGCCGACTTCACGTCTGGAAGAAGGAAAACCAAATACCGCCATGCCCCCTCGTCCTTTACCCCAAGGAACGAGCGCAACGCCTCCACATTCTCCGCATAATCTGAATTACGTAACTCAAGGCACTCCACACGCCCTCCACGGACACACAGCCAATCGAAGCCGCCAAGCTTCAAATACACGCTACCAACCAAAATTCACACCTTACCCTTATAACTAAAACGGCGACCTGCCTACGTCAATGTTTCCTACAATTTTATCTACCTCATGCGCAAAGAAAACCAAATCCTTACGCAAACCATCCTTATCCATCCAAGACTCCATTTGGAGATCCTCAAAATCGTGAACTGCCTTCTGGAGATCATTCTTGTAACTATGAACAAGGCCTCTCGCATTTGCCAAATACTCCTTATTAGAACTTTCAGCCTTGACCTTGTTTGCAACGGTCATTACCCCGTCATAACACTTCCTGGCCTCCTTGAAAGGCTTCGGCTCATAGCGAACCTCCTGCATATCTGCCGAACTCAATGCGCTCTCGCCACGCAGAATCCTGTCCGCATAATTCCTCAAAGATGAATACTGATCCTTCTCATCCTTCGTGCCAAGCCTCATCACTCCGTATAAGGAAGTGAGCCTTTTCTTAAGATACTCGTAATTCGTTACCTCGTCAACAACAAGTTCTACCATGTCCATTTCTTTTTTCCTCCGTTTTATAGATTAGTTTTAACTATGATTCTTCCCCCAAAGAAAACCAGAACCTGCTTCACATGGTACAACCTCACTTCAGACAAAAGACTGTCTTCCAAGTGCCTTGACCAGCCGTCCATTCCAATGTAGTCCGTTTTAAAAACGGGTCTTGCGGTTTTAATTCCAAGATAAGACGCATTCGAAAGCGTAAGACCTACATTTATTGCCACGTCCAAATCCGAACCAGCTTCCTTGTGCGTGATTCGGCTTAAGAAAGATACCCCTGAGTCCATTGTGATCAAAATCGGAATCCCTGGTGCTTCCGAAGCCAGTACCTCGAAAAGCCATTCAGCGTCCTCCTCACTGGAGAACTCCTGCACGAAACGCACAGTGCCAAGCACGTCCACCGAATGAACCGTTACGTTGGACACCTTACTTGCGCCAGACACCAGCTTGCGTGACAAATCCGCACCCTTCATGTTCAAATCCGAAAGTCCGAACCTCTCATACAAGTCCCCAGTCTCAAGCCCGTAGAACACATCCTCCGCCGTCCGTCCAAGCCCTGACACAAGCCTCCTGCACCACTCGTGTGAACCCCATCCATGGATAAGCTCCGCAAGAACCCTGCGCATTTCCTGCATGCCCTTGCGCTCCCAAGAACTGAACCGCTCATTCAGCCATGTGACAACCTCGTCCTCACGCTCCTTAAGGCCGTCGAAGCTTCCCTTCACACCAAGGGAATTAAACAACGCACAAACCCCGCCGCCCTTATACAGCCGTACCCCCTTGTAAGCCGCATAGGAGCGCAAGAATATCGACTCACGCTTTCCTGAAGCGAAATTGTAACCTACATCCTTTGTTAAATAAAAACAGCCGCCCAAATCCAATATGTAATCCGCCAAACCATCGTACCCGCCTTATTCTCATCTTCTGCTCTTCGGCTTCACAACGTGAAGATACGTCTGCCCATTCACAATCTCCCTGCCAAACACGCCGATTGCCTTCGCCTTGAGCTTTTCACAGGCTACATCTATTTCATTGCGGCAATGCGGAATGAACACGAACAGCTCATTGTGCGCACTTGACCTTATGTAAAGCCCAATCCCGACCTGGACAAGCTCCCTCTGCATGAGCGCAGAAATCGCCTTGCCGTCATGGAACATCATCGCCACGTCACCGCCATTCCTCGCAAGCGTGACCTGACCCATGGAAATGCTGGAACGGTTTCCTGCGTGCTTCTCAATGACAGGATACCCCATGATTCCCGACTCCGCAAGCACGGAATAAAAATCACTGGTGCGGCGAAACCATGTCCTGTCAAAAACCTTGTCGATATCCGTACCCCAAAGGTTCTCACACACCACACGGAACATGTCCTCGTCCTGCACCGAAAGAACCATCACAGGATACAGCGTGGAGCAAGGCATATCCACGCCCTTCACCCACTCCTTCCAAGTCGCCGAAACAACACGCTCTGCAGACTCCCTCTGGGCGAACGACATCAGGTTCTCATCACGCCTTATCACCTCTTCCATGATTGCTGAAAAACGTGCTAAATCTGGAAACCCGAAGCCTAACTCAGCAAGCTGGTTCGCCAAAGGAACAGCCGCATACTTGCCTCCCTTGTTAAAAGTCACGTTCAATACAAGCTTGCTACCCTTCCTCCCAAAGGAAACAAGGTACTTTCCGCACAAACTCTTACTCGCCATTTAAAACGCCTGCCTTTCTTTATTCCCTTATCTGCAACACCATATTCCTTGTCTGGGCGGCCTTTAGGAAGTCCCTGCCAGTTCCGTAAACCGTCTGCGTTGAAAGCCCTCCCTTTCCAGTCATGGCTGCAAAGAAGCCGTCAAGGGAAGTGCTGAACACACGCCCGTCCACCATTATCCCATAAACGCACGCCCCTCCACCCGGAGTGTCCACTATCGACAGCTTGCTGGCGCCTGGATATAGGATCCTGAAAAGTTCCTTCGCCATGGAAGCGAGCGACTGTGGATTCAGCTTGTAAGACCTTAACTTTGCAATCACCACACACCGCTTCAAGTCGCCGCCTATGTTCATCGCAAGCACATGCCTGCACGCAAGGAACACATCATTATGCATGCACTTGTCAAACATGTCCATCGGCATTATAAAAACGTCCTTGCAAAACGCATGGCTTACGCACCCGTCCGACACCCACTCTGTCGAGCCGTCCAGCCTGGACGTATAATCCGTGACCGCAAGCCCTCCGCTACCCCTCGCTATTTGGTACAAGGCTTCACCATGCTTAAATACCGAACTCAGGTACACCGCATCCAGAACCTTTACGAAATACAACTCAATGAAACGTGAATATACCTGTGGATCTATTACTGACAGCATCTCAAGTATGTTCGTGTCATGCCTCTCGACTATGTACATGGAAGCTGCGGTCATACAGCACTCCCTGAAATTACCACGCTTCTTCGCCTCAGACCCGTTCAAATACTTCTCAGGGTCGTGAAGAATCGCACGCTTGAAATAATCGCAGAAATCACGTGTCACAGAAAGCTGACCCAATTCCTTTAGCTGCGTCACAAAATGAACGCATATATCAGTGCCGCACTTATCCGTCACATACATCCTAAACAGATGGTCTTCCTGCGAAAACGAAAGCCTTACATACAAACCATCCTTTAACTTAGTTATCATAAAACTACCCCCATAATCTAGAAAATCACAGCCCTTGAATCAAGATAAGCACCCATGAACTGAAGCATATTGCCTACACGCATGTAAACACCGTCCGACTTAAGCCAGTACCTGTAACAAATCTTCACGTTCTTTAATGTCACCATTCGGATAAGCACAAACGCACTGGCTTCAAAATCATAATAGATTGAGACTGCATCCTTTGTGGCAGGACTCGCCGCCTCGAACTGGTGCAACTTGCCTTTAAAATAAAGATACTTCGGACTTCCAAACAAAGAGCCACGAACCTTATACAAAATGGTATCAGCCCTCGCCTTGCACTCAGCCACGCTATCCATGTAAAGGCACTTGACGTAAAACCCCTTGCCCTTAAGCCCCTTGAACATATCAACAGGAACGAAATTGTTTAACGTATGCCCGTAAACGCAGCTTGACTGAACTGTGCCAAACTCAATCACAGAAACAACATACTGCACATCAGGCTCCTGCTTACAAAGCAAATGGTCTTTATTAAAGCGGACATCGACATCCTTAAAAAGGCCACCATTCAACTTGATTCTAAACTGCGACACATTCGCAGGATACCCATCACCTGTCATGAACTTGGAACTTCCGTCATAAGAACCGACCAACGGAACAACGTACCTCTTATCATCCATACAACAAGCGCCCTCCTTATTCTAATGAGAACGTCTCGACAGCCTCACGTGAATCTGCATACCCCAATAGGATATCTCTTACATCATCCTCATCGAACCATGTCACGAAATTATCCATATCCTTACAATGCAGCTTCTCGCCGCCTATTTCCACCTCGCCGCCAATAAAACGCAGCATTGTTGACCCGTAAGGCACATGCCAATAGTTCTTATCGAACCTACTGAAAGCCCTCCGTCCAGTCCTATCATCATCAGGAATGCCAAGCACCTTCCTAAATAATTTAAGATACTCACACTTAATTTCAGAGACTGAAGAACCCATGGTCGCTATGGCTGGAAGCCCGATTGAGCGCAGGCTAAGGCAGTCGAAAATTCCCTCGACAAGTATTACAAAACCATTATACTCACGCCAAGACAACTCATAAGCCTGTGCAAAATTAAAAAATAAGCACTCCTTACTAAAGAACGGTGATGGCGTCGTCACATACCGCTTCTGATCGGGATAGTACCCAACAAAGGCGCAAAGGTTTCCACCATGATCTTCTATTGGAACTATATACCTCCCGTTCAAAAGAAAATTATCCTTATCAGACACAAGGCCAAGCTCCCTGCGCATGATTCCAAGCTCCTCGCCGGAATCTATCTGGCAAGTTCCAATATTCATCTCCTCGAACAAATCCCTGTGTGCCTTATCTGGATACCCCCTTAATTCACACAGGACTTTCACATCATCCTCAGAATACCTTGACTTTATATTCCTGTACGCCGTCTCAAGTTCCTTAACGCACTGCCTGTAATATGGGAACACCTGTGACTGCGGAAACATCGCCATGAATGAACACCACCTTAAATCTCTATTTCATAACGAAAACTATGTACGAAAGGAAAACAATTAACGGAAGAACAAACAATACACACCTTCCTTTCGGATTCTTCACCGACAACAGAGTCAAAGCCTTTCCTCCCGGCCTCTTGTAATAAACCGGGGTCTCCCTCGGCGGTTCTGGGCACATTCCCGGATACATTATTGTTCCTACAGCGAATGCCACATCCGGAAGCCTTACCTTCACCTCATACACATTTCCATTTACCTTGTACTGGTAAAAAGCAGTACGGCGCAATATCTGCCTTCCCCTCTTCACTTTCGTGACTGGCGTTACATGAGCCAGTACCCCCTTAGCTACATGACCCATATTCGACCAAAGCATTATCTTCCTTCTTCCACCGCTTAGTATAAACCCGGCAGAATAAAGAACGGCCTCCAGTATGAAAACAACAAGGGCAAGAACAAGGGCTACATAAAACCCTCCCTTAAGCCCAAGCGCAGCCTTCCATGTCCCAAACACACGTTAGCCCTCCTTGCCACACAAATAATCGCCTATCGTAAGCACGTTAGCCCCTGCGACAATACCCCTCGCTATTGAGATGGCTGAATTCCTATCCTGGCCTACGTTGCCAACAGCATACACCTTCTTAATTCCACGGGTGAACTCCGTGTAGAGCATATTCCTTGATAAAAACCCTGAAGCCCTTACCAATCCAACAGGGCAAACAACTATTGGATACTGGCTGCCCTGGAGTTTATGCACTGTTCCAGCATAAAACAGGTTGATTTTCGACAGGTCTTCCCCATACAATTCGTACCCGAAATTAAGCTGTGAATTCATCTGCCTCTGGCATCTGTAAAGGATATTGAAAGGCATATCCTGCATATAGTCGTAATACTCTACCACCACGAAATATGCGTTATCCTTACCGACCCAAGTTTCATCCTCACGCATATTATCAGGATAACTGAACCCAGCTGGAACTGAGCCTACCTCGTCCTCTATCTTCACATTCGTCGCATTCACTATTGCAACAATACGGCCTACATCGCCATTACATACCCCAAAACCGTACACCTTTTGGAACGTTTCATAATCCTCAGTGGTATACCACTGCATTGAATACATATTTGAATTATGAATTACCTTGTCGCCTATCAAGTACTTCTGATAGTCATCAAAGGACTTCACGGCGAACGTCTTGGAAAAACCTGTAGCCTTATTGAACATTGGCTGTAGAACCTTATTGAGCTGGATTGCACCCCAGTCATACTTCGCAGTACTGACAGGCGTTGCGACCTGAATGTCGTCCGAGCCATACCCCTGCTTTATAAGCCCTGAAACGATTTCAGCAACCTTATGCTTCAAAACTTCCTCACTGCAAGGAACAAGCTCGAAATCTCCGCCTGAGCGCAGCATCGCCCAGTCATCCTCGGAACTATGATTGTTTATCAAATCTGCATTCATCGTGATTTCAGAGCCGCTCGCCGCCCTCTTGCTTACCGCAAGGTACTGGCACGGCATGAACTTAAGCAGGTTCAGGAACGGCATGCCCTTCCCAATGGGCGAAAGCTGATGGACATCGCCGAACATATACACCCTTGAGTTTGAATCAAGACGTTTCACCACCTTGTAGAGCAAATCGACCGTCACCATTGCCATTTCGTCGAAGATGTAATACTGCTGGCCAAGCCCGGCCTCATTCCTTTCCTCCGTGAACAGGCTCTCATCCGCAGTCCATACCCTGAACAACGAATGCATGGTCTTCACTGGCTTCTTCACTACCTCCTGCAACCTTTTCGCTGCCTTGCCAGTTGGGGCTGCAAACTTCACATCCCAATCAGGACAAAGCTTGCCGATGCAGTATACGAAACAGGCAGAAACGGTCGTCTTGCCACTTCCTGCGGAGCCTGCCACGCAACCAGAATTATGAACTAACAAATGCACACTCTTCCTCTGCTCAGGCTCTAGCTTAAAGCCTACAACCCCTTCATATTCATCAATACAAACATCTATATCTGCGTCCTTAAGGCCGGACTCCTGCTTAGCCATTTTCAGGAAGAAGTCAAAAATCACAAGCTCCTTACGGAGCAATGACACTGAAGTGACGTACCCGGCAAAAGTTACCCCAAGACCTACCTCTATGTACTTATCCAGCGCAGACCAAAGCTCCTTACCATACAAATACGCTGAATAAGTGCCATGAGTATCTTTCTTAAAATCAGACCAAGGATAATTGAACACCGTGTTCAGATAATGCAGGCAATTCTCCCTTACCGTATCCGAAACAAAAGTTCCCATGGTGGTACACTTCTCATACTTCAACTTCGTGATTGAAACGCCTACCCCGTGCGCCTTGTTGTCCGCAAGAACGCACATGGTGTCATTTACCCCTGAATCCATGACGTATGCGTTCAGCATCGCCACGCTCCGAAGCCCACCCTGCGCCTTGCCCATGCACTGAGCCACAATATCCACGTCCTGGAATGACAAATTTGAAATCACCTGGATCGCATAGGGGTCTGAATTGAGCAATTTACTAAGGCTTATTCCCTCTTTCAGACATAGATCACATACATCCGAAAGCGATACCCCTGTGATAGCTGAAATCATTCCAGCGTAAAACTTCTCAGGGCTTCCAAACGCCACACGGCAAAACTGCATATACCGCATCGGAAGATTTACCTTCTCACCACGGAGCATATAACCAATGACTTCCTCAAAGTCATCTATCAGCATAAGACGTTCAGCCTCTCCAGAACCCTCGAAATTACCAAGGTACTTCTTAAGTAGAGTCCTCCCTGTCATGCACTTTCCAGTCGGCTTATTATGCATCGTTGAAAGCACCTTACCAGCCAGCTCCGCAATGCAAGGCTCAGGCTTGTCCAAGTCAAGTGCATACCCCTCACGAAGCTGCTTCTTAAACGCCGCAAGCTTCGCCTCAGCACCATACAAAACTTTCTCAAGTTCCTCGTACCTCCTGGTATCCACTGAAACTTCACACCTTGATTCCTTCGTAAAAGGCTTAGCCGCCACAGGCCTCGTTGCGTCCGCAACCTCCTCATACTTTTCAACTGGAACTGTATACGGCAATGTCGCCGAACAACGCCTCAAAGACAGAAGCTGCGCACCCCTCGCAATCACACCACTCTTTAGGGCTTCCTCAAAGGCTTCCGACAACGGAGTGCCAGTACCCAAGTCTCCAGACCTAAGTACATCCGCATGATACGGCTCTATTGACCATATATCACCATTTTTACCGAACTTAAACAACGTCAAATAATTTGACTTCTGCTTCGTGCCACAGCGCAAAGTACCCATGACCCTTACGAAATCGCCTACCGAACAACCGTCCAGATACACGCACACCTGACCGTTCACAGCAACGTATGAATCACACACACCGTTCATTCGAAGATATGCCTCGTCCTTGGAAAACCCAGCCGCAAGCACATCCAATGAAACAAAATCGCCGCCATTGCAGGACACATTCTGAAACAGGTTTCCCGGCCTCTTCAATATGTTAGTTACCTTGCCTATAAGCTCCGTACCCTCACACTTATTAAGCACTTGTACGAAGCCTACCAAATCTATTGACTGTAGCATTTAACTTTCACCTCTCAAAGACATTATACCATTTTTCCAAGGAAAAGTCAAGAGGACTTACAGAAAAACTTCGGCTGGAAACAAGAAATATCCCAGCCGAAAGAACCACTACTTTAATACCCTACTGAACACACTTATTATTGAATACACCAGCTTCCAGAGCCAGCCAGTTAAAATGAGTACCCCTCCGAATATCCATAGCAAAGATAGAATTATGATATCCATATGGGATACCGTCTTCCTTTCGCCATCCTTCGACATGTGCCCGAACTTAAAAGTTGCCTCATTATCGTAAACAGCTGCCTCAAACTTTCCAAGAGATATGATTGTAAGCAGACTCAAACCTAAAGGGTTCACCTTATCGAACGTGTAACACACATACAGCAACAGCCCATAAATCACGGCGAAGATTGCAAGTGCGGTAGCGATACCCCTCATGATTTTTATGAGAGTGGCAACAATACCGCCGTCCTCTATGTTATCCTCCCACTGCCTTAAGGATTCAAGCTCATTCTGATTGAGGTTCTGAAGATTTGCCTCGGCAATAATGGATGATAGGTCGACTTCGCTTAACTTTGCGAATGTTGAAAGCCTTGCCTCGTCAAAGGCCCCAGAATTATATAACTGCTTAACAACTTCAGAACTAAGAGTCGTAGGCACAAATGAACTTAATTCCTTTCCACTAAGCAATTCAAACACTGCCTCTGCATACATATATCTTGCGGAATTCTGAACCAACCGGGGACGTTCAAAAGCCCTATGAAAAAACAACCCCCATATTGCAGGGCTTCCAGATAAACACTCAGGTTGACTATCCATACTACTGATTGAAGTTATACTTTTAAGTGCTGTTAAAGGCAATGCTGTAAAAGTATACTGTGTCGTAGTTTCATCCTCTCCAACACTAATCGTAGAGGAACTTATATCTGAAAGCCTTATACAGCTAAATGTTGAAGAACTAAGAAACGGATTTTCTCCCTCAACATACTGTATAGTAAACGGGCCGTCATAATCCCTATAACTTGTATCGCTATAAAAAAATCTACTTGAATCAAATGAACTACAATTAGTAACCAAACCTTTCATATCTAAGCTTAAAGTAGCATAATCTGCCGACCAAAGAATCTGCTTAGTATAACTTACATTTTTTGCTACATCATATATCTGCGCTAATACACTAGGGTTAACTTCTATCTTTACAGCTTTATTAGAAAATAGTTCCAGCTGTAAAAACGATAACTGATCTGGTAACTGTCCAACAAGCGTTTCATACTCTGATGTAGTTGCTTCAACTCTTACGCTATGCTTCTTACCACTTTCATCTGTTTCAGTTATATCAACATACACAGTACCCTTAATTCTTTTTAATGGATTGGATGCCTCCAAATTTCTTACATACTCTGATTCAGCAATACGCCGTTCAAAAGACCATTGAGCAAGACCAATACCATCCCCACTGCCACCTTCTATTGCATCTAAATTTAACTTAGACTCACTACAAAAATTACCACACAAACCAGCTGCCATTTCATCCGCATGTGAAATACCAGCAGCTTGAGCCATTGACTTAATACTTGCATATACCTGTACAAGTACCTCTATATCCACGGTATCTTCTTTGACAGTTAAACCATGCTTGGCACAAGCTTCTACAAATCCACTCTTTAATTGATCTATACTCACATCTGCAGTAGTGGAACCAGCAACCTCGCTCGAACCAGTATCACCACTTGCATAGACATACCCCATGTGGCTTGCGAAAGCAAGCGCAAAGGCAAGCACGAAACCAAGAATACTCTTAAAATACCTTCTCATTACAAACACCCTCCTGTCAAAGCCAAATTTATGCCCAACAAGAGGGCATATGACATACCTTACATATCGTCCGTTATTACGTACCTTCCCTTTGCAGGAATGAACGTGTCAAGGACACGTGCAGCCATGAAGCTAGGCAAATCACGCCTGCCGTCGCATACATGCCCTACATTGCTGTTAAAACTCCATGCGTCCTCGTCAACCTTCTTGAACATGGCACGAACCTGCTTCCCAAGCTCCATATCATATTTTAAAAATAGGAACTTAGAACCAGGCTCGACCATGGCAAGGTAATTTTCGAGCTTCATCACAGTCCAAGGATTGTTAACCTTCCTGATTTCCTCTATTACCTCTGTCAACTGGCGGCAGGAGAAGCCGATACCCCAGTTAAGGCAGTTAAGCTCCAGCTTGTTATTGTAAACATTTGCACCGTACACATGCATGCCGCCCTTGATCGCACCCTTAAGGGTTTCCGCATCAATACTCTCCATTGCGCCGTCATTAGTATCAAAAACTATTGCACTGCTGCCGTCCGAAGCATACGCAGTTATGAAAAACATAATCACTCAACCTCCAAACCGTCGAAATTGGAATACTGCACGTTAAGCACCCTGTACTTTCCTACCTTATCAACCTTCACGTTGTGCCTGAATACGACAGCAGACACCTCATCGCCCTGCTTAAAATCACTTATCGAAAGAGTGCCTGTCGTGTCCTCGAAAAACAGCAACACATCCTCAATACCAAACGCACTGTACCAAGAATAAGAACAAAGCAACGCCACATGGTCTTCCGAAAGACTAGACATCACAAGCATTTTAGTAAACTTAATGCAAGTGTTATCCGAATAACTGTCAAGATTATTCATTAACGTACCATAACTTAAGATATCGCCATATTCAGCAGCGCCTGGCTCCTGATCCTCTCCTACAAGGATTTTCTGTGTTGCATTAAAGTCATCCTCTGTAAGCTTAGTACCCCAAGGCATTGCCCCAAAATCCTTTAACTCCGCATTCTTCACATAATTCGCAAAACTGTCGCCATTCGGAGCCTTATCCGGCATAGGTGAGTTGCCCCATACCTTTACGTCCGCATCCCACCTGGGAGTTTTTACAACTGGTGTAGGCGGCTCCGTAGACTCAGGCTCCTCCGTCGGGCCTGTGTAATCCACACGCCCACTGTCTTGGTGAAGCCCTAAACTTGGATCATACGTCTCGGATGACTGTGCCTGCTCACTTGACTCCTCCGTCGGCTGTGTTAAGTCTTCAATAGGTGGCAGCTGGGCCTGCATTTCCGCCTCCCTTGAAGCCTGTTCAGCCTCCTCCTTCGCCTTCCTCGACATGTTCACACCCCTGATTACGAACACAACAACCAAAAGAACTATCACCACGATACCGACCTTTATCAGCGTCCTATGGTTCTCCACGAAATCGTAAAATTTATCCGACAATGAAACCAACCTCCTATTCGACACCTTAATCCCCTACAACAGGAACCTCAAGGTACATATCGTCAATCCTAACCTTATTCACGCCACCCTCCATTGACTGCTGAAGAAGCGTAAGCTTACTGTCCATATTATCACACAGAAATACGAGATAAGCCAGCAAAGTACGTGCCTTATCGTCAAATTCACCATGATGCTGGAGCATGATTGCGACAATTTCAAGCCAGCCATTATATCCATACCCCTGGATGATTGCGTCCCTGTCCAGCATCTCGATGCCAAGGTACCTGTGGGTCACGATCGCCGCATGCTGGTACACGCCAAGCTTGTTTTCCTGCGTCTTACCGATGTCATGGAACAATATGCCCAAGAAAAACAGGTCTATCACGTCCTGGGAAGCGAAGAACTGCGGATACAGGTTCCTTACGGTCACCCCGTGCAAC
The DNA here is from genome assembly GCA_947599905.1 of uncultured Lachnospiraceae bacterium. Classification (GTDB taxonomy): domain Bacteria; phylum Bacillota; class Clostridia; order Lachnospirales; family Lachnospiraceae; genus UBA3402. The sequence continues at coordinate 76,974 of CANQFR010000001.1, forward strand.
ATCACCTTGTAAGTGTGAGCCATAAGCCCACCGATGCAGTTATCATGATGCGAGGAAGCCGCAAACGCCTTCTTAAACTCCGTGGCAAGAGCCTCGTTATTAAAAAGCACACACTCGGCGATGGCATAAGCCTTATCCGACACGCTCCTGCGGACAAGAGCCTTCAAAGCCTCCCAATACTGCGCTACGTCATACCTCTGCTCCAAAAAATCATCCACTGGAACATCCACGGCGACAACCGTATTCAGGATTATGCTGGCCACATCATTGTAAACGTCATACTTGCCGGTTATCATGACAACGCTTCCAGCATACTCCTCAGTGGTCAAATTTGTAAACGCAGTGGAATTTCCCCACGCCTTAAACGGAACCTCTACCACTGACTGCAAAGAACCCTGGATGTAATCCGAACCAGTCTTTGTTTTAGCAACCTTGTAACCCTTGCAGAGAATCAAACCCTCCACAAGCTGGCCGGACTTGTATGACTGCAACATCTCCTTTGTAATCTTCGTATCACGCATTTGATTTAACCTCCTCTATACCTACAAAATATACCTTACTTGATTTAATGCCTTTATTCACGCAGAACGTGACCTCATATCCTGCATCATCCGACTCTGGATAACCGAAAAGATACTTTCCTATCCTCTCGGCATACACATAATCCTCGCGGCATGCGAGAGCAAGTGCATCGATATAAAAATCTACCAACTTATCGCTTCCTACACGCCTATACCCAGAACTGTAGAGTATTGAATACAAACTCTCGCTATCAAGCACCGAAATGCTTTTCTTTACAACCTTATCGTTCTTATGCCGCCTGAAGAACCTATAACATGACCACCTCTGTGCCTCCAGCGTCACGCTGTGGGCAAGCACGAATAACGCACATACGAACACCGCAAGCAGGAAATAAACCTGGAACGGAACCTTCGCCTTGTACAGAATGGTTACGAAAAGCGTCATCGCAACCACGTCAAGCGAATACAATACAACAGGAACGAACCTCTTACGATTTCCGTAATCGACTATCTCGTTCATACTCGTACCCCACAAAGTAGGGCAATCCTTTAAAAGCATTTTAATACCTCCATTAGCAAAGCGTATATAACATATCACCCTCGAGCTGGACGTCTCGGCTAAAGTACCCCTTGACGTCATCCTTCTCGAATAGAGTTAGAAACGGGCGAACCTGCTGCTGCATCAAAACACCCATTCTCACAGTTTTTTTCTTCGTCTTGGCATACACCACAACATTGTTTACTGATTCTTCATCCGTCTGACGTATCCTGTCATGTGCCTTAAACATCGTCCGAAGCATGTTTAACTTATACTTCTGCGGTGTCGAACAAAGAACAAAGCACGGAAACTGCATTCCCTCTTTTGCGTAACGGCTTACGTCACCAGTCAAGCCCTCCTGTATGAAATCCCTCTTATCCTCGTATAACTCATAACCGACATGCTGTTCCATATAAATTACACCTCCGTCACAAGCATTCCCTCGAACCACTTTTCAAGAGGATACCCCTTCCAGTTTTCTGCCTGTATTACCCTCGCAGTTACGGATGAAACACAATCCTGCCAGCCACGCCTGCCTACCGCAAGACCCTTTATCGCAGGAACAAACATCAAACCGAAAAGCTCGCCGTCCCTCATTCCTGCGCTCAATACCCTCACGTTATCCAGAGTCACTGAATTTACCATTTTGCCAGAGTAAATCAATAAATCTGAATCGACCTCGCCGTCTCTGTCAAGTACCCCGCTGAACGAGAGCATTCCGTCCTTCACTGGAAATGACTCAAGAAAACCTACACGGAGCGAACCATCGTCTACCTGGCAGCTACAGGACAGGTCGCTTATATCTCCGTCCACGAAATCACGCTCGAACAGAATCGTATTGACTGGCATGTACGTCCGCATGAAGTTATCTTCATCCTTATCCATGCACAGAACGTTGCTCATTAACTTGTTCCTGTCCGACTTCTTAAGCACAGAAATCATGACTGGACTTCCTACAACGAATTTATAATACTCACAGCCGTCTTCCACAACAACCTCGGAAAAACCGGAAATGGCCAGCTTATTAAGACCATAAAAAAGCATTTTACTTTACCCCTTTGCTGTTGAAATATTGTATGTACATATCCTGTATAATGCTGACTTCTGACGAAGCAAGCCATACCTGAGTCCTTAAAAGCCTTCTCTGGTTATTATCCTTTATGTAAAGCTGGTACCCATCTCCATTTGTATTGCAATGTGACCTCAAAAAGTTCATATACTGCGGCTCCACGAACAGAACTGTCACAATCTTTAGCTCCGTATCGACATACATACCCAAAGTGTCGACACGCAAATCCTTACGCCGCTGCTTTTCATCATCCGTGATCGTGTCATCATCCTCCGGCGTGATTTCCATGCTTCCAACCTTGTTCATAGAAGCCTCGGCGTTAAATTCCTCAATACTCAGCAGGTTCACCTTAGACCTGTCAACGTCGTGCAACATACAATACTGAGTTAACGCTGACTGCGTTTCACTTGCTGGCTTAAAGGAACGTATAATCTCACCAGAGTCATCGAGCAACACCTTCTGGATGTGATACGCCTTATCGAGGTAGGATTCCATACCACTCAAATAGTCTATTCCTGCCTCGAAAGGATGCTCAGACAAATATTCCGAAACGCCCTTCTCATAATGCCCTGAATCCTGCTTCAGGCAGTCCAGCACCTTCGTATTCAAAGCAGGCTTTATTTCAAGACCCTGGCTTAAAGGGTCGAGTATCTGATTACGTATATCTCTAACCTCGAATTCTTCAAGCATATCTGGAACCTTATCACAAAACTCCCTGCCGTCATGATGCCAATCAGGATACCCTGTCTCACCATATTTTTCAACCCACTCCCACTGCAAACGAATAGGAATCTCGGTCGACTTCGCCTCATACCAAGACATCCCAAATCCGCACCCCATGTAAAGCGGACACCAGCCAGGAATCGTCACCTCAAATTCCTCACGGACTGCCTTAAGCCACTTCATAGGATCTATGTCATTTGAAATTTCACAGAGCATTTCATCATGTATGAAACCAGAAATAAGTACCTTACCAAGCCAGCCTTCCCTACAGATGCGCTTAAACACCCTGCCTGCCGCCGTTTTGTAAATATCAGCGGCTGTATTGTGAGTTACAATACCGTCCGCAACATAAAATCCACCATCTGTATTGCACACATCTGCCATAGGAATAAGCTCGTCCGTTACCTCAACAGATTCAGCAAGCATACACTTACCAAAAACCTTTTCTTCAGTTTGACACTCTAACTGAAGTCCTCTTTTCTGCTTATCTTCATTCATAAAACCAATACGATAAAGAAAATCTGGATTATCATTTGTTTTTATCTGAAGTACATAACGATCATCATACTCCCTGATATGAGAACGTACCCCGAAAAACATTAAGGCTACTTGCATGTCCTCGACTAACTGATGAAAATCATCCTGCTTTCCAAAAACGCAAGTTATAGACTTACCGGAAATACCGCCATCTCCGTCGAAGTAACCGCATAAGAACCCACGAAGAACCTCAGTATCCATAAAGATATTCTTATGTATTTTATGTCTTATATCAAGAGAAAGAATCTCTCTTACAAGAGACTCACTATAAACAGACAACCTAGTCATCCGTTCATTCCTGCCATCTCGCAAATCTCCGGCTGTCTCCTTGTAATTCAAATTCTTCATACAATCTCTAAGTTCTTGCAAAATATTAAACTCATGCTCTGCCACAAACTGAGTTATATAATCAGAACCATTCTCACGCGAAAAAACACTTCCATCAGAAGCCAACCTACCCAAAAATAAACCTATTTTGTATGACTCACCTATACTTGCCAAAAATACATTATTTGCATTATTAGACTCACTGTACTCAGTATCATCATACTCATAAGTATAATCACCTGGTTCGTAATTCTGGTTTATAATAATACGATGAGGATTTGCATACTCAGACGTTGTATGCAAATGTTGCGCCTCAACCCACATTGTGCCACCCTTCTTAGTAGATACAAGAAACTTATGATTCGGACTACAAATCATAGTCTGACCGCCCCTGAACTTAATGACAATCTTTCTCTTCATACCAGCGTCCAACACATCACCATTTGTCCAATCTACACCATTCCAAACGGTAACATTCAGACCAAGCACGTCGCCCAACTTTACTATTCCAAACTCCTTTGTTAGAATACGTGTTTCCAAACTTTGGCACCCTTGGATCACATGGTTTCCCGCTTGCCTCCTTATAGCTGCTTCGGAGAAATCAGCCCTATGGTAATAACGTCTTCTTCCGAAAAACGTTTCTGTATACCCCTCTGTCACACCATGATTTCTGTGGTATTCAAACCAATCCCTTATATCCTCCTGACCTTTAAAATAAGCCGCCCTCAGAGCCGCCGCCTTCCTAGTATTCTCCATGGAAGCCTCACCGAAAACACGTACCCCAAGTGATTCATCACCCATGCCATATGGCAATCCGAAATTGATACCTTTTGCAGCTTTACGAAGCTTCTTGGTTACAGCCGCATATGGAACGCCGTACATATGAGCTGCCTGGTATGTATGATAATCAAAATCAGGGTCTGCAAAGCTCTTCATGATATTCTTGTTGCCAACCATGCTGCCAAGCACACGGTATTCCACTGAAGAATAGTCCGTATCAAACATGTAATACCCCGGCCTGGGTACGACATTCTGCTTAACTGGGTCACTGTATGACTGGTAGTTAGGAGACTTGATTGACACACGCCCGGTTTCCGTGCCGTACTGCTGCACTTCGCTGAACAAATACCCGTCATAAGTCATTGTCTCAGGAAACTTATCAATTATCTTACGTACCCCTTCTTCCTTGCGGTATTCAAGCAAATACTGGCAAAAAGGATACATCGGCTCTCCGTCAATATTCGTCAAATCAGCAAGCTTATTCAGAGTCTCCTTATTCGTTGTCGGCCTTCCAGACTTCCTATCAATCTGCTCTGGGATTCCAAGCTCCGTGTACATGATTTTTAACAACTGCTTGGAAGAATTCGGATTAAAGTCATACCCAACGATATCCTTCATCTTCTGCATGTACATCGCCTGGTTAGCCGCCACCTGCTTTGTCATCTTCTCAATATTGTTCACGTCGATATGGTGACCCATGAACTCCTGATAGGCGACTGCGAAAGTGAAAGCCACCTCTATTTCGTAAACCTTTGCAGCACCGTAACGGTTCAAAAGGTCTGACTTGATCGCATAAGACAACAGACCGTTCGTGTTATCGGTATCGGCGCAGGCATACAGCCTTACAAGCTCATAAGGCAAGTCCCAGAACTTCACGTCCGACTCACCCCAAGAATTTGCACGAACCAAATCGGACAACTCCAAGGAATCCCTACCCAAAAGTAGCTTGGCGTTATCCTTCAAGCCGACATGCCAATCCTTCCTTTCAGCACCATACGTCAACTTAAGAATTGCCATGGTATCATGGACGATATTGGCATTTATATTGTAAATATAGGCTACCTTCCAGTCGAATGAAGCATTATGGGCAACAAGCGGCTTACCTTCAAGTATAGGCCTCATGTAATGCTCCATGAAATAGAAATGATCCCCTCCGCAGAGATTCTCAACCAGCTTCATCTGCATTGGGAAGAAAAATGACTCACCATACTTAACCGACAGGACTATTCCTACAGCCTGATCGGCCTGTCCGATGCGTGACTTGAAATTGATGTTCAGACCTGTGGTCTCAGTATCGTAATAGACATACCCGTCATAGTTCCTTATGTAATTGCAGACGTCCTCAAGGCTCGCCTCGTCGACAATCCTGTAATCCTTGCCAAGAAGCCACGAAAACTCCTTGTCTGGATGTGCCGCAACCACTTCCTCAATGGAAGAATACAGTGCAGAACCAAAATTCCCAATAGAAGCCTTCTCCACCTTTGATAAAACATCATGCGGCTTAAAGCCAAGATAACACTCATTGAACTGGAAACCGCTGCTTACCCCGTCCTTTATGGCATAAAACAGCCTCGTCTGCATACCCTTATCTTCCACAAGCTCTATATCGAAATACGGTGAGCTGACTTTCAGGTAACACACAGTATCCATGTAAAGATGTACTTCCATGCCGTCCACAGTGTACTTCTTAAGGGCTTCCGCCTCGAAAGTGCCAGAAGCGTCCGTAAGGCCAGTGTACCCCTGCTCGTTTACAGACCTGCAATTCACCTTACAGTACCTAACAAGAGCGCCAAGCCTGCAAAACAAATCCTTGTTCACAGGGCACTTCTCACCATTATTCTTAGCCGTCTCCACATTCACGTTGGACATTTTTATATCCACACGCCGACTCTCCAATGCGTTAGGGTCTATCTCGTCCGACATTTCCGCATTACTCATTAAAATAGTGGCGTCGAACAACCCTGACGAACACATTATGAGCTTCATCACCGGTGAAGTATCGACGCCGACAACATCATACTTGTAAGCCCTATTATTGAATTTATAAACAATATTACCGACCAGCATGACAACCTACCCCTTATTTATCCGCCTTGATTTTAATCTAACGTAAGACCGCTCAACTTTTTCTTAGAATCCAGCTTCGATTCCACCGCAAGTGCCTTCGCCTTCACGGTCGGATTCGACACGAATGAGTACTCAATGGGAACCTCGTCCAGCATTGCCATCATCTTGAACAAATCCTCCCTGTACTCCGCCTTCGCCTCGCAGTCCCTTACCCACTTTAAAACGACTGAGCTGCTGATCTCAAATGTTACATGGCCTACCTCCTTGAAGCCGGACTCTGAAATCATACCCCTTAAACGCAGTATTCCCTGGCGCACGCCATACAACACCGACCTGTATGTATTGCCAATCACGTCACGTTCATCCGTCTTCACACGGGCTACATGCGTATCAACCACCTTGTTATCACGAATTATTAGGACTGCACAAATATCCTTTACCACAGCCGTACTTACAAGAATCATAATAAACCTGCCTCCGTCTTTTTCTCTTCAACTTGCTTTATTTCTATTTCCTCAACAGGAAAACTGAAATCAAAGCTTCCAAATTTTATATTAGACAGCCGACTCGTATCCCTTCCTGCGCTAGATATTAAATAGATGTTTTCACTTCCGCAATTAAGCAAAGAACCGTTCATCAGCCGCAACACATTCAAAGTTATTTCAAGCTTTATTGCCTCATACCAATCGAACAAATCTGCGTCAACCTCGCTCACCAGACCACCCGGTGTGCGCAGCCTGTAATCCTCATTCGCAATGAGTTTCAGCGGATTTGACGTATCAGAATCCACCATGTCGATGCACATGTCGAAAATATGTGAGTACCCAACCTTATAAACTGCCTTGTTCGGAACTGGAACCTTCCAGCACACCGCCCAAGGCTCTATGTCTGCATCCTGTACCTTAAGTCCAGTATGCCTATTCATTAAAGTATACCTGGAACTGTAAAATGGCTTCCTGTTCACGTCTCGGAGCCTCTTCCATTCACAGTTATGCTCCGTTGACAAAAACTGCCGCATATACCCCTCGTAACGCCTATACAACAGCCTTACTTTCGGTGTAAAGTCCACCACCGTCCTAGCGCACTCCCTGAGAGACTTTTTGAACTGCTCCTCGTAATTAAAATGCCTTTCACCTTTTTCACGTCCATTTACAAGCTCATTTGCGAACATGTAAAAATCTTTTACATATTCTATCATCAGGAACTCCAGATCGCCAGAGTCCTCTGTCTTACTTGTCTTATCAAGCAACTTATCAAGAAAGACAGGGTCATCCGGCATTCCTATCTTGACTCCCTCTTTCTTTGGAACATTATTCAGATAAATTGAATCATCTGAAAAATCATCTAGTACAACCTTCTTATTGTATCTCTTAAGTATAGTCCTTGCTAACTTAAGTATGTAATCATGCAGGCTACCCTTTTCAGGGTCAAAATTATCTAACGCATGAAGTGAAGCCTCATGCATTGCCAACTCATAATCAAATGGATTGAACCTACGAAAATATGCAACATTTTCCTCTACCTCACGCAGTACTTGAATTATGAACTCAGGACTTACTTCCTTCCTGCTGAAAGCAAAACTACTTAGAGTCGATTTCTGCCGCATGACACATATCACCACCGTTTAAAAATTCTCAAGTACCCGCAAACAATTCCTCGAATGGCCTCCCATCCTCAAGGATTACCTTTATATACTCGCCGACAACTGCATAATCAGCGCATACCTTACGCAGTCTATCGACCGCTGGCTTGATACCCCCTAGGGCTGAGCGTATGCATGCCAGCAGGTCTAAGCCTTCCGTCACCATGAAGTCCTCGTTAAGCGACTTCACGCACTGGACTGCGAACCTTACCTCTTCGTCATTCAAGACCTCCTCAAAGGCGTCCGCCACCTGGTTGACCATCGCCGCAGAAGCCTCCTCCTCGGTTATCTCACCCTTCTGACGCTTCTCATCATCGATCTCCGTATTCGTTATGGAGCAGAACTTCTTACCACGATTATAATTCCGCAGGACTTCCTTCTCACGGACAGCCCGCTCATACGCACGAATATTGAATGACTCAGGCTTGTAAATATCACCACGAACGCCTTTCATAGCTATATCATAAGCATAATCCGTCACACGGTCACTTTCACAAGCCCTTGCAAAAATTTCAACTGTCTCGTCAGGCAACTCATTCAAACCATTGCACTGCCCAAAGGAAAGACTTTTCAAGATACCCATAATTTCGTGCCTCCCGCAGTTTCAAATTTCATTTTCTATTATACCACATTTCAATCCACTCTTCACGCACTTCAATCCACTCTTCATGCGAAAGAAAAGACACTTTCCATTGATTTACTAATGGTTTTTATTATACCATGAAACCGCAGTTTATGCAAGCTTTTTTACACAATTTTTTAAAAATTCTGTAAGAAAATTTTCAGGTCAATGGGTGGCGTTAAAAAGGTCGGTGAGGAACTCCATGCACTCCTCCCCATCGGGAACAACCTCGCCGTTCTTCGTGACAATCTTAATGGCGTTCGTAGCTGAATCCTTCGTGAACGAAACTATGTCGTCCAAGCAAGTCCACCCACCGCTCGTCTTGAGCATTACCTTGCCGTCCTCGAACTTCACGCTTCCGTCAATGGTGCCTTTCACGCTTTCTGCCATCTGGGCAACCTTGTCCATTGTCACCCCAGCATACTCCTGAATCTGCTCGGGAGTCGCAATCCCGAAATAGATGCAAAGGATCACCGCCACGGCAACAAGTGCAACAGCCTTGAATACCCCCTTGATCAACTTTGCCAGCACGATCGCAACAACCACTGCAATCACACAGGCGATTACCTGATTGGCTCCTACCTTGCCTCCTGTAGCCTCCATTACAAAACCATTAAACTGCTCATACATAACTTACTTCCTCCTTAAAATTGTTCCATCCCTTAGTGCCACTATGGTCGATACATGCCTCTTTGGAAGCTCGCCCGACCTCGAGCGTATAATCCTGCAATCCTTACTTACAAAAAGATTGGTGAAAAACCCGCCATTATCCATCAAATCATGCAGCCTCTCGACGTTCATGAACTTATCACGCCCGTAATCCTGCATGACTACCCCGACACGCCTATCGTTGGAGTCCACCACTATTTCCTTCGCCCTGCATATAATCACCAACTACACCACCCTTCTTACAAATCGAAAGTGCCGCCTGCAAATATGAAGTCCGAAAACTTCTTAACCTTCTGCTTCTGTGCGGACGCAGATGTCGACTTTTCCTGCTTCTTATGTGACTCTGTTGTAGTGATCTCCAACTCCGCAAGGCTCATGGACTTTATTGGCTCACAGCCCTCGTATGACTCCGTGAACTTCACGCCGCACCCACTCAAGTCATTCTCATCAAAACGCCCGACACGGCTTCCACGCAACGGGAAAAGACCGTTCCCGTAAAACCTGACTGACGGATACCCAGAACTCAACCTTGTTATGGAGCGCATGTCCATGTACTCATCAGGAAGGGAAATCACAAGGCGTACCCCTTGCGGTGTCTCAGCCACAAGGCTTCTCACATCCTCCTCGTCCATGTCCATGCCCTGCTCCACAACCACATTCATACGCACGCCTGACATCCTATCCCTTGTAAGCTGCTTATACAAAGGAAACTCCCCGGTGCCATGGTACTCCAGCAGAAGAACGTTCACGTTGCGCCTTGCATACGCAAGCGCCTTCTCAAGCGACAAATCGTCACATACAATACAAAGCCGCACGTCATGCTTTTTCCCATCAACTTTCGCAGAGAGAGCCATGCCGTCATACCCCTGGGCTTCCTCAAATCCGCATTTTGCCAAAACCGCCATGATTCTTAATACCTCGCTTTCAAATTATAATACCCGTACACGAAATTCATCGCATCCGTGCCGTTTCCCCAAGGCCTGTCGCCAAGAACCTGCCTTATTCTGAGGAACTCTGACAATGGAATCTCGTTCAGCCGCCATATGTGCCTCTGATACCTTGCAAGCCTACTTTCGTTGTAACACTCAGGCAAGTTTGAAACACTCTTGTAAACCTTACCAGATATCAGAAGAACTTTCAACTCTATTATGCTCTTAAGGCTCGTACACATATAATTATACAACGTCTGGAACCCTATCGAGCCACCAAGCTCCACAACAGCCCTGCATCTATTGGAAACAACCTTCTTAATGCCGTTACCAACAGGATTGCACAAGGAAAACAGGAAACTATCCACGGAAAGACCGCCAATACCGTGCCTGTCGACTATATCAGCCCTTGTCTGGTATTTTACCCCTGAAGCTAGGTTCATAAATATATCGAACAGCGAATCTATATCCGCTGAATACCCCTGGACAACGTAATCGAACAGCTGCCCTTTCAGCCTCTTAGACTCAGGCACGAAAGCATCATACAAATACAGCACGTCCGGCCTTCTAAGGAACGGTGCATACATATCGTACACATCGTCAAGACCCTCAAGACCGTCCTTTATCTTCTTGTACACTGCATACTTCTCGCACCTTATGAAAAACAAGCACGAAGCAGAATCCTTTATGAGCTTAAACAAATCTGCGTTCACAAGATCCTGCCTTTCCCTGTCCACAGCCTCCAGCTGCACAAGCCAGCCCCTTGAAAATGGCGGAGAAACCGTCATAACCTGGCGAACCGACTTCAAATCAGGAGCCTTCTTAATGTCTACCATGGACTCTTGCCTGGTGGAAAGATACCTTCTTAGCTTATCCTGCACGAACATCCAAAGCTTCGTGCTTTCAGTCTGTAACAACACAACCCTCGGCGAAAAAGTCCTGGCGTCCAAATCCTCTAATCTCATCTTACATCACCATATTTAATACCCGCCATAAGCATACGCCAAATTCACGAACGTAATGCCAACCATTCCAGAAACACGCCTGTCACCTGAACAAATTGCAACATTATGCCGCTTTATACCTCTCTCAAGGCTATCGATAAGCCACTTATGCGGACTTACAACCGTCACAACGTCCTGATCAACACATAAGAACACGCTATCAGGACTATCATACTTCATCGATACCCCGATTGATGTTTTCGACAGCACATTCTGCGACTGAATCCAAGCCATGCTGCCAAAGACTTCATACTCGCTGAAAATATGTCTATTCTTCAGTGCATTCCTTACACGCTTCGTATCACCTACGAACAAAGTATAGTATGTCTTTGTTTTATCAAGATACTGCCTTCCGGCTTCATTTTCAAGCCTTAAGAATCGTGTATAACAATCCACCTTATGATCGATTACCTTATCAGCATAAGGAGTATTCCTCCAACGATTGTACCTACTCAGCTTCCCTACAGCCGAATTTATAGTATTTAGGGCAGCCTGCGCATTTGAAGCGTCACCTTCAACTGTCATATATAGCAACTGATTTGACTTATCATCAGAATCCTGAGACTTAATTATAAGCCTATTACCCATTACTGGAGACAACAGTGACATCTAGAACCCTCCTTCTCATATATTTAAAACTATCATTGCAATTTTCGCACACCACGCACGCATTCCACACCTTACGGACGCTTTTATCGTCAATCCTGCGCAAGGAATAATCATCTACCCCTGCTATAAGCTTCCTTCCACAACAGGCACATTTGTCATCCTGCCCGTGAAGCACTCTGGATTTTAGAGCCAAGTAGCTGTCAATATCCACCTTATACCTGGAATACACGTACCTGATATGCTTCATGGATACATCGTCAAGCCTCAAATGGTTTATCTCGTGCTTGGTTGGAACGCTGTTACCCTTCAGGGAATTACACCTCTTACAGCTCCAAAAGACATTATACCCGGCCTTATTTATCAGGTCGAAATATGGGTCTTCCGAATCCCTGCCAGACCACTTGAACACCGCAAGCGGAATGATATGCTCCACGCTCCTATTTTCGTCGTCCAGCTTTACCCCACAATACAGGCATTTACTGTTTAACCTAAGTTTGTTAAGCCCTGTAACGAACCTAAAATCATGGCTCAATATCACCACCGCCTTGCACTTTATTTACAGTCCTGAAAATCCGCCACGTTAAAAACGAAACCGCACTTTCAATTTTGATGAGAACTTGAGAAACCGGAAAATAGATTGAAATTTTAAAAATTAAAACTCCTCAAAAACTGCCATTTTATGTATTTATGACAAGTAAATCGATATGTTCAAGCGACACTCATCATATTTTCTTAGATCGTCGCATCTACCTCTAATTTATAGTAAATCATAGCTAAGTGCTCCGACTGTACAAAAACTGACTTTTGCCATTCCGTCTTTTACTCGTCATCAACCACCTCAGTGACGAACCCGAACTTGAAAATGTCCTTGCGCATGAAATCACGGTACGCAGTAAGAAGCTTCACGAACTGATCATCAATGGCCTGCATCCAAAGCCCGCTGCCACGGAGCTGCTGGAACCCTGCGTCCCAAGCGTCCAAGCTGCAAGCATACTCCGTCTTCGCCCTGTAATCATATGACTCAAGCGTGAAAGCACAGACATAATCGAACAAATCCTTAGACTGCTGCGACCAGTACGGCTTGCTTTCTTCTATCATTCGGAGCATGAAATCATTGCACTGCGGATGCGAATCGATGTCCGCCAAAATCCTCGGGTCATGGCAGGCATTCCGCACGTCCTGCGCAGACAAATAGAACAGCTTGTTCCTTATATCCACCTCACCCCCGGCAAAGCGTACCCCACGGAGCGAGGACATCATGGACTTGTACTCGAAAAGGAATGCAACAATCCCGTTCCTTACCCAAGCCTCATATCCTTCCACAGATTCATTCGGCCTTGAAATGTCCTTCTTCGCTATCGCCCAGTCGGCATCTATCACCCTTCGGAACGTGTAACTGGACACGCAACGCCAGAAATTCTCCTCCGTGATGTCCACATACTGGATCGTGGTCGGCATTGAAAGCACGGCAGACTGGTCTGAGGAACGTGTTAACGTATTGCCAGTCATCAAAGTCCCAAGCGCATTTTCCGCAAGCCTTCCTGACTTGTAAGCAACCTTCTCGTTTGCCGCACCGCCCTTAAATGTCAAATGACTCGTCATAAGCGGTGCCTCGTTGTAGAATACTACGTCCTTCGGCTCTACCCACAGGCTCATCTTCTCCCTCGGAAGCTCGTAAAGGATTCTGCCGCCACATTCCGTGCCAGTTCCGTCCGCCTTGAGCATTTTCTTCTCAAGCAGGATATCATTATGGACTGCCTCATAAGGCACGTCCAGATACCCGCCACGGCTCTTCCAAAGGGTGAAACCGATACCCCAAAGTATTGAGTCAGATGTGTCGCTGAACTCCTGCGCCGAAATGCACATGCCGTCAAGGAACTGGAAACAATGCTCGAACTCCTTAAGCAGGACGTTCGTACTGGAACCTGTAAAGAACTGAAGCGGCCCGAACATCGCATAATACGTATTGCTCAAATTGAACATTTTCACAAAATTAAATACACGCCAGCAGAACTGATAGAACAAATCATAAGCTGACTTTGACAAGTCGCACTCTTTAGTGCTTATAGACTTCATGTACCGCCCGACATCCGTAGCGCCAGCCATACCCGACTTGTAAGGCGGGTTCACAATAAACAGCAAAGGCTCGTCATTCCTTATGGCGTTCTGCAAGCCTTCAGGCAGCTTGTCAAGGAACTCGGTGTTCGTCACGTCGTAATCGATACCCTCAAGGAAATCGCACTGGAAAACCGTCGCACCCTGGAACTCAGGCATCGCACTTACCATGGCAACATCATCATCCTGCAAAGTTGACATATAAACGTGGCTCATATCCGCCTTAGATTCTTTCAGCAGATTGCCGGAGCCACAACTGTTATCCCATATCTTGTACTTCTCACGCCAATCTGGAACATACTTATCAATGTACTTGTATGCCTCATGAACCCATACTAGCGGAGTGAAGAACTCACCGGCATTCTTGCGCCCATCTTCATCGAACTCCTTCTTAATGGCATCCTTATTGGACATGAGCTGGTCAAGTGAAACACCGTGGTCTTCGATCACATCAACAAGCGAATGCACAAGCCACATTTCGTCATCCTGCTCCGCAAGTACCCCTGCCTTCGCGACTTTTGCAAGCTCGAAGAACCGATGCCAGTCATTCCCAGTCACCTTCACATAATACCTGATAGCAAACTTTGCAAATTCCATAATTTTACCCGCCTTACATTAAACTTAATATGCTGCTTACAAGCATAAGCGCATAAAACAGCACGTTTATAAGCTTCACTGACTTATTCTTACTTAAAATTTCCGTAAGTTCCAGTATGATGCACAGTACCCCTGAAATCAGAAACACCAAGCTCCACCGCATACAGAAACCGCCGACAAGCCCAAGCACGCCCTCATGAAAAAAGCCATTGAACTCTATTTTACCGAGGAAACCGAGGACACTTACACCATTCATAATAACTGATATGACAAGCATGATTAAAAGCAAGACATGCGCCAACATGCTACACCACCATGCCCTTCCTTAAGTCGTCCATAAACTCCTCCGGCGATTCAAGCACAAGCTTTTCGAGCAGATTCTGTCCGTCATACCCGTTCTCCTCAAGCTGAAACCAGCTCTGCGTGAAAACGTACCAGAAAAGCATGCCCTCAAGAACCAAGTACAAAGGCTCCTTCCTGCCACCATACAGCATGTACCAGACCATCTCACGAATCCCGAAGCCGTCAAACATCTTCCTAACTGACATGTAAAAATCTTCAAATGCATTGCGGAACCTCCGCTTGCACGTATCAGACACGTCAACCGAGTCAAACAACGGCTCAGACTTATATACCAGAGGTGCCAAAGCCCCGCACCTTCCATCCGCCTTGCATACAGTGGGTACTGAATATGGCGGCAAGCCATTTTCTATATCAGGAATTTCTGGATTCACATTCCTGAAGTAGGTGTTATATATCTTCAAATACCCCAGCCTTCTTATATCCTTTCTTGAAACCTGCATAACATCCGTACCCCTTTAACCTATTTTACCAACTGCTCCAGAATGTACAGAAACTGCTTCGCAGAAACAATCTTTATCTCATGCTCACCCTCTTTAAGAGTGCCAGAAGCCTTATGCTCCTCGTATTTCTCATTATATGCACGGGCTTTCTTCACCTTGTTCGTAAGCCTTGCAGGACTTCCATCCGCACCAGCCCACACAAGATAGTCACAGTTCCTTGTAAGCGCACCAAGGAACTCAACATGCAGGTTCTGGTACAGGTTGTTGACCGTTGCATAGAAATCAGCCTTCGTCTTAAATGGGAATCCCACCTCGTCCGAACACACGGCTGTCAAATGAACCATTTCAGCTGAGTGCATCTTTATTATCTCAACGAAATCAATGCACTGGTACAAATCCGACTTGAACATCTTCAAAGTCTCATACACCCTCGCCGCCCGGACTGAAACGTCCGAATCAGCCGAAATATCAAGCTTCCGGCAGACGTACCCCAAGCCTCCCTCCTCGAGTGCCGCATACGCCTCGTCAAGCGTATCATACCCGCCAAACAGAGCCTGCGAACTCGTCTGGATAAATGGCAAATGCGCCAGCTTCACATACTCCGCAAGGGTCATCCGCCTCTTCGCATTCAACTGGCTCACGATTCCGTTCGCCACGTCAAAGCTCATGCCCTCCGGCACGCCGTCCTTATCCGGCTCGTATGAGAACAGCAGGAGCGGGTTGTCAAGGCCGAACTCAGACACAAGCTTCGTAGCCCTGGCCTCGCCCAAGTCCTTCACGCCCAAATCCGCCGCCATGGCGACCATGCGCTGTACTACCTTGCTCGGACACTTCGGATTGCTGCAATGGAGCTGCGTGAGAGCCTCGCTCATCTCCATGGGCGCACCGCAATCCGGGCACTCCCTCGGCAGACAGGCGTAAAACTCATCCGGGAAACTATTATCATAATCACAAAAATCATCAACACGCATTGTTCTTCCTCCTTAAAGCGGACTTCATTTTCTCTCCATATGCGACCAGCTCAGACCTTGTGATAAAATCGGGCTTGACTGAAAGCGAATCATACAGCTTTACCATCAACTGTGTATGCAGTACAACGTCCTTCGCCCAAAGCACGTTTTCATTGCACATCCCGTACCCCAAGAAATACTCGCAATCGGAAACCAGCCTCGCAAGCATCCCTACCGCAAAGCCGTACCCGCTTGACAAAAACTTCTGAACCGTGCCGTCAACATCCAGACTCGTCATGTTTTCAGCCCCTCCTCTTATACTTAATGCCAAAGGCGTCCTTCACCTTGCGCTTCGCCACGCCGCCCACGGCCTTACCAATATCCCCGTGGATTGTGGCACGAACCATGGTCGAAGCCACGTCGAAACCAGACTGCCTCGCCCCCTTGCTCGAATTGCAATGTTTGCACATCGGCTGAAGATTCCACAGGTCGTTCGTTCCTCCCTGCCTCAAAGGAATGCGGTGGTCAACGGTAATATCCTGCTTCCTGAACCACCCACCACAGGCAACGCACTTATACCAAGTACCCCTCTTGAAAGGCAACTTGTGACCTTGATTTGACTTGAAAAAGTCCTCACGATACCCCATTGGCGCTCCCCGAAGCTGAAGCTTCGGGGATTCCTGCTTCACAGACCTCGTAACCTACTATCTTCACAGGAGTATATGTTCGGGTTCGCCCAACCCTACATTATTTCTATTTTCTAAACAACAGAAAGCCCTAAGTCTAAACTACCCCTATTTCGTATGTTTATTGCTGCATTCTCATCCCTATCGTGGTAAGTACCACAATTAGGACAAGTCCAATATCTTACAGCTAAGTTTTTTACAACTTCATTCTTATAACCACAACAACTACATAACTGAGAACTTGGGTAATATGTATTAATTTTATGATATGTTCTCAAATTCCAATCAGCTTTATAAGTTAATTGTCTCATAAGTTCATACCATGATACATCTGCAATAGCTCCTGCTAGATTATGATTTTGCATCATATTCTTTACACTTAAATCCTCACTTATAATCACTTGGTTTTCGCTGATTAGTTTGTAAGTAATCTTGTGTAATGTATCCTTTCTGATATTAGCTATCTTCTCATGCTCTCTAGCTAATTTTATACAAGTTTTCTCATAATTTTTAGAACCCTTTTGCTTATGAGCTAACTGTCTTTGTAGCTTTGCTAATTTCTCTTGATGCTTCTGTAATGTTTTTGGGTTTTCAAATTTATCTCCATCAGAAGTAATAACTAAATCCTTAATACCTAAATCAAGACCAATAACTCTATCCGTTTTAGGTAAAGATTGATACCAAATTTCAACATTACAAGATACATAATATTTTCCACTAGGAACTTGTGATATAGTTGCAGTCTTAACTACCCCTTTGATTTCCTGTGATTGATGGCATCGTATAAGGCCTATTTTCTTACTCTTAGGAATTTTAAGCCATCTATTATCAACAAATTCAACAGTACCTTTTTGATTATTCGTACTGAAAGACCTGTGATTATTCTTCTTAGACTTGAAT
>CANQFR010000002.1 GCA_947599905.1 uncultured Lachnospiraceae bacterium
AGCGTTTCGATTGAAACACAGCGCACCATTTTACGGAAATACGCACAGGACAACGGGCTGAATGTAGTCGGCGAGTATGTTGACGATGGATGGAGCGGTACGAATTTCGAGCGTCCGAATTTCCAGCGGATGATGGACGATGTTGAGGCGGGAAAGGTGAATTGTATTGCTACGAAAGACCTTTCACGTTTTGGCAGGGAACACGTTATGATGGATTACTATCTTGAATTTGTGTTCCCGGAGAAGCAGATCCGCTACATCGCCGTGACGGAGAATGAGGACACGGAGAAAGGGCTTTCCGATTTCGTTCCTTTCAAAAATCTGTTCAACGAATGGTTCGCCAAGGACACAAGCCGCAAGGTAAAGGCCGCCCTTCATGCCAAATTTGCCGAGGGTCAACGCACCTTTGCCTACGCCCCGCTTGGCTATATCCGCCACCCGGAAATCAAGAATGCGATTGCCGTGGACAATGAAACAAAGTGGATCATAGAGAAAATCTTTGACCTTGCCGTACACGGAGCGGGAGCCGCCAAGATTACCAAAATCCTGACTGCTGAGAAAGTCCCCACTGCCGGATACCTCAACTTCATACGGTATGGCACATTTGCCAACATCTATGCCGGAGCGCCGGAGGAAAAATCCTACGCATGGACGATAGCTCAGGTGAAGTCCATCCTAAAGGACGAAACCTACATCGGGAACAGCATTCACAACAGGGAAACCAATATCTCCTACAAGAACAAGAGGCGGATACGCAAGCCGCAGGAGGAATGGTTCCGGGTAGAAAACACCCATGAGGCGATCATCTCAAAGGACGTATTCAATCAGGTGCAGGAGCAGATCGCCGGACGGCGCAGGCAGATGAAGGACGCGACCACACAGATTTTTGCCGGGCTTGTGCGCTGTGCAGACTGCGGATGGTCAATGAGCTTCGGGACAAACCGAGGAAACAGTCGTCCGTTCAGCTATTTCAACTGTACGAATTACCGGCAGCTTGGCAAAAACGGCGGACGCTGCACCGCCCATTATGTCCGCTATGATACCCTTTACGCCTATGTGCTGACGAGAATCCAGTATTGGGCGGGACAGGCGGAGCTGGGCGAGGAACAGCTTTTGGAGAGGCTTTTGAAAACCGGTGACAAGGGACGCGCTGCGCAAGCGAAGAAACGGGCTGCGGAGCTTACCAAGGCCGAGAAGCGCAAGGCAGAAGTGGACAAGCTGTTTGCCAAGATGTATGAGGACTGGTCTGCGGAGCGCATCACGGGCTACAACTTCAATATGCTGTCCCAGAAGTATCAAGCCGAGCAAAGCGAGCTGATCGACAAGATTGACCGAATCAAAGCAGAGCTTGCCACCGAGCAGCAAACATCATCCGACGCCGAGAAATGGGTCGCGCTGATAAAACAATATTCTCACCCCACAGAGCTGACCGCCGAGCTTTTGAACACTCTGATTGAAAAAATCGTGATTCATGAAGCAACGAAAAGTGCGGATGGTATGCGGGAGCAGGAGATTGAGATTTACTACCGTTTCGTCGGAAAAATTGACTGACGAATGGAAATATACACATTTATATCCTTAACTAAGTGAGACGGGTGACGGCTACGGCGATATCCTGGTGGAGACGGAGGACGGAAGTTTGGGGATCGTCGTCGAAGTGAAATATGCCCGGGACGGAGACCTGGATCAGGGCGTGAGGCTGGCGCTTGAGCAGATCGAAAAGCGGCGGTACGATGAGCGGCTGCGGGAGAACGGCCTTGGGAAGATCCTGAAATATGCAATTGCCTGTTATAAGAAGAAATGCAGTGTGCTGCTTGCCCGGTGAGGGATATGGAACAGAACCGAGATCTCTTGAAGAAACCTGCAAAATCGGGAAGATCTTCTGGAAAGCATAGGGGGATGTCAAAGCAACATCGGGGAATCATTGAATGGCTCATACGTTTTGGGGAGGAGAGGGCGGGAGGAAAAAGCCATGCAGAAAAAGAGAATCCGGGATTACGGAATTGTTATCGGGCGGATGCGGCCCGGCAGGCGTAATGCGATTACGGACGTGCCGGGTGTGAAGGTGGGGCAGGTCACAGTGAAGGACGAGACCCACCGCACCGGCGTCACGGTGATTGTGCCGGGGGCGGATAATGCATTTACGAACAAATATACGGCCGCGGGCTATGTACATAACGGTTTTGGTAAGAGCGCGGGGCTGGTGCAGATCGGGGAACTGGGGACGCTGGAGACGCCGGTTGCGCTGACGAACACGCTGAATGTGGGGCTGGTCTGGGACGGACTTGTGCAGTATACGGTTGACCGCTGCCGGGCGGAGGGCGTGAAGGTGACCAGTGTCAATCCGGTCGTAGGCGAATGCAATGACAGCTGTCTCAGCGATATCACGGTGCGTGCGGTCACGCAGGCGGACGTACTGGCGGCCATCGCGGGGGCGGATGAGGAGTTCGAGGAAGGCGATGTGGGCGCAGGCGCGGGGACGGTCTGTTATGGCCTGAAGGGCGGCATCGGTTCGGCGTCGCGCATCCTGAAGATCGGCGGAAAGGAATACACGGTCGGCGTGCTGGTGCAGAGCAATTTCGGGTCTACCGTTGATCTGACGATCGGCGGGGTTCCGGTGGGAGAGAGGATTCTAAAGCTTCGCAAAACGAAAAATGATATGGCTGTCTCGCGGCAGGATCAGGGATCGATTATGACGGTTCTGGCCACGGATCTTCCGGTGTCGAGCCGGCAGCTGTACCGGATCATCCGGCGGACCGGGGTCGGGATTGCGCGGACCGGCGCGTATTCGGGGCACGGCAGCGGCGAGGTGATGATCGGGTTTACGACGGCCAACCGGGTTCCGAAGGACGCAGGGCTTGGCAGTGTAGCCGGCGGAAACGGAGATGCCGGCAGTCCGGCAGCAGCAGGCGGCAGCGGGTGTATGGGCGGTCCGGCGACAGCTTATGACAGCGGTCTTCTGCTGACACAGACTGTGATTCACGAGGATCTGATCAATAAGGTGTTTCAGGCTGCGGCGGAGGCCGCGAACGAGGCGATTTTGAATTCCATGGTCTGCGCGGAGCGCGCCGTGGGACTGGATGGGAAAATATATTACAGTCTGGCGGAGTTTCTGCCGGAATGCATGCAGAGATAGTGCGGCGGGGCGGCTGCGGTGAAGATACGGAGGATAAGGGCATGACGAAGAAAGAGCGGGCGCTGGCGGTCATTGAGCGGCTGAAAGAGGCGTATCCGATGGCGGAATGCACGCTGGATTACGACCAGGCGTGGAAGCTTCTGGTCAGCGTCCGGCTGGCGGCGCAGTGTACGGACGCGCGGGTGAATGTGGTGGTGCAGGATCTGTACGCGAAGTTCCCGGACGTGGAGGCGCTGGCGGCGGCTGATCCGGCGGAGATCGAGGAGATCGTTAAGCCCTGCGGTCTGGGACACAGTAAGGCTCGTGATTTCAGTGCCTGTATGCGGGTGCTGCGGGATCAGTACGGCGGCAGGGTGCCGGAGGATTTCGATGCGCTCCTTGCGCTGCCGGGCGTGGGCCGCAAGAGCGCGAACCTGATCATGGGCGATGTCTTCGGCAAGCCGGCCATTGTCACGGATACGCACTGTATCCGGCTGACGAACCGGATGGGACTGGTGGATGGCGTGACGGAGCCGAAAAAGGTGGAAATGGCCCTCTGGCAGATCATTCCGCCGGAGGAGGGGAGCGATTTCTGCCACCGGCTGGTGATGCATGGGCGCGACGTCTGCACGGCCCGTACGAAGCCGTATTGTGATAAATGCGTGCTGGCGGATATTTGCCCGAAGGTGGGCGTGTCTGCGTAGCTCGCCTGCGGCCGGAGATGTTCGATTCTTTCTGATTCGCCAACCGGTCGGTTTGAGCGGGAGAAGGAAAGAATGCGGCCGGCGCGGGTACGGAAGAAGGGAGAATACGCATGGTTGCCTTAGTGGGAGCCGCGGGGGCAGTCGGGCAGAATTTGATCGCTTCCGGCGGCATCGACCGGAGTTATGACTCCGCGCATGTCGGGGAGGCGTACGGGCTGAAGCCGGAACTTCTGATTTACGCAGGCTTATGGGAAAATGAGAAGACGGAGGCGGAGACGGATCCGTCCGCGGATATCGGGCGGATCGTTGAGGCGGAGCAGGAGATCTGGCAGATCGAATCGGAGAAGCTGGTGCTTATTTCCACTGTCGATGTATTTCGCGAGCCGAAGGGCGTGGATGAGAATACGGAGATTGACACGGACGATATGCGGGCCTACGGGCATGTCCGTTATCTGATGGAAAAATGGGTGCGCCAGTTTCGGCCGGACGCGCTGATCGTCCGTCTGCCGGCGATTTACGGCGACCCGCCCGGCAGGAACTTCATTTCTGATATGATCCGGATGGTTCCGGAGCTGGTGGAAGCGGAGACATTTCGCCGTTTGGCGAAGAAGGCGCCGGAACTCAGGCAGTATTATCAGCTGCGGGATGACAGGGTCTGGCAGTGCGGGAAGCTGACCGGAGAGGAGCGGATGACGCTTGGACAGACATTTCGGAAGTTGGGTTATACGGCGATACATAACACGGACAGCAGGAGCTGTTTTCAGTTCTATCCGCTGACGCGTCTGTGGGACGATATCTGTCTCGCGATGCGGCACGACATCCGTTTATGGCATGCGGTGACGCAGCCGGTGAGTGCGGCGGAGATCTGTCAGGCAGTCGATGGGGAAGAATTTGACAATGAACTGGCGGGGACGCCGGCGGACTATGACGTCCGCACGGTGCATGACGCGCTGTTCAGCGGAAGCCACGGGTATCTGTGGGAGAAGCAGAAGGTGCTGGAGGAGCTTGCGCGTCTGATAGAGGATCAGAGAAAGCGGCCGTGAGAGGCGCCTGCGTCGGCGCCAGAGCCAGAGCGGAGAGAGTAGGCCGGTATTTGTTGCAGGGAAGCATACAGCAAACCGGCGTCTATCTCTAGAGAGAGGGCGACTGACGCAGCATAAGGAAAGATGTCGATCAGTGGGCGACGACGAAAAGGACTGTCGCCTGGCAGGAGCTGATGAGAGAAGGCGTTGCTGACCGGCGCCCGCCCGCACTGCGGGCAAAAAAGCGCACCGCAAAGCGGATAGGCGCTTGCATAATTTACCGGTTTCGTGTACAATAGGCATTGTTGAAAATCTTATGCAGGCGGACTGCGGCAAAAGGCGGCCGGGCGGTGTGTTCCGGTAGCAGGAGGATATGCCGGCGGGCCCTGCGTATGAGAATAAGAGCAAGGAGTGCGAATGATCATGAGCAAGAAACCGACAGTATTAATGATTCTTGACGGCTACGGCCTGAATGATAAGTGCGAGGCCAACGCTGTCTGCGAGGCGAAGACGCCGGTTATGGATCAGCTGATGAGCCAGTGTCCCTTCGTGAAGGGGCAGGCCAGCGGCCTTTTCGTGGGTCTGCCGGATGGGCAGATGGGCAACTCCGAGGTGGGACATCTGAACATGGGCGCGGGGCGCATCGTGTATCAGGAGCTGACCCGGATCACCAAGTCCATTCAGGACGGCGATTTCTTCGAGATTCCGGAATTCCTGACGGCGGTGGAGAACTGCAAGAAGAACGATTCGGCGCTGCATATGTGGGGCCTGGTGTCCGACGGCGGCGTCCACAGCCACAATACGCATATTTACGGACTGCTGGAACTGGCGAAGCGCCATGGACTGAAGAAAGTATATGTCCACTGCTTCCTGGACGGCCGCGATACGCCTCCGGCGTCGGGCAAGGAGTATGTGGAAGCGCTGGAAGCGAAGATGGCGGAGCTGGGCGTGGGCAAGGTGGCCACGGTTCAGGGACGTTTCTATGCGATGGACCGCGATAAGCGCTGGGACCGTGTGGAGCGGGCCTATCACGCGCTGGTTATGGGCGAGGGGAACCCTGCGGACAGCGCCACGGCTGGAATCCAGGCTTCTTACGATAAGGAAGTGTTCGACGAGTTCGTGGAGCCGGTCATTGTGATGGAGGACGGACATCCGGTGGCGACCGTGAAGGACGGCGATTCCATTATCTTCTATAACTTCCGGCCGGACCGCGCCCGTGAGATCACGAGGGCGTTCTGCGATGAGGAGTTTACCGGCTTTGAGCGCGGGCCCAGGATGAAGAATCTGGTCTATGTCTGCTTTACGGACTATGACGATACGATTGAGAATAAGCTGGTGGCGTTCAAGAAGGAAATGGTCACCAATACCTTCGGCGAGTGGCTGGCGGCCAACGGCCTTAAGCAGGCCAGAATCGCCGAGACGGAGAAATACGCCCATGTGACGTTCTTCTTCAACGGCGGCGTGGAGGAGCCCAATGAGGGCGAGGATCGCTTCCTGATCCCGTCCCCGAAGGAGGTCCCGACCTACGATCTGAAGCCGGAGATGAGCGCGCCGGGCGTCTGCGACAAGCTGGTGGAGTGCATTAAGTCCGGCAAGTATGATGTGATTATCATCAACTTCGCGAACCCGGATATGGTGGGCCATACCGGCGTGGAGGCCGCGGCGATCAAGGCCATCGAGACAGTGGACGCCTGCGTGGGCCGCGCGGTGGACGCGATCAAAGAGGTGGACGGTGTGATGTTCATCTGCGCAGATCATGGCAATGCGGAGCAACTGATCGACTATGAGACCGGCGAGCCGTTCACGGCCCATACGACGAACCCGGTGCCGTTTATTCTGGTGAACGCGGATCCGTCTTACAAGCTGCGCGAGGGCGGCAAGCTGGCGGATATCGTGCCGACGCTGATCGAGCTGATGGGTATGGAGAAGCCGAAGGAGATGACCGGGGAGTCGCTGCTGGTGAAGTAAACTGACAGTGCGAAGATGTTGTAATGAGTATGAAACTGCCGCTCTCAGAGCACGATAAGGGAAAATGCTTTGAGGTGCGGCAGTTTTTGTGTCTGGATGCAGGAAAAGATGAATATATCAGGGCAGTCAGGGAGTCTATTAATCTTAACTCTCAAATAATTTCGAATAGATCTCCTCGCTCAGCGCATCCACATACGCCTGGTCCGGCAGATCGCGGCCGGTGACAAGCAGATCCTGGATGACCTGGAAGCGCTTCAGGCTCAGTTCCTCTTCGGACAGGCTGTCTTTCTTGCCGATGGCGTTGTCAATATCTTCTGCGGTGTACTGTTCGATGAACCAGTCGATCGTGATCTGCGTCTGGGCTTTCTCTTCGGCGATCTGCGGCGCCAGCTTCTTAGCGGAACTGCTGGTGCGCACGAAGATGATCAGCGAGAAGAGGCCCATGACGGTCAGCGCGCCCTGAAAGATCAGTCTGGAGACTGGGGCCATGGGAATCGTGATAACGCCGGCCCAGCACAGGGCGGAGATGATGAGGAGCACGCCGCCCACCAGAAGGAACGCGGTGGCGGAGGACTTCAGATCGTCGTATTTCTGGGACTTGTCCACATAGACGTGGACGGGTTCGGGCGGCAGGATCGCCTGAGCCTGACGCCGGACTTCTTCCTCAAGCGCCCGCAGTTCTTCTTCTGTGGGGGCGGCATCTGCAGGGTCAGCGCTGCCGCATTCATTGGCGCTGCCGGCTCCGTTTGCTTCCATATCCGCGTAAGCTTCGGTGTCGGTATCGGCGCCCAAATGGAAGGTATTAGAGTCTGGCTTGTTATTATGCTGCTCCTGACCGTCGTCTCCTTCGGCTTCTTCTCCTTCCGTCATGCTTCTCAGATATTCTTCATATATGGCCTTCTCCCGGGCCAATTCTCTGGCGCGCTCTTTCGCGCGTTCTTCGGCGATGGCCGCTTTTGCGGCTTCTTCCGATTCATATAATGGGCCGCCGCAATCTGTGCAGACGGTGATTCCTTCTACGAATTCCATATCGCATTTGGGACAGTATGGCATATGCGTATCTCCTTGTATTCGTTGATTTGAGCCGGGATGGCCGCCGGGCGGACGGCTTGCGTATCGGCTTTTGGCTGCGGATAAATGCGGTAAATGTCTATCTGCAGGAGCCTTCGCGGCTTGACAGCCTCAGGTATGAAGGAAGCGCAGGCGCTTTCCTGCGCCGGGATGGTCATTCTGACAGTTCCCGCGGCGGTGTCCGCATCTTTCATCATACATCAATTTCAAATTTTCGTCCATAGAGAGTTGCATTTTTTACTTCCATTTCCACGGGAAATGAGTTAGAATAAAAAAGTATCGTGTCTGCGGGGCTTCCCGCCGGCTGTGATTAGAATGGAGAGTTATCCCGAGATGGAACAGAAGAGAATGAAGACCGGCGAACTTCTGCGCCGTTTTGCGCCGTATTACCGGCCTTATATCCTGACGCTTCTGGCGGATTTGTTCTGCGCGTCGATGACGACGGTCTGCGAGCTGGTGCTGCCGATGATCCTGCGCTACATCACGAATCAGGGCGTGGCGGATATGGCCAGCCTGACGGTGCGGACGGTCTGCGGCATCGGGCTTTTGTATTTCGCGCTGCGGATCGTGGATGCGGTGGCCAACTTCTATATGGCCTACACCGGTCATATCATGGGAGCGAAGATCGAGACCGACATGCGGCAGGACGCGTTTGAGCATCTGCAGAAGCTGTCGGACAGTTATTTCAACAATACGAAGGTGGGGCAGTTAATGTCCCGCATTACCAATGACCTCTTCGACGTGACCGAATTCGCCCACCACTGTCCGGAGGAATTTTTTATCGCGTTCGTGAAGGCCGTGGTGGCTTTCGTGATTCTGATCCGGATCCACGTGATGCTGACGGTGATCATTTTCATCATCGTTCCAATCATGGTGGTGTGCTGCACCTATTTTAATTTGAAAATGCGGGCGGCGTTTAAGAAGCAGCGCCACCATATCGGCGAGCTGAACGCCCAGATCGAGGACAATCTTCTGGGCAACCGGGTGGTGCGGGCGTTTTCCAACCAGGACATCGAGATCGAGAAATTCCGGAAGGGCAATATGCAGTTTCTGCAGATCAAGAGGGAAATGTACCGCTATATGGCGTCGTTTCAGGACACAGTCCGCTTGTTCGACGGCGTCATGTACACGGTGGTGATCGTGGCCGGCGGCATTTTCCTGGTGAACGGACAGATCAATTCCGGCGATCTGGTGGCCTATACGATGTATGTGTCCACGCTTCTGACCACGATCCGGCGGATCATCGAGTTCGCGGAGCAGTTCCAGCGGGGTATGACCGGCATCGAGCGGTTCGCGGAGATCATGGACGCGGAGATCGATATTTTCGATGAGCCGGGGGCGCAGCCGCTTGGGAAGGTGGAAGGGAGCATTACCTTCGACCATGTGAGCTTCGAGTATCCGGACGACCACAATCCGGTGCTGGACGATATCAACCTGACGATCCGGCCGGGCGAGAAGGTGGCCCTGGTGGGGCCGTCCGGCGGGGGCAAGACGACGCTGTGCAATCTGATCCCGCGTTTTTACGATACGACCGCGGGCCGGATCCTCGTGGATGGTCAGGACATCCGGCAGGTGACGCTTGAGAGCCTGCGGACCAATATCGGCGTCGTGCAGCAGGACGTGTACCTGTTCTCCGGAACAGTCTATGAAAATATCGCTTACGGGCGGCCGAGCGCACCGCGGGAGGAAGTTATCGAGGCCGCGAAGATGGCCGGGGCCGACGAATTCATTTCCGCGCTGAAGAACGGATACGATACCTATGTGGGTGAGCGGGGCGTGAAATTGTCCGGCGGGCAGAAGCAGCGGATCAGCATCGCGCGGGTGTTCCTGAAGAACCCGGCGATTCTGGTGCTGGACGAGGCCACTTCGGCGCTGGACAATGAGAGCGAGCATCTGGTGAACATTTCCCTGGACCGGCTGGCGCAGGGGCGGACGACGCTGACGATTGCCCACCGGCTGAGCACGATTCAGGGGGCGGACCGGATTCTGGTGCTGGCCGGGAACCGGATCGTCGAGGAAGGGAACCACCGGTCGCTGCTGGAGAAGAAGGGGATGTATTACGAACTGTACCGGATGACGCAGGCGGATGCGGGGACTGCGGAAGCGTGAGGCTGGGCTTGGACGGCGGGGCCGCATCGTGAACATACATTTGCAGAAAACTGCCGGATCTTCCGGTTGTTATAAATAGAAAATGAGGAGTTACCGTTATGAAAACAGCGATTGTGACAGACAGCAACAGCGGAATTACGCAGGCGCAGGCGAAGGAACTTGGGATTTTCGTCCTTCCGATGCCGTTTATGATCGACGGCGCCGAATATTTTGAAGACATCAACCTGACGCAGGAGCAGTTCTATGAGAAACTGAAAAATGACAGCGACATTTCCACTTCGCAGCCGACGCCGGAGTCTGTCACCGGTCTCTGGGACAGCATCCTTAAGGAGTACGACGAGATTGTACATATCCCCATGTCGAGCGGGTTAAGCAGTTCCTGCGCGACGGCGATGATGCTGGCGGAGGACTATGACGGCAGGGTTCAGGTGGTGGATAACCAGCGTATTTCCTGTACGCAGCGCCAGTCGGCGCTGGACGCGCTGACGCTGGCGAAGAAGGGCATGGATGCGGCGCAGATCAGGGAAATCCTGATGAGAACCAAGTTCGATTCCACGATCTACATCATGCTGGATACGCTTAAGTACCTGAAAAAGGGCGGCCGGATCACGCCGGCGGCCGCGGCGCTGGGCACGCTTCTGAAGCTGAAGCCGGTGCTGACGATTCAGGGGGAGAAGCTGGATGCATTTTCCAAGGCGCGCACGGTCAAGCAGGGCAAGGCCACGATGATCACGGCCATCGCCCACGATATGGCGGAAAGGTTTGGGGACACCACCGGCGAGAATACCAGGCTGTGCGTGGTCCATACGGAGAACCGTGCGGCGGCGGAGGAACTGCGGGAGGAACTGAGAGCGCAGTTTCCGAAGACCGGGGAGATCTATATTGACTGCCTCTCGTTAAGCGTCAGCTGCCACATCGGACCGGGGAGTCTGGCAATCACGGCGGAGAAGATTCTGGAAGAGACGAAGTAAGAAGAGGACGGGAGCGCGGACAAGGCCTGGCCAGGTTGCATCACTGACAGCGAGAATAATCGGGGGAGGACAACATTGGCACTGCGGTTTCAGAAACTGAAATTGGATAAGTTCCGGCAGCGGACGGTCAGTATGCGGCTGCCGCTGTTTGCGATGTTCCTGCTGATGGGTGTCCTTCCGATGGTGCTTCAGGGACAGATCATGGGACGCTCGTTCAGGCGGACGCAGATCGACGGGCGGGTCATCGAGGTGCAGAA
This sequence comes from uncultured Lachnospiraceae bacterium, assembly GCA_947599905.1. GTDB lineage: Bacteria > Bacillota > Clostridia > Lachnospirales > Lachnospiraceae > UBA3402. The sequence goes on from CANQFR010000002.1 coordinate 11,218, forward strand.
CCAGAGTCTGATCACCAGCGACCGGCTGAGCCGGGCCGGGTATATGACGGCCCCGAGCCGGGATGTGCTGCTCGATAAGGAACTGGACACGATCGCGGATATTTTCAACGGAAGAATCGTGGTGGTGGACCGGAATTTCCGCATTATCAAGGATACCTTCAAACTGTCGGTTGGGCGGATCAATGTGTCGGAGCCGGTGCTGCGCTGCTTCAATGGGGAGAACAGCATCCTGCGGGAGGACGAAAAGCAGTATTTCGCGGTGACCGCGCCGATCTATGACAATACGGAGAGCCGGAATATTATCGGCGTTTTGCTGACGATCGCCTCCACCGAGAACATTCTTTCCAATGTGAACAGCGTCGAGGAGACCTCGCGCTTCTTCGTGGTGACGGCGTCGCTTGTGATGGTGCTGGCGGGAATTCTGCTGACGGTGCTTTTCGTGCGGCCGTTTGAGAAGCTGCAGGTTTCGCTGGACCGGATGGCTGACGGCAGCCTTGATGAGGCGGTGTCCGAGAATACCTACCGGGAGACGAAGCGGATATCCGAGGCGATTCAGCGGACCAAGGCGAAGCTGCAGTCGATGGACCGTTCCAGAGAGGAATTTGTGGCCAATGTCTCGCATGAGCTGAAGACGCCGATCACATCCATCCGTGTGCTGGCGGATTCGCTGATGGGCATGGAGGACGCCCCGGTGGAGCTGTATCGGGAGTTCATGTCGGATATTTCCGATGAGATCGACAGAGAGAGCAAGATTGTCGATGATCTGCTGTCGCTCGTGAAGATGGACAAATCCGTAGCCGAGCTGAATGTGACCCAGGTGGATATCAATGTTCTGGTGCAGCAGACGTTAAAGCGGCTGCAGCCGATTGCTGAGAAGAGGCATGTCGAGCTGATCTATGAGAGCATTCGCGAGGTGACGGCGGACGCGGATGAGACGAAGCTGTCGCTTGCAATCAGCAATCTCGTGGAAAATGCAATCAAGTACAATGTGGACGGCGGTTGGGTGCGGGTGACGCTGGACGCGGATCATAAGTATTTTTACATTAAGGTGGCGGACTCCGGCATCGGCATTCCGGAGGATGTGCAGGACAATGTGTTCGAGCGCTTCTACCGGGTCGATAAGGCTCGCTCGCGTGAGACCGGCGGCACCGGGCTGGGGCTTTCGATCACGAAGAATGTGGTGCTCATGCATTACGGGGCGATCCGCCTGATCAGCAAAGAAGGCGAGGGTTCTACCTTTACGGTACGGATTCCGTTAACCTATATATACTAGAGGAGGACAGGTTATGAAACAAAGGTTACTGCTTGCCGCCTGGCTTCTTCTGGTAGTGGTACTTGTCGCCTGCGGGACACAGGAGGAAGAACAGCATGAATGGGCGGCCACCTATCGGATCTATTATCTGAACGGCAGTATGACGGCGCTCTCATCTCAGGAGTACGGCACCGATACGGTGATCGGTGATCAGGTGATTGCGGAACTGATGGAGCAGTTTCTGACCGCGCCGAATGATGTGGAGAATCAGGTGGCGCTGCCGACAGCGGTAGCTTATCTGGGTTATCAGCAGGAAGACCGGGTGCTGAACCTGTATTTTGACGCCGCGTACGGGAACCGTACGGTCATGGGGCCGACGCGGGAGATTCTGTGCCGGGCGGCGCTTACGAAGACCATGACGCAGATAGACGGCATCGATTACATTTCCATCTATGCCGGCGACCAGCCGCTCTTAAACGGCGACGGCAACCCGGTAGGCCTTCTGGCGGATACGGATTTTATCGAGAGTATCAGCGATGTGAATACGTTCGAGCGGAGCCGGCTGACCCTGTTTTTTGCCGATGAGAGCGGCAGCCGCCTGGTTCCGGAGGAGCGGGAAGTGGTCCATTCCATCAATTCGTCGATGGAACGTCTGGTGATCGAGGAACTGATCAGGGGGCCGCAGACAGAGGGACGGTACGCGGCGCTGCCGCCGGATGTGAAGCTTCTGAATGTATCGGTCAATGAAAATGTATGCTACATCAATTTCGACGCGTCGTTCTTAACGGGGCCGGCGGAGGTGAAGGAATATATTCCGATTTATTCCATTGTCAATTCCCTTTGCCAGCTGTCCACGGTGTCGCGCGTGCAGTTCACAGTGAACGGCTCGTCGGATGTGATGTTTCGGGATGTGATCTCATTGGATACCCAGTTTGAGAAGGACATGGATATCGGAAAGGAAAATGAATAACCGTTGAAACGACCACTGGTATACGCAGCAGGGGGATTCGTACTTGGAGAGGTATGGCTGTTGCTGCCCGTGGGAATGAAGGCGGCGGTTCCGGCGCTTGCAGCTGTCGGGATCTGCTGTCTGTGGAGAAAACGACGAGAACACGGATATGTAAATGCAAGCGGCAGGAGCCTGGCGGTTTGGTTCCTGTCGCTTTTCTTTTTCGCGCTCGCGGGTGCGGGGAGGCTCTGGGCGGATATGCGGCTCGCACAGCGGTGCGCGGCGCAGCTTGCGGAGCTTTCGGGCGTCATGCTGCGGGCGGAGGGAACGCTTGCGGATGTGGGCGCTGGGAAGGACGGCAGCTATGCGGCGGTGCTGACGCTGTCGGACGTGGTGCTGTATGCGCAGGGGGAGGCGCAGGCGTTTGAAGGGGAGCTGCTGGTGTATCTCGATGAAGAGCCGGAGAGGGAAGCGGCGCTGACGGCGGAGGCAGGTCTGCCGGACGGACTGCGCGTCAGTATGCGTGTCTCGGTATGGGGCAAGCCGGAGAGCATGGGCCGCGCCACGAATCCGGGGCAGTTCGATTTTGGCAAATACTACCATGCGCTCGGAATCGAGGGTCGGATGTTCGGGAAAATGCTGCTGGCGGCGGGCGACGAATATTCCCCATATCTGGACGGGATTTTCCGTCTGAAGCAGTGGGCCCGGAGAAGTTTTGTGCGTCTGTGCGGGACGGACAGCGAAGATGCGGGCGTATTGACGGCGGTGGTGCTGGGGGATAAGACCGCGCTGGCGTCGGATGTGCGGGAATTGTACCAGAGAAACGGGATTGCGCATCTGCTGGCAGTCAGCGGCCTGCATATTTCGCTGATCGGTATGGGGCTCTACCGCCTTCTGAGACGGCGGCTGGGGCTGGGATATGAGACGGCCGGCGTGCTGGCGGCAGCCGTGACGGTTACTTATGGGATTCTGACCGGCGGCTCGGCGAGCGTGGTGCGGTCCGTGGTCATGGTGTGTCTGCAGATTCTGGCAGATAAGCTGGGGCGGACTTACGACCTGCTCTCCGCAATGGCGCTGGCTGCGATCATGATTCTGGCGGAATCGCCGTCGCTTCTGTTCCAGGCGGGATTTCAGCTTTCGTTCGGTGCGATTCTGGCGATCGGGGCGGTGTATCCGCTTCTTGCGGCGTGGGTGGATGGCGGCTGGAAAGGGGAGACAGTGCTGCTGGCTATTGTGATTCAGATCGTGACGCTGCCGGTGACGGTATACCATTTTTATGAATACCCGGTTTACGGGACGATTCTGAATCTTCTGGTGATTCCGCTCATGGGTTATGTTCTGGTGTCGGGGCTGGCCGGGCTGGCGCTGGGGGCATTGTGGCTGCCGGCGGGGCGCTTCGCCGTCGGAACTGGGCATTATATCCTTAAGCTGTACGCGTGGCTCTGCCGGAGGTTCGAGAAACTGCCGGGGGCGGTGCAGATCGTGGGCCGGCCGCGGTTATGGCAGCTCGTGCTGTACGCGGCGCTGTGGTGCGCCGTGCTTTTATGGGCGGCGCGGGCGTGTGAGAAGGAGATGAAGCGCGTTGGGGAGCGGGAGGCAGTGAAGAAGGAGGAGATGGAGCGGGAAACGGAGAAGAAGGGGAAGGGGGAATATGCGGAGAAGTGGGGGACGAAGGGCAAAAGGCGGGCACGGCGCAGCGGTCTCTGTCTGGCGGCTCTGCTTGTATGCGTCTGCGCGGGCTATCTTCTCCTGCAGGCATTGCCGGTATCGGGGCTGCGAACGACATTTCTGGATGTGGGGCAGGGCGACGGCATTTGTCTGGAGAGCCGGAAGACGGTGATTCTGGTGGACGGCGGCAGTACATCAGATAAGATGCTGGGCGAACAGGTGCTGGAACCGTATCTGAAGAGCCGCGGGGTCAGACGTATCGATTATGCGGTGGTGAGCCACGGGGACGAGGATCACATCTCGGGACTGCGGTACCTGCTGGAGACGGACTGCGGGATTACAATCGGCACAATGGTTTTGCCGCGGCTGGCAGAGGATGACGGGAAATATGGAGAACTCATACGGCTGGCGGAGGCGGCGGGAACCGCCGTGGTTCGGATGAAGGCCGGCGACCGCATATGCGGACGTGGGACAGACGGACGCAGCCTGCAGATGACATGTCTCTATGCTGGGGATCCGGCATACCGGGAGGATACGAACGACCATTCATTGCTGATAGAGGCTGTTTACGGAAAGGCCAGGTTCCTGCTGACCGGAGATATCAGCGCCGAGGGGGAAATGCGCTGGCTCAGGGCTGTATCCGCCTCTCAGCCTGCGGATATCGCTGCCTCCGGCCGGACAGCGCTCTCCCCTTCTGGACCGGTCCGTCTCCTGAAAGCGGCACACCACGGTTCCTCTTATTCCAGCAGCGGTGAATTTCTGGAATATGTGGCTCCGGACTGTGTGGTGATTTCCTGCGGCGCGAATAACCGCTACGGGCATCCGGGCGCGGATACACTGGAGCGGATATCCGCCTGCGGCGCACAGGCCTTTCTTACGATGGAAAGCGGGACGCTGACAGTGACGACGGATGGAGAGAACATGCGCCTGCAGGCGTTTCTTCCGGGAATGTAGCGGCGCGCCTGCGGGCCGGGTGGCGTGCGCTCGTCCGAAACTGCTGCCGCAGCATTAAGCCGGGGTATGCATTCACCCGAAACCACCGCCGCTGCGTATATAAAATCTCCTTGCATTTTAAAACATTTTCCTATATACTGGATAGGCGGCCGCGCGGGAGAGTCCGCTCCGTGACCGAAGGTTAAGAAATGCAGGCAACGCGCAAGGAGGAAGTACAGATGGTAAGAGCAATCGTAGGCGCCAACTGGGGCGATGAGGGAAAAGGCAAGATCACGGATATGCTGGCGAAGGAGTCCGATATCGTGATCCGTTTTCAGGGCGGTTCCAATGCCGGCCATACCATTATCAATGAATACGGCAAGTTCGCCCTGCACCTGCTTCCGTCCGGCGTGTTTTACGGCCACACGACCAGCATCATCGGCAACGGCGTGGCGCTTAATATTCCGTATCTGATGAATGAGATCAGCTCGCTCGTGGATCGCGGCGTGCCGAAGCCCCGGATTCTGGTCTCCGACCGGGCGCAGATCCTGATGCCTTACCATGTGCTTTTCGATACTTACGAAGAGGCCCGGCTGGCCGGCAAGTCCTTCGGCTCCACCAAGTCCGGTATCGCGCCGTTCTATTCGGACAAATACGCGAAGATCGGCTTCCAGGTCAGCGAGCTGTTCGATGAGGAGACTTTGACGGAGAAAGTGGCGCGGGTCTGCGAACTGAAGAACGTGATGCTTGAGCATCTGTATCATCAGCCCGCGATCGATCCGGCGGAGCTTCTGAATACGCTTCATGAGTACCGCGATATGATTGCGCCTTATGTCTGCGACGTGAGCGCGTATCTGGCGGAGGCGATCAGGGAGGGGAAGAATATTCTCCTGGAAGGCCAGCTTGGCTCCCTGAAGGACCCGGATCACGGTATTTATCCGATGGTGACGTCTTCTTCGACGCTTGCGGCCTTTGGCGCCATCGGTGCGGGGATTCCGCCTTATGAAATCAGGAATATCACCGCGGTTGTGAAGGCTTATTCGAGCGCCGTGGGCGCAGGCGCGTTTGTCAGCGAGATTTTCGGAGATGCGGCCGACGAACTGAGACGGCGCGGCGGCGATGCGGGAGAATTCGGTGCGACGACCGGCCGGCCGCGGCGCATGGGGTGGTTTGACGCAGTGGCGACACGCTACGGCTGTCGGATCCAGGGCGCGACGGAGGCGGTTCTGACGGTGCTCGATGTGCTGGGCTATCTGGATGAGCTGCCGGTCTGCGTGGGGTATGAGATCGATGGCGAAGTGACGAAGGATTTCCCGACTACGGTGAAGCTTGAGAAGGCGAAACCGGTTTACGTAAAGCTTCCGGGCTGGAAGTGTGAGATCCGCGGCATTAAGAAATATGAAGATTTGCCGGAGAACTGCCGGAACTATATCGAATTTATCGAGAAGGAGATCGGCACGCCGATTACGATGGTCTCTAACGGACCGGGACGGGACGAGATCATTTACCGGAAGAAGTAGGAGAAAGGTCGCTGAGTGAAAGACCGATGCTATATGAAAGGCTGTCACACCGGATGGTGACAGCCTTTACTTATCCTGCTTTTCTTCATTTGCATCTTTTGAATCTTTTCCGCTTCCGTTAAATTGCCGGGTGATCACGAGAAAGCCGTAGATCACCGCCGGCACCACGATCGTGCAGAACAGGGCCGCCATCAGGCAGCTTCTGGCAAACGGACTGTCGATCAGGGCGAAAACGATGGTGGCCGCATAGAGGCACGCGATCAGTATCAGGGCGGCGATCGCGAGGATCCGCCGCGGGGTCATTTTGTTCATGGTATCATCCTTCGTCATTCGTCATAATCAATTGCTGCGGATTTCTCTACATGCGAGGCAGAGAGGCAGCATTCTAGGCGTCTTCCGCCAGCGCCTCCCAGGCCTCGTAAAGCGTCTCCAGCTGTGCTTTGATTTCTTCTTTTTCTTTATTAATCTCCAGAAGCTTTGCCACATCGGTGGCAACCTCCGGCTGTGACAGAAGTTCGTCCAGGTGACTGTCGCGTCCTTCCAAGGCGGCAATGGCGTCTTCTGTTTTCTTCAGGTCGTTCTGGCGCTTGCGCTGCCGGGACTGTTCTTCTTTCTTGGCCTGCCAGGCCTCGCGGGTGCTGGAGTCGGAACCGGCCGCGGGGGATGAAGCAGCAGCCCACGGCGTGGCGTTAGAGGCAGCGCGGGATGAAGCAACGCCGCCCAGATACAGCTGCGCCATCAGCTCGCGCTTCTCCAGATAATAATCGTAATTCCCGATGTAATTGATAAACTGCCCGCCGGCAAGTTCCAGGATCCGCGTCGCGGTCCGGTTGATGAAATACCGGTCATGGGAGACATAAAGCACGGTTCCGGTGTAATGGTTCAGCGCGTCTTCCAGAATTTCCTTCGAGGTGATGTCCAGATGATTGGTCGGCTCGTCAAGGATCAGGAAATTCGCCGGCGCCAGCATCAGCTTCGCCAGGGACACGCGGCCGCGTTCGCCGCCGCTTAAGTCCCCGATCCGCTTGAATACGTCGTCTCCGGTGAACAGGAAGGCGGCCAGAATGCTGCGCACCTTCGTATTGTTCATCTCCGGATAGGCGTCCTGCAGTTCGTCGAAGAGCGTCTTCTCCATATGGAGAACCTGGTAGTCCTGATCGTAGTAGGCAATGCCTACGCGCGCGCCCAGCGTGATCTCGCCCGAGTCTGCGGGGAGAAGCTGATTGATGATCTTAAGGAGCGTCGTCTTGCCGGTTCCGTTGTCGCCGATAATGGCTACGCGTTCCCCGCGGCGGATGTCAATGTCCACGCCGGAGAAAAGGTGGTTGCTGCCGAAGGATTTGGAAAGGTTACGGATGGTCAGGACATCTTCGCCGCTTACGGTGTCCGGCTCCAGCCGCAGGTTCATCTCATCGTTGATCTCTGCCGGTTTATCAAGCACATCGATCTTGGAGAGCATTTTCTCCCGGCTCTCGGCGCGCTTGATGGATTTCTCACGGTTGAAGGAGCGGAGTTTCCGAATGACTTCTTCCTGATGACGAATCTCCTGCTGCTGGTTTAAGTAAGCCTTCATACGGGTCTCGCGAACCAGCGCCTTCTTCTGGCTGTAGGCGGTGTAATTGCCCGGGTAGACGCTGCCGTGACCATTTTCCAGCTCAATGATCTTCGTGGCGATCTTATCGAGGAAATACCTGTCGTGGGCGACAATGATGACCGCGCCTTTGTAATTTAAAAGGTAATTCTCCAGCCAGGCGATACTCCCCATGTCCAGATGGTTCGTCGGCTCGTCCAGCAGGATCAGATCCGGCCGGGAGAGCAGAAGCTTCCCCAGAGAGACGCGTGTTTTCTGGCCGCCGCTTAAGGTCGAGATCGGCCTCTGAAAATCGTCCTCGGTAAAGCCGAGGCCTTTCAGGACGCCCGCAATCTCGCTGCGGCAGCTGTAACCTTCCTCAAGTTCAAATCTGTGGGTTAAGCGGGTATAGGTTTCAAGCATCTGTTCCAGTTCATCGCCGGACACATGCTTCATCTGCTGTTCCAGACAGCGGATCTGTTCTTCCATCTCGATCACGGGGCGCTTCACTTCCAGCAGCTCGTCATAAATACTCCGGTGGCTGGTCAGGTCCTGGTTCTGGGCCAGATAACCAAGCGTTTTGCCCTTCGTGAGGACAGCCTGGCCGGCGTCGGCTTCCGTCTCCCCGACAATAATACGCAGAAGCGTGGTTTTCCCGGCGCCGTTGACGCCGACGATGGCGGCCTTTTCACAGTCTTCGATATGAAATGAAATGTCGTCTAACACCACATCTGTCGCGAAAGCCTTTGTGATGTGGCTGCATGATAGAATCATGGTTGTGCGAGCGGCAGCTTATTTCGCTGCCAGATACTCCTGAATCATGGAAAGTACGTGGTCGACGTCAAGGCCGTGTACTGCGCAGGCTTCCTCCAGGCTCTCGTGGATGGAAGAAGGGCAGCCGACGCAATGCATTCCTGCCTGCATCAGAATATAGGCAATGCCCGGCTGGAACTCCAGCATCTCGCCCATGGTGGTTGCTTTGGTGATCTCCATATCGATATAACTCCTTTCGTCTGCAATCGTTCTGCCGGACCCGAACTGCCGCTGCAGCCGCGGGCCGCGATGTTTCTACCGCTTACTCTAACACGTTTTCGGGCAAAAAACAAGACGCTTCTTGCGGGAGTTTCTCAGGGGAGTTCCCTGCGGAGAAGTATCCGTGGAAGTTATTCTCCCGGCAGTACCTGTTTCCACGGCAGAGGCTGTTTCGCCCGGTGCGTCCGCCTTCGCGGCGGAGGCTCTTTGATCCTGTGTGTCCGCTTTCGCGGCGTAGGCTGAAATGGGACTTGTTTTTTAGATTAGTTATGATAAAATTTATCTGGGAGACTGATACGCGGCTCCGGTGAAAGTATCCGCGGAAGCGGCATTGCGACATGCAGAAACGGCGCCGCTGACAGAGAAAGCGGAACAGGTACGACAGGAGGATATCTATGGATACGACAGATCGGGGTTTAAGTTTGCTGAAAAAGGGACAAAAAGGTTTCTTCCACGCGGTGTTCAGCCGTGTGGGGATCATGATGGTGCTTCTGGTGCTGCAGGCGTTATTCCTGTTCATGGCGTTTTTTAAATTTGCGCAGTTCCTGCCGCATGTATTGGGCAGCGCCGCGGTATTTTCGGTGTTCATGGTCCTGTACCTCTTAAACAGCAGGCTGGATCCGACGGCGAAGATCACCTGGCTTGTTGTCATCATGCTGCTTCCGGTGTTCGGGGCCCTTTTGTTCTGGTACACCCAGAGCGACATCGGCCATCGGGCAGTCCATGCGCGGCTGCAGGAGCTGATCAATGAGACGAAGGAGAAACTGAAGCAGGATCCGCAGGTAATGGATGCGCTTCAAAATGACTGTCCGGACGAGGTTTCGCTGGCGCGCTACGTCCGCAGAAGCGGGTGCTTCCCGGTATATGCGGATACGAAGGTGACGTATTTTCCGCTGGGCGAGGACAAGTTTGAGGCGATGCTTGAGCAGCTTAGGGCCGCGAAGCGGTATATTTTCATGGAGTACTTCATCATCGAGGAAGGTCTTATGTGGGGCAGGATCTTGGAGATCCTGGCGGAGAAGGTGCGCGAGGGCGTTGAGGTGCGGGTCATGTACGACGGCACCTGCGAATTCTCGACGCTGCCCCACAACTATCCTGAGAAGCTTAAGACGCTGGGGATTCGGTGCAAAATGTTCTCACCGGTGACGCCGTTTTTGTCTACCCACTATAACTACCGCGACCACCGGAAGATTCTGGTGATCGACGGCCATACCGCCTTTACCGGCGGCGTGAACCTGGCGGATGAGTATATCAACCAGAGAGAAAAATACGGCCACTGGAAGGACACCGCGATTATGCTGGAGGGCGGCGCGGCACAGAGTTTTTCGCTTATGTTCCTGCAGATGTGGAACATCACGGAGCGGACGCCGGAGTTTGACAAATATCTGGATGCGGCGGCCGTGAATGATGCGGTTGAGAAATCCGGGGGATCGGCCTTAGCTGAGATGGCGGTTGAGAAATCCGGGGAAGAGGCCGCAGCTGAGATGGTAGATGAAAAAGCCGGGGAAGTGGCCGCAGCGAAGACGCCGGCTGCGGCAGGCTTCGTCCTTCCCTACGGCGACTGTCCGCTGGACAGCGACAAGCTGGGCGAGCGGGTTTACATGGATATCCTGAACCGTTCCCGCAGCTACGTCCATATCATGTCGCCGTATCTGATTTTGGACGGCGAGATGGAGACGGCGCTGAAATTCGCGGCGGAGAAGGGCGTCGACGTGAAGCTGATTCTGCCGGGCATCCCGGACAAGCCCATGCCCTATGCGCTGGCTAAGAGCCACTATCGGTCCCTGCTGGATTCCGGCGTTAAGATTTATGAGTACACACCCGGTTTCGTCCACGCGAAGGTATTCGTCAGCGACGACTGCCGCGCCGTGGTGGGTACCATCAACCTGGACTACCGCAGCCTCTATCATCATTTTGAATGTGCGGCCTATATGTACCGGACTGAATGTATTCCCGACATCGAAAAGGATTTCCGGGAGACGCTTGCGAAATGCCGCCAGGTGACGACGGAGACGGTAAAGAACGAGAAATGGACCGTGAAGCTGACCGGGTTTGTGATGAAGGCCGTTGCGCCGCTGCTGTAGCGCGCTGTGCGCTGCTGCAACGCCTGTCCGCAGCTGCTTTGGATTTTGTGTCAGCGACAGTTGAATGGTCTTGACGTCTTGACTTTGGACGCATTTTGTGACAGAATAATATGTTAGGAAAAAATTGAAAAGAAGGTTGATCATCATGACTAAAATTGACATCGTCTCCGGATTCCTTGGAGCCGGAAAAACCACATTTATCAAGAAGCTTCTGGAGGAAGCCATCGCCGGCGAGCAGGTGGTTCTGATCGAGAATGAGTTCGGCCAGATCGGCATCGACGGCGGTTTTCTTAAGGACGCCGGCATCGAGATCCGGGAGATGAATTCCGGGTGCATCTGCTGCTCGCTGGTGGGCGATTTCGGCAAGTCTCTGGCGGAGGTCCTGAATACCTATAAGCCCGACCGGGTCATCATCGAGCCGTCCGGCGTAGGGAAGCTTTCCGACGTCATGAAGGCGGTCATCGATGTGGCGGCGGATGTGGACGTGCGTCTGAACAGCGCCGTGACCATCGTGGACGCTTCCAAGTGTAAGATGTATATGAAGAACTTCGGCGAGTTCTTCAATAACCAGATCGAGAACGCGGGAACCATCGTGCTGAGCCGTACCGACGTGCTGGATGCGGCGAAGGTGCAGCAGGCGGTAGAGCTGATCCGCCAGCATAATCAGACGGCCTCCGTGGTGACGACCCCCTGCGCCCAGTTATCCGGTGCGCAGCTTCTGGAGATCATCGAGAAGCCGGATACCATGGCCGAGGATCTGATGAAAGAAGTACGCGAGAAGCATGCGCATCATGACGAGGACGAGCATGAGCACCACCACCATCACCATCACGACGATGAGGAGTGCTGCTGCCATGACCATGAACATCATCACCATCATGATGACGACGATGATGAAGACGAGCACGAGCACCATCATCACCACCATCATCACGATGGCGAGTGTGACTGCGGCTGCGACCACGACCATGACGCCGACGAGGTCTTCGTCAGCTGGGGTCTGGAGAACGTGGGCGCCGTCAGCCGTTCCGCCCTGGAGGCGATTCTTGACGAGCTGGCTAACGGCAACGCCTACGGCGATGTGCTTCGTGCCAAGGGTATGGTGCCTTCCGCGGACAAGGCCGGCGAGTGGTACTATTTTGACATTGTACCCGATGAGATGGAGATCCGTACCGGCACGCCGGATTACACCGGCAAGGTCTGCGTCATCGGCGCGCAGCTGAAGGAAGACGAGCTGGAGAAGGCATTCGGGCGGAAGTAAAACAGTAAAAGCATTTAGCGGGAGTAATAAAGAACTATGGGACCAATGATTGAAGACGACGTGACGCCATTATTTATTATCAATGGTTTTCTGGAGGCGGGCAAAACCCAGTTTTTGCAGTTCACGATGAGCCAGGACTATTTCCAGACAGACGGCAGGACGCTTCTGATCGTCTGCGAGGAGGGAGACACCGACTACGATCCGAAGTATCTTAAGCTGAACCGGACCACCATGATTACCGTGGACAGCATCGACGAGATCTCGCCGGAAAAGCTGACCGAGTATAAGAAACTGTATAATCCGGAGCGCGTCCTGATGGAATGGAACGGCATGTGGAATCAGGATGAGCTGCGGATTCCGAAGGACTGGACCGTGTATCAGCAGATTACGATCATTGATGGCTCCACCTTCGATTTGTATGTGAAGAACATGAAGCCGCTTCTGGGCGCCATGGTGCGCAATTCCGAGCTGATCATCTGCAACCGCTGCGACGATGTGCCGGATCTGGAGGGCTACCGACGGACACTTCTGGCTATGAACAATCAGGCGGAGATCGTGTTCGAGGGTGAGGACGGCGAGATTTCGGAGATTTCCGAGGCGGATCTGCCCTATGATATGTCGGCGGACGTGATCGAGATCGCGCCGAAGGATTACGGTATTTGGTACATCGACTGTATGGACAAACCGGACCGCTATCGCGGCAAAGTGGTGGAATTTACCGGCATGGTGCTCAAATCCACCAAGTTCCCGAAGAACTATTTCGTGCCGGGGCGGATGGCAATGACCTGCTGCGAGGCAGACATGTCCTTCCTGGGCTATATCTGCAAGGCGCGGGAAGCGAAAAACCTGGCTACCCGCCAGTGGGTGAAAGTCCGCGCCCGCATCGAGTACGAGGAGTGGCAGGACTACGACGGCGTCGGCCCGGTGCTTTACGCAGAGAACGTGGAGAAGGCGGAGCCGATCCGGGATATTGTGCAGTTTTAAGCCGGAGACGGATCGAAGCTGCGGAATCCGTATGACAGGCGGGGCGCCGCGGGATGAATCCAGCCGGAGATGGCGGCCGGGACTCACACCCGTAGCGCCCCGTTTCTGATCGTGTCAGCATGAAACCTTACAATGCCGCATGCATTGTGAAACGGTTCAGAAGGAAGAAAGGAAACAGACATGGATATGAGAATCATACTCGCGTCCGCGTCCCCGCGCCGGCAGGAACTTCTGCGGCAGGTGGGACTTGTGCCGGAGGTCATACCCAGCCATGTGGATGAAAGCGGCGTGGATGGAACGCCGGAGCAGATGGTGAAGGAATTGTCCCGCAGGAAGGCGGAGGACGTAGCGGCCGTAATCTGGCAGAATGCTGTGACGCCGGGAACCGCCGGCAGTGTGGCGAAGACGGTTTCGGACAATAAGCCCGTCGTGGTCATCGGCGCCGATACGGTAGTTGCTGTCGACGGCCGTATCTTAGGGAAGCCGAAGAGCAAAGACGAGGCCGCCGCCATGATCCGGCTTCTGGCCGGGCGTACCCATCACGTCTATACCGGGGTTACGATGATTTTCATCCCATCCGGAGAGCAGATCACATTTGCCGAAGGCACGGAAGTAGAAGTCTATCCGATGACGGAAGAGCAGATTGCCCGCTATGTGGCTACCGGCGAGCCGATGGATAAGGCCGGCGCTTATGGCATCCAGGGATATTTCGCGGCCTACGTGAAGGGCATTCGCGGCGATTATAACAATGTGGTCGGGCTGCCGGTGGCGCGGGTATATCAGGAACTGGCTGCCAGAGTTATTTTCTGATGGCCTTGAAAATAGATAATCTTATTCCCACACGACCGGCGTCGGCCGGTTCGATGAGAACACGTCCTCGGCCCGGAACAGGTCGTCCAGCTTGCGCTTGGAAGTTTCCCCGCCGGCGGCGATGTCCATCCACATCCGGTAGCCGTCGAGATTCCGGCGCCCCTGACGGAGATAATCGTTGCCCAGCTGCACCCAGTACTGGTTGGAGTCTACATTGCAGAAGTAATCGAAGCCCAGGGACTTCATATACATAAAGCGCTGATTGTCGTGGTTATAGGCGTGCCAGTCGCTGACATCGGCGCCGAACGGATAGAGGATAATATCCGTGGGGCCAATCAGGGATTCTACCTCGCGCTCCCATTTGTCACAGTCCGTCTTGAATTTCTCATAGGAAATGGTTCCGAGATCCCGGTGCCCCCAGCTGTGGGACGCCAGCTCCCAGCCGTTGTCGCGCAGGCACTGGGCCACGGCAGAGGCGGCCTGACAGTCGGCGGCGAAATTCGGGTTGGTCTCCCGGTAGGATTCCGCCGTGCGGTAACCTAATATACCCTGGTAACCTGTGAAAGCGATAACCGCCCGCGCGCCTTTATAGGAAAAGTCCGGGTGCTGTTCGATGAAATCCTCGAGAAGCGGCACCATATCGTAGGAACCGACGGACACCGTCCCGTCGTCCATGATCATCTCGCAGGCAGGTTTGCCGTCGTCTCCGATCACCATGCGGCTGGCAAAACCGTCGTCTTCCATATATTCATAATAGCAGACATCGTCCTGGGACATGACGCAGGCCTTCCGGCCCGGCGGCAGCATAATCTGTCCTTTGACCATCCTGCCGTCCTGCATCGTCGCGATATCGTGCAGGCGCACCAGTACATAGCCCTTCTCGTACATGGAATCCAGAATCTTAAGGAATTCATCCTTCGTGGTCATGACCTGATTATAGCCGGATTCGTCGGCGTCTCCGTCAAATGCCTTCGCCTCGTCCATCACCAGTGAATGAAAAAAAACATGCGTAATTTCGGTGATCTCCACCGGCTGCAGCGTCTCCCGCACATGCTCATACTCGGAAATCGCGCTGTTGATCTGCGGGTCGGTCGTTCCGCCTTCCCCCGCGCCATAGAATTCGGAGGTGGTCAGCAGGTCGATGGCGGCGTCGTAGTCATAACCGGCAGCCAGAAGCCAGGCCTGTTCCAGAAGGGCGTCGATGGAGGAATCGGGATCCGTTTCCGACTCGCTTTCAGCGGCGGCCTGTCCGTCTTCGCCGCTTTCGCTGTCTGGGCCGTCTGAACCGGCGCCGGTCGCGCCGTCCGGATTATCCGGCGAATCGTCTCCGTCTTTTCCTTCCGGGTTCTCTGTCCTGTGGTTTTCGATTGTAAGTAAGATCTGTCCCGTGGCCTTGTAGGTGATGCCGCCGAGAATGCCAATGAGCAGCAGCCCGATCAGCAGATAGGGAGACTGTCTGATCAGCCGCTCCCTGTTCTTGCGTCTCAGCCGTTTTCTGCGAATTGAGTTAGTCTTGTTCCGATTGCTCATGATACCCCCACATCTTCTGTCTGGTTATTGAGATTATACCATAAATAATACGGTTTTGCCACCCCTCAAAAATGCGATAAATTCAAGAAAGTTCAAAATATAAAGGTATGCAAAACCTCCCGAAAATGTGCCAATTAGTAACAAATTAGTAACACGATCAGGCCGCCGGAATCGTAAGAATCTGCCCGGCGTAGATCGTCGTTGAAGTGATCCCGGAAAGCTGCATGATCTCCCTGTACCGTGCGCCGTTCCCCAGGTGGGAAGCTGCGATTTTCCAAAGGGAATCACCCTTCTTCACGGTATAGGTGGAAGTGGTTTTTGCCGCTTCCTCTGCGGCCTTGTTGGTTCCGGGGATCATCAGGATAAGCCCGGCGTGGATCGTGGTGCTTGTCAGGCTGTTAAGGGCCATAAATTCCTTATACCGTGCGCCGTCGCCCAGGTATTTAGCGGCCAGCGCCCAAAGGCAATCACCCTTCTTAACCGTCACCGTTTCATAGCCGGAATCAGGGTAGGCCACGGAAGGAATATCAATCCCATAATCGGGATTGCCATATCCAAGAATATACTTGCTCCCAAGATCGTATGTCCGTTCATGGACGGCATCAGAAGTATTTCCTTCGACCGTGTGCAGCGTGTTCCCGGAAACGCCCGTCACAATGCCCGTGTGGGTGCTGTCGTTTGGATTATAACCACTAGAAAAGAAAACAACATCCGCCGCTTTCGGTGTGTACGTTCCGCCGTAAGCCTTCGCCTTGTGGAACCGGCCCTTATTCTTGAACCAGTTCATCCCAGCGTCACAATCTGCATAGTAACACACAACGGATTTTGCAATCCCGGCAACATACATCACCCACGTTACAAAGATAGCGCACCAGGCCACCGCCATATTGAAGCCCGCCCCGGTCAGTGCGTTATACACCTTGATATACTTATCGTCGCCGGTAGGCTCACACGTTCCGATTTCTGCCCGTGCAATGCTGATAATTTTTTCGATAACGTTCATTATTTATCACCTTCGCTTTCCGCTTTATTTTTGAGTACCTCGATAGCCCTGGTTACAACTGCCGGAATGGGAATCCCCATCAACCCGGCGTTCTCCACAATGGAAATCGTTTCATTGGCAATGAAGGCAATCACCACGGCATCCCGGATAAAGCTGGAACCCATTACCAAATCCAGGCGGCAAGCCACCAGCACGATCAGAAGGGTTACACCCTTACGGCAAAGCCCCTTCCACCCGGCACGGGATTCCAGTGATCCCGTTGGTGTCTTTTCCGAATTGTGGAACACCCCGGCCACGATCAAGCCGGTCACATAGTCCACACCCATGAAAATGATAAGTGTGGTGAGTGCGGCATCCCACCCGCCAAACAGGGAAGCGAAGCCGCCGCCGATTACGCCGATCAGAGTTAAAATTTTAGCTTTCATTTTTCTGCCCTTACCTTTCTTTGATTGATATGCAAAAACCCCTACACGGGCTTATATAAGGCCCATATAAGGGGTTTGTGCGCTTGTCTGATATTCTGTTAAGACTGAACTTCCCAGCCGTACACGCCAGGCTCCCACACGTTGTTATCACAAGTAGAACGCCACTTCTGATCTTTGTGTTTCACCACGTCCCCGGTCTGGTATGCGTCATGTGCCCCAAGCGGCTGTGTCCAGATCGGCGTTCCGTCCCCGTCGAAGCCCACCTTACTGAAAAGGGAAGGGGCCTTGTCGGGTGTCCAGTCCGCTTGTGACGTGTGCGCCTGAACCACTTTCCAAAGCTGCGTTTCGTTATCCTGGTTCACACCGTATTTCACGATCTGATCCACGGTGTAAGCCTTACCGGCTGCCCAGGCCGGGAACAGATCGGCCACTTCCATGGCTTCACTGTCTGGAAGGTTTGCCCCCTGAATCTGCATCTGGATGAAGCGGTTCATCTGTGCCGCCACATATTCCATGTTATTCATTCCCATTCACCCCCGTAAGCATAATGTTCAAAATACCGTTCATCTGTTCATTCTGCGCCGACTGCGCAAGGATAAATTCATCCTTGCTATACTGGATCATTCCGTATTCGTACCCGGAAAATCCCGGCATTTCGTCCGTGCCCGGTTCGTCCACCTTCTGAATATCGGTGTGTTTCCACACGCTGTATTCATCCACAACCAGCGGTTCCGGCTTCACGGTGCTTCTTACTTTCCCGTAGTCAACCATCTTCTTACCACCTTTCTTTTTATAGATAACCTCTATGTAATACCTATCTGCCGCTGCCTGAATCGGTAATACATACTTTTCTTGTAACCGGGCGCTGTCACAATGCTTTAGCCATCCCTTATACGAATTGATGGAACACCAATCGGAATAACTCATAAGCTGCCCGTTCTCAATCTTTGCAGCTATTTCAACCATCCTGTTCTTAAAGTTGATACAACTGCTTTTCCGCAAAAGGACATAATTCAAAAATATTCGATAGCCCACAAAATCAACGCCCCGCACATAGGAAGGGAATACTTGCCAATTAGGCTTTATCATCAGCTTCAATTCCGTTCTGAAGTAAACGTCAATCTGCCGCCTTAACTGGTGAAGTTCTTCTTTGGTTCTACCGAAAATCAGAATATCGTCCATATAACGGAACTCGTACTTCACCCGCATTTCTTCCTTGATCCAGTGATCGAAGAAGGAAAGATAGAAATTTCCGCAATATTGGGAAAGGTAATTCCCTATTGGTATTCCGGTTTCAGAATCATAATCTTCATCCAGAAGCCAAATATCACGCATATTTTCAATTTTTGCGGTGGAAATGCTATCTATGATTTCATCCAGCAACCAAAGCAATTCAGGGTCTTTGAAAAGCCTTCTGAACTTCGCTTTCAAAATATCGTGGTTAATGGAAGGGTAAAATTTCCGAACGTCCAGCTTCAGGCAATATTGGCAGCCTGGAACATCCGTCTGCATGGCCTTCTGAACATCATGCAGCGCCGCATGGATCCCTTTATCTGGAATTGCTGAATAGGTGTTCTTTGTCAGGTGCTTCAGCAAATACGGTTCGATCACCTGTAAAATGGCCCATTGGCAAATCCGATCAGGGAAATACGGCAGCTTGAAAATCTCCCTTTCCTTCCCGTTCTCTTTCTTGATAAAAGACCGATATTCGGAAGTATGGTAAGTGTGGTTGATAAGCATATCCTGAAGCGCCTTCAGATACGTTTCCTGATCTGCGTCAACCGCTTTTACTTCCTCATACCACCCTTTTCCCTTCCGTGCGTTCTTGTGCGCTTTTCGTAGGTTATCCATTGAACAAATTTCTTTGTATAGATTTCCTACTCGCTTCATGTGCCGGATTCCTTTTTGTATGCACTAACCCGAACTTTCGACATTGAAATTAACTTTTCAATCCTACTAATACAGGTTTTGGTATTTTTATGTTTTGCCTAGTGGCACGGATTCCGGGGAATACAGATTATCAGTTTCACCCGCCCCGCATACATCAGGGCGGGTGTTTCGTGCATTTACTAACTGCCTGCTGATATTCCGATTACGATTAGAGGAAGCATTATTGAAGTTAAGGTAGAAGCTGCTGCAATTAGTGCTGTTATTCCATTTACTGCCTAATTTAGTAACCTTTTTCATGGTCTGCTTCTCCGTTGCTATCGGCATAAACAACAAAACTTCCCCGAAAATCCTATTTCAAAATTACTTCAAAACAAATCGAACATTACGCCGCTGCCCCTGTATTTTGGGAAGGTACATACACCAACCGCCCGCCGACAGTCCGAGCACGATAAGAGGAAGCACTATTGAAGCTAAGGCAGAAGCCGCCGCAACCAGCGCCGTAAGTCCATAGACCGCCCAATCCAGCAACCCGCCAGCCGGTATTCTGGTTCCAAAAATGATCTCCCACGGGAAGGGCATTGTTTCCACTTACTTCCGTAGGGATGAACAACCAATCAAATTTTTCGTTGTACCCAAACGCCGAAATATAGCCATAGGTGCAGACAGGGCAAAGGCCGGTATCCTCGTAAGGCGCTGCGTCGGTGTTATCGGTAAATCCGTGATCTGCGACGTAAACCCTTCCATGCTTCGACGCATCCACGGCATCAGGATTATGCACGTTGATCCCGTCAATCCATGTCCAAATATTACTCCAAAAATATTCTTCCCCACGGTAGGAAACAACCTGAACGCTGTTCTCATTCAGCTTCATGCCGGATTCATTGCCAAGGGAAACGCTGCCCCCGGTGTTCTCCGTCATGGAAGTCTTGCTGTCGTCAGTTTTGGAAGCGTTACCAACTCCAATATGCTTCTGCATATCAAAGGAAGCGTATTCGATCAGCATAAGAATCTGAGTGATTCCGACCGGCCCGGCGTA
Source organism: uncultured Lachnospiraceae bacterium (assembly GCA_947599905.1). GTDB lineage: Bacteria > Bacillota > Clostridia > Lachnospirales > Lachnospiraceae > UBA3402. The sequence goes on from CANQFR010000002.1 coordinate 31,165, forward strand.
AGACTGTTCCCAGCCTTTACCTCTCTTTTCGGCCAGCTTCCGCACGTTCTCCCTTGTCAGAACAGAATTGAGGCCGGAAGCGGGCTTTGCTCCTGCGATACTTGCCAGTTTATCAGCGGCAACATCAGCGACTTCTGCATCATCCAGAATATAACCCTTCTCTGCGTCCTGAATGGAACCTTCAAAAGCTGCCAGGTAGATCAGTTCATTTTCCTTCCCGTCAGCCATAAAGCCGGGATGAACCTTGAAGCCTGGTTTCGGCTGCGTGGTGACGTAATACCGGGCCTTTCTGATATGCCGCCCGTAGTTCTCGCCTTCCGTGATAACTTCCGTAAGCATGGGAACCACCTTATACCAAAATTCCGGCTGTTCAACCATAACCTGTACTTCCGTACCAATCGGGTACGTTCCGGCGAATCTCTGCCCTTCCGGGATCGTCACCTCCTGCGCAAGTTTTCCTACGGTGGTAAATGCAGCGTCCCCCTGGTAGGCTACAACCTCGCCTTTGTCTGTCACATTGCAGCGCCGCCTTCCGCCGAAACAATGAACATCATCAAAGCCTTTTCCGGCTGTTTTGTTCACGGCTCCGGCCAGCCTGGTAAACCGCTTGTTCACAAGATCGACTTCCACGCCGTAAATGTCGGTATCCGTGTAGCCGATCATGGCCTGCAAATCGGAAATCTGTTCCTGCAATTCCTGAATATCTCCGATTGTCGCCACGGCCCCCGGATCGACGTTCAGGGAAACGCTTTCCGCATTTCCTACGGTAGTAATGATCTGCACATAGGCGGCGGATACGCTCACCCCATTATTGGGCGGCATATGGCAATTCCCAGACGTTTCCACCGTCACGGCATACAGGATTTCCCCATCCTGCGGGTCTTTCGCATAAAGGCCCAACGTCCGCATATAGTACCCTTCCCGCAAATCCGTATTCGTGAACGCCGCTTCCACCTTCACGGCAACGCCATTTGTGCGGGTGATTTTGGAAATGGTGCTTGTCTGCTTCACGTCAGTAAGGGTTTCCAGTTCTTCCAGGCCCCCCACGTCGTAGGTATGGGAAGAAGCGGAAACTTTCGTGAACTCCACGCTTTCCGATCCCGAAATCATTTTTGCAATCAACGCCTGTCCTTTTTTGGTGATAACCAGTTTTGAAAATTCAGCCATCTTCTTTTTCCTTTCTATTCGTCGTTTTTAATTTCAAAGAAATCAGCAACCACCACACCAGAAGCAAGTAAACCTTTTCCGTTTATGTTGAACTGTTCTTTGAAATCGTTTGAAATTGTCATACTTGCGGTATTTACAACACCGCCGCCGTGAACCGCCGTTCCTTCCGCTTTCATGGTTTCCCGGCTGTCATTGGTGATAAGATAACCGTCTGCGTTCACGATACCGCCGCCGATCTCCATGGTTCCGGCCACCGTATAGGTTTCCCGGCTATCGTTGGTGATCCTGGAAAACTCCACATAGCAGATACCACCGGCAACCAGCGCATCACCGGCAATGTCGCACGGGATTTTATTGGCCGCATGGAATACGATATTGGCCGGGAACATGGTTTCTATCAGGTGTTCCAGTTCTTCAACCTGTCCGTAAAGTTCAAGATCAACTTCTAGTTCCACCCGGTATTCCTCTGTGAAATACTTCTCCACTGTGAAATTGTTTTCCCCACAAAGGGAAATCAGCCGTTCCAGGAATACCCGCCAAGTGTAAGGAATGGCGTTAAACCAGCGGGCTTGTACCCGTGATCTTCTGCTTTCAAGCGTATCTTCAGCGGAAGGGTAGATATGAAGCAATTTTTCATAGCGGGAAATTCCGTATTCGTCAGCCGTTGAAATAAATTCATTCTTCAGCACCCGGTCAGCGGCGCTCCATACTAACCGAAATTCCGGGTTTTCCGCTTCCAGCGTCACGGAAATTTCTTTGAAATCCGCCATAAACGGGGGAAGATATGATACAAGGTCAACTTCTCTTATCATGTGCTTGCACCCCCGAAAGTGGGAACATCATATTCCCCCAGCGTCAGGTTATCGCCGCTTCCGTTGATCCGGGTATTCGTAATGTCCACGATCCCGGTAATCGCAAGCAACCGGGTTTCGATCTGCGACACACGCACCACCAAATAGGGGCTGCTTGCCCACGTTTTCCGCAACTCCAAAAGGTACGCTTCGATTGCTTCATTGATCGAACTTTGAAGGTTCGTCCAGGCATACCCCACATCAAAGGTGATCGTGGTTTTCACCGTGATCTTCACTTCATCCGCCCCGTGTACGCTCACCACATGGCCGATCGGGGCAACCCCGTACCCTTCCCCGGCGTTTTCTTCCGGGTCAATGGCCGTTTGTACGGTCTGGATCAGTTCTTCTGTTGGAATCCCATAATCCGAATTAAGGATCGTAAGAAGCACCGTCCCGCCAATGGTCAGCTTTTTATTCAGGGCGGCTTTATATACGGTTTCCAGCCAATTCTTCACGGCGGGGCTTGCCGTGCCTATGGTGGATTCATACCAGGCTTTCACCGCATCATCCGGGATCATGTCAGCCGGGCGAATGTCGTTATTCCAAACCCTTGTTACCTTCGTGGCCCCGACGCCCGGAATGGCGTTTGTCTTTTCCAGATAATCCGCCCGGTTCCCGCCGTAGGCCCGTTCGTCGAAGCTGTTGAAATAGCGGGTTCGCAAATCTTCCGTTTCTTCTTCATCCTCGCCTGGAATCAGAACTTCCGTCAGCGTGGCGGTTTCCAATCCTTCCACATATTCAATCGGGATCATCTGCCCCAGGTATTGGTTCCCGATTGTTCCAGGCGTTTCACACTGTACCCGGTATTCATCATCTGCGATCTTTTCCAGAACCACATAATTCAGCGCCCCAATATTGAAGCGCTTCCCGATCACGTCCACCGTTGCCGGGGTAAATTTCCCCTTCAGGATCGCATTGGTGGAAGGGTACGGGGAAAGCCCCCTTTCCTTTGCCCGCTCAATCAGAAATTCCCTGGAAGCGGTGTCCCCGTATGCTTCCCGTAGAATGGTATCAAGTTCGATATACAGAATTTGAAATTCAATAGCCGTTGGGGAATGGGTGTCCCATATAACCGAACCTTCCCGCTTGTCGAACTTGTCCGGCACACGGTCAAGCATACGTTGAAGCACCACTTCATAGGTCACATTCTCATACATCAATAGTTCACCTCTCTTTCCGCTTGCACATCCCCAAAAATGGTGTGTGCTATAAAGGAAACATGAACCACGCCCTTCACCGAAAGATCAAATTCAAAATTGTCAACGCTCTGAATCCGTTTATCCCAGGTAAGGGCTTCCGTGATCCGGCGTTCCAGTTCCGGGCATACATACGAAACTGGTTCACCGTAAAGGTCAATCAGTTCAATCCCATAATTCCAGGAATACATGATATACTGGTAACGCTCTGTAAGAAGAATCTTATAGATCGCCTGTTTCATGGCTTCCAGATTGTCCGTATATCCCCGGATCAGATTATTGTCCAGGTTCATTTTGTAGGTACGGGTGGGCTGTTCCGTCAGTTCAAAATCCCGTTCAAGGAATCCTGTATTTGCCGGTATCATGTCCCGATCCTATCCAGCACAATATATTTTTGCCCGCCCTGTTGCCTTAAAAGGATCACTTCATCACCGACAACCAGCCCATTATGAACGGTGATTTCAATGGTTCCTATGGCGTGAACGTGGGAAGGGCTTACCGGGGCGGTGGGTGCGTCAGGCGGGGAACCGCCCGTATAGTAATAATTCTGCGTATTTCCCCCGGTGATTCTGGTTTTGTAGTCCGTCACATTCCGGGTAAGGATAAGCTGCGCTTTCCCCAGCGTCATTTTCTGTTCAACCAAAATCTGAATCGGGTTTGCAGCCGTCACCTTTCCGAAACAGACTTCAACCGGTTTTTCAGCCTTTACCGCATCTGTGGCGGCTCTTTTTATCGTCTTTACCAATCCGACCGCATCAGGCAATAAATTCACCCCCTCGCAAAGTTAAATCCATGAAATGTTCATCCAGCTTGAAGGTGTGCGTTACCTTCTCCACCAGCATGAAATTTTTCACCTTTACATCCCCCAAATCCAGATTGATAACGACCATGCTTCCGGCCCTTACCCTTGTATCACCGATAGCGTTTGTTATTTTCAGATTCCGGGTCTTTTTGTTGTACAGGGTAAGAAGGGCATCCGCTTTTGATTGCCCGTTCTCGCCTTTTGACAGGGTATCAAAGTATTGAAGGATACCCCATTTGTTAATATTTGAACCGTCTTGCGCAATATACACTTCACGCTTGCCGGTTTCCTCGTTGTCGTAGGTCAGTTTAATTTTGTTGTAGGTGTCGGTGTCGATTGAAGATTGATATTCAAAATCTTCCCCGGTTTCTTCGTCAATCATCAGGTAGGCCCCCGGCTCCCCGACGTACATTGAAGAAATGTTCTTCAGGGCCAGCTTCCCGAAATCATCATAAAGGACGAACATTTCCTTTGTGTTCTGCAAGGTTAGATCAAGGGCATTTTCGATCATGTCAAACAAGGAAGTGTTATCTTCCACCCGTGAAGCAATCACAAAGCCTGTATCTTCCAGCGTCCCGGTCTGCAAAGCGAAATCTGCCGCCAACATCTGGACGAATTGGGAAGCCGTCTTATTCTCATACACATAGGTATCTTTGTTCTGCAAATACCTCAACTGATCGTAGGCCGTCACCGTGATAATCTGATCCTTATTCCGCTTCTGAGTGAACACGAACCCAAAGAAAACCGGCTCACCGTCCACCCGCAAGCGCACCGCCGAACCTTCCGAAAAATCCAGAATATCATCCTTCAGAACGTTGAAGGTCAGTTTTCCCGGCGTGGATCGCCGTTCTGTACTCCACTCAATCCCTTCTTCCAGTACAGGGCGGTAAGCCTTTGTTCCGCTCTCATTGGCAATCAAAAGTTCAACATCCATTTGCCCACCCCCCTACGCTGCCGGGATCGTCAGAACTTGCCCCGGATAGATCAGGTTTGGATTTCCACCGACAACGGCCCGGTTTGCGTCATAGATCACGGTGTATTTTGCTCCGTTCCCGTAGAATTTTTTTGCTATGTTCCACAAACAATCACCCCGTACCACCGTGTAAGTCTGTGCTGCCGGTGGGGCGGGGCTTGTTTCTGCCGGGCGGGGTTCTTCAACCGTCGCCTGTGGCTGTGGTTTCGATTGTACGATTTTGATATTTACCGTTTTCGTGCCATATTCACGGTACTGCTTCAGCTTCACTTTCACGGTCAGATCAAAGCCATCCGTGGCCTGTTCCGTGATTTTGTAATCTTCCAGGGATACCTTCATATTGGTGGAAAACATGGATTTCCCGGAAGGGAACGATCTGGAAACAATGAACTGGAAGGGTCTTTTCCTGGTTTTCAGCTTTTCAAAATATTCCAGGTAGTAGGCCGCACCCTGGAACCCTGATTTGTAAGAAGCAAAGGGATATTTCACCTGTGGGATCATACATTCAAATTCAATGTCCGTCAGCTCCGGCGTTTTCAGAATGTTGATCTGCCCTTCATCAATCAGGGTAAGGGTACTGTTCGCATTGTTGATTTTGATTTCTAACTTTTTGGGCGCAATAGGCAATAAGCATTTGTCCAAGTAAAAATCATATCCGCTCTTGCTCATTACTCATGCACCCCTTCCGTTATAATATCCACCGCTTCATTCACCGAATCCGTCAGGCCGGTAATAAGGCCGTCCAAATCCATCTTTGAACCAATCTGATTGTTGTTCGTCTGTTCAATGTTCACTTCCGCCATTGTGAAGCGGTTCACGGCTTCCTGTTCTGCAATATCACGCAAGTATTTCAAATCTTCTTCCGTAATATCCATGTTGTCAGCGATTGCCCCGGTATTTCCGGCAATATCATCAACACCGCTTCCTATACCACTCAAATCCAACCCTGAACCATAATCGGCAAGATTTGCGTAATCATCAGCGCCGGGGACGTTGGTATTGAACAGGGAAGCCGGGTCAAAGTTGGAAATGCTTTCTTCGATTCCTGCACCGAAATTGTATCCAGCGGAAGCGGCGTCAGAATAATCAATGAAATCCATTTTCTTGACGTATTCCACCCAGCCGGATTCATCTTTTACGGCTTGCTGTGCTTCCTCTAAACCGTTGTAAAAATTATCAAGGCCGCTTGTAATATCCACTGTTACACCGGGAATCTTATTCAGCAAATTTTCAATGGCATGGGCAAGATTAGCAATATAACCAATAACCGTCAGGCACATATCATAGAAAAGCACCTTAACCGCCGCAACGGGATCATTGAACACATTCCCAAAAAAGTTTGCTACGGCTGCGAATTGGTTCCAAATAGGAACAACAAAATTGTTAATGATATGTGCGCCCAAAACGGCAAACACCCCGGCAATTATCCCTGTGGCCGAAACGGAAGTACCTGCAAATTTATTCACCGCCGCCACCCCGGCATATAACAGGGCCACCAAAGCAATAATCAGCACAATGATCCAAGTAATGGGGCAAGCATACAAGGCCGCATTAAATCCGTACTGTGCCGCCGTCGCTGCGAATGTCGCACCCGCTTCCATAGCCAGGGAAGCCGCATGAACGGATTCCATGAAGGCCGCTGCCGCCTTTAATCCGTTGCTGATAAGCTGAATACCGTTGTAAATACCAAGGGCCGTATAATAGGCGATCAGGGCGGCGGTAACGCCCCCAAGGATCGGCGCAATTACCGACCAATTATCAGCCACCATTGAACCAGCGGAAACAAGCAAATTGAAAATTTCCATGGCAACACCGGCCACGATTGCAAGCCCTTCAACCGCATTGTTCACAAAGGTTTGGAACGCTTCGCTGTTGGCAATCTCGTTCATCCTCTGCAAAACCGGCTGAAAGGCCATCAGGGCCGTGTTCTGGAAGGAAGTCCAAATCTGCGAAAAGGTCTTTGGCATGGCTTCAAATTTTGCATTGGTTTCATCAGCCGCCGCAAACATGGCGTTTTTCACGATTTCGGCGGTGATCTCCCCTTCAGCGGCCATATCTTTAAGCTGCCCTTTCGGGACATCCATATAATCAGCGATAGCCTGAATGATATTAGGCGCTTGCTCCAAAATGCTGTTGTATTCCTCGCCACGCAATACCCCGGAACCCATGGCCTGAGTAAGCTGCAACATGGCGGCATCAATTCCCGCCGCTTCCGTTCCGGCAATCGTGAACTGCTTGTTCAACTGTTCAGTGAAAGCAATAATTTCTTCTGAACTCGAAAAGGCATCACCGGCCATCAGGCCCAATTTGGAAACTGCATCCGCCGTTTGCTGATATGCTCCCCTCGCCCTTTGGGCCGAAAGGAAAATCATGTTCTGCAAGTCCTGCGTGGTCTGTAAACCATCATTCATCAGATTTAACCGGGCCGTGGTGGAAGTAAGTTGATCGGATAAATCCATGGCGTTTGTGACGGTCTGCATTGTCGCATAGGCGGCCACCGCCCCCTTAATCAGATTCATCAACTGATTGGCTTCTTCCTGCCCCTGTTCAATCTCCCGGTTAAATCTGCCCTGTTCGTCCACGTTGTCCCGGATATACCGTTCAGTTCCCCCGACCGTCTGCGAAAGCCTTAAATATGCTTCATTAGCGGCTTCCACGTCCATATTGTCAACGGCCCGGTTCAAGGCTTCCTGTTCCTGGATCGCCTGATCCAACTGCCCCCGCAACTGTTCCAGTTCGGCGTTTGCCGTGTCGGAACCAATATTCATTGGATTGTTTTCAATCGCCTGAATCCTCTGCTGGATCGCCAATAGGCGGTTCTGCATATTGTTCATATCGGCCACCGCATCAGGCGGGAAAAGGTCAGTCTGCCCGGCTGTGGCGGCAATTCGCTGTTGTGTCTGGTTCAAATTGTTCAACATATTATTTGTACTTTGAACTTCCTGTTCAAAACGGTCAATACCTGAACCTGTGAACACATCCAGCGTGTCAGTCTGCCAGCGAACGGGAACCTCGACCGGGGCCGGGGCGGTAGGCGTGGGGGCCGCCGTGGTTTCCGGTCCTGTTCTCATGCCGTCCATGAAATTATCTAATTCCTGCATTGCCAAAGTTGCCTGATTGGCTGCTTCCCGTGCGTCTTCCAGGGAACTTGTGTCAATGGGATTGTTCATCCCGCTCCGCAAATCTTCCATGGCCGATACCCCAAGGTTTACGGATTGGATAATCTGCATCAAAGGGGCCGAAAAATTGTCGTAAAGTTCAATTTGGCTTTGAATTGTCGCCACGCCTATCACCTACCTTTCTTCTTTGCCCCTTTGGGCTTAACTTTTTTCAATTCCTTTTCCTTCTTCTTATCGGCTTCCAGCTTTATTTTGATCGCCGCAATAATGAAGGCTTTTTCCTGATCTTCCAGATCAAGGAATTGAGAAGGAAGGATATGCAGCTTGTGAAGGGCATAGTAAGCAAAATTAGCTTCCCAATCCCCTTCTTCGATCAGTTTTTTGCTTCATCCACCTTTTCATCAAAGGACAGGTTAAAGCCCTGGAATTTCTGGACGAACGCCGCAAGATCGTTATACTCGCCCGGATCATCCACCATTGCCAGAAGCAAATCTTCCGGGGTTTTCACCTCATAGGAATCCTGCAACTCCGCATCATACAGATCAGGAACCACGACGGAAGCACAAATCAACTTCTGGACATAGGCCCCGGATTTCATCTTCTGCCGGTACATTCCGGGCTTTCCGGTCACGGGAACGTCAATCGTGCATTCCTCACGCAACGCTTCATTCTCCTTTGAACTAACGTGGCGGAACTCCCACTTCAGGGGCTTTCCGTCATCATCACAAAGGGAAGCCGTGGGGGCATAAAAACCGTTCTCTTTCGTGGTCTTATTGGCCTTCATAAATTTAGCGAATTTAGACATTTTCACATTCTCCTTTACAGATTATTGGGTTAGTACCTAAAACCCCCGATATGGCCTTATATAAGCGCCACACCGGGGGTTTTGCGGTCTGTGTTAATTGGTAAGAAAGCCTTCCAGGTCTTTGAAGGTTTCGGGCATCTTGAAATCCTCAAAGGTGAAGTCCATATCTTCATCCAGATATTCGCCGTCAGCGTCAAACTTCGCCAAAATGCCGCCGTCAATGTTACAATCCATAAGGATTATCGTCTGCCGCCCGGCTGCCGAAGTGGGATCTTCATTTGAAATCTGCATTTCAAAATATACATCCTCGCCGGTGTCCTTGTACTGTAACATCATCTGCCGGAAGATCGAAGTGTTGTAGTGGAACGTTGCCGATCCTGTGCCGCTCCAACCACTCGCCTTATTGCCCTTGCCGGTCTTTCCCAGAATCGGAACCTGCGTCTTGTTCTTCTCGAACTTCACTTCTGCATTGATCGCCTGCATGAAGTTATAGCGCCGGGTTCCAATGGTCACGAAACATTCAGCCAAAGAAGCAAAAATTGAATCTTTGGCCTTCATTACAACATTCGGCATATTTTTCACCCCTTTCCTTTATGCCACCGTCACGGTCATATACAACTTCGACATTGCATTAACGACCGTAACCGCATCATTCACGACAACGGATTTCTTCGTGTTGCCCTGTGCAATGGTAACATCCGTATCGGCGAAGTTCTCAATGGCCCGGATTTCCTGAAGCTGTTCATGGTGCTTCACAATATCCGACCAAAGGGACACACGCCCGGCGTTATCGTTCGGGACAACCCCAAGGTACTTTGTATTGAACAGAACGGCAATATCGTTACCGATCTGGTCGATCACCCGCACCGTCTGATTGTCCTTGAAAATGTCGCCCTGTGTGTCGGACGTTGTAACCATGCTGTTAATATCTTCCAGCACCCGGACATCAGAACCCACCTTATGGAAGGTAAATTCACCCGCCTTGATCGCCTGTTTAAGCTGCGTCTGTGTCAGCTTAACATCCACGGTAAATTCCCCATCATAAACCCGGTTCTGAAGGGAACGGTTCACCGCACATCCGGCAGAAGCACCAGTCACCCAATAAACCAGACTACCGGCAGCCGCTCCATCATCCAGAACCTTGTTCTTCACGTTGATAGCGCCGTAGTAATCCCCGGCCTTGCCGTAGATAACCACCTGGAATTTGATACCCATTTCATCCCTTAACCGCTTACAGAAAGCCAGGTACAGGGATTTGATGGTTTCATCATCCGTCACAACGCCCATAGTGTTGAAGGTGTAAGATTCCGCCAAATCAAGATACTTCTGGTGGGCTTCTCCGTTCACCTCGCCGTTGGTTCCGTTCTCCAGCGCCTTCCCCGCCGTGATACTTTCTTCCAGAGATTCAATCTCTTTGAAGGTCACGAAATCATTCGCCGTCAATTCACTGGATTCCTTCACGGTCTGTTCGTCCACAATGGACGTTCCAAGAATCGTCTGCACGTTGAACATGGTTTCATCATCCGTGTTCTTCTGGATCGCAATCTTCAGATCGTTACCACGGGTTCCGGCGTACAGGGCTTCAGCAAGATCATTACTTGCCTTAACGCCCCCGGAAGTCAGCTTGTAAGCGAACAGGGTTTGCGCATTCAGGAACAGATCACGCAACCCCTTCAGCCTGTCGTGTGTGTAGTCATAGCCAAAAATCTTCAGGCTGTTCTTCTGGAAGTCCTCATTGGTGACTTCAAAAATTTCATTGTCAACGCCCCAATCCAGATCAAGGGCCATAGTGGCAATTCCTCTATCGGACAGGGTGGCCGTTGCGGAAGCTGCGGACACAAAGTTGATATAAGCGCCCGGAAGTTCCTTATTCTGAACTACAAAAGTTCCACCGCCTAAAGCCATTTTGTTTCACCTTACCTTTCTTTTATAAAAATCTTCAATCATCTGTTCCACGGCTTTCACCGTATATGTTTCATCCGGGGAAAGAATGGCGGTAAGTAAATCCCGCCTGTCCCGGAACCGTTCAGCCGCAAGCAACTGATTTTTTGAAAATTTACTTTCAACTTTTTCCGGCTTCTCTGCGGCCGCTTTTGTGGGCTTTCTCGCCATTTCATCACCTTACCCTTTCGCCGATACGGTTTGAGATAGTTCTTCCATAACCGGGATTTCGTCGGGATTGATCTTCACGAAAAGATCAAAGTTCACGAAAAAATTCAAAACCCCGTCCACAAGTTCACTTCTCATTTTGGTTCCCATCATCAAATCCCCTGTGACGGTGATATATTCCAGGCATAGGAAAAGGCGGTCTGTAACGTCGTTGCATTCTTCCGTTTCCCTATTCCTGCTTTCCGGGAAATACTGGATACAAAACGGCTGTTCCCGGAAGTACCGTCGATTAAAAAACCTTCTGCTTGTGGGCTTGATACAGGAAATAAAGAAGCAAGGCTCTTTCAAGCCTTGCTTCAGTTCATTTGCATATATCTTGTACTTGTCCCCAAATTCAGCATTCAGGGCTGTGCTGATCCCTTCAATGATTGAATTTATCACTTCATCACACCCCCTAAAAACTTTTTGATTTTGGCTTCAAGCACATTGGGGGCAATCGCCTGAACTTCCTGTTCCGAAATCGTCAGCATGAAACGCCCTTGAACCCATCCCTTGTGATTTGCGGTTCTGTGCCCGTATTCCACATAGGACGCATATTCCACGGGGTTCACGATCTCAATTTGCAGCATATTCCCGACGTGTTTGATTTCCAGGCTATCAACGAAAGCCTGTGCGCCGGTTCCGCCTGAAGCGGTTCCTTTGTTGGAAGTCCACCCCCGCCTTAACGTACCGCCCTTCTTTCCTGATCCGGGTGGGTATTGGCCCACGGGTGTACGCTTGATAACTTTGGCAAGTAGGCGGGCGGCTATCTCTTTGGCACATTCTTCAATGAAAGCGTCAACCTGTGACTGTTGAATTTTGTTCAACTGATTTTGAAGTTTTTTCAATCCTGCCGCCGAAAAGCTCCCCATGTTAGCCATCAAGCCCACCCCTTGAACAGTTCAAGCATGATTTCCTGATGGGTAGGATATACGGCTGGTTCTCCGCTTGCGGAATACTCCCCGGTTCGCCCGTTTTGCTCCACAATAATCTTTGAACCGCCGTGAATGTTGATCTCCGGCGCAAGGAATAACTTTTGCCCTTGCGAAATCGCCGCCGCTGTTTCTGTTTGGGCTACGGCATTTAGCTTTTCAAAGGACAATCTGCAAGGCTGATTTTCAATAACGGTAACTTCTTCTTGACGGGAAATCTTGCTTACTTCGTCTGTAATATCGTGGTATTCAACGACGGTACAAAGCCCGTTATATAGGCTTTCCTGTGCCCGCCGTGCCGCCTTTTGGGCGGCTGTAAGGCCTACCACCGCAACCGCCTGAAGCAAGAAAACTGATCCCGTCCATAAGTCAGAAGATAATTGATGAAGTTGTTCAACCTCTGTTCAGCGGTCAAATTTCCCTCACCCGTTGCAAATACTGTTGTAGTGTCGCCCTGTTGTATCTGCTTTACCGCATAATCCAAATCAAGCCCCGCAATGTCCCCAGGCGAAAATGTCCTTTTTGCCGTTAAGAACTCGCCCACCGCCATATCAATAGCGATACACACCAAACCATCAGGAATGGCGGTAACGTTGCAATCGTTCAGGATCGTCTTTTCCACCTTCTGAATACAGAAGTTCAAAATCACTTCATCACCGGGTTTGAACACATACCCGAACGACTGCAACCGTTCCATTACCATTTCCAGCATTTGGTTTCACCGCCCTTCGCTTATCCCCTGGAAAAGATTCTCGCAATCGGAATAGCCTTATGGTTGATATAGGTGCGGTCTGTATCCTGAGTTTCACCAGTGTGAACCAGCGTCCAGTTCTCGCCCTTCTTCAGTTCTTCATCCGTGGGGGAAAGCGTCGCCTGCTGCTTCTTCTCATAAGAGATACCGAACGGGGCAAAAACCTTCCTCTGCCTCATATACAGGGTATCTTCGCCGCCGTTGGTTTTCGGATCACGGCTCATTTCATAGGGAACCTTCGCCCCAATATCTTCATAGGAAATCGAACCGGCCCCCAGGGTGAAAGTTGTGTACCGAATACCGGCAGCCACATAATCCGTTTCAGCGGTCAGTTCCTTCTTTCCGCCGAAATACGGCTTCACCTTCGCCTTGTCGATCTCTCCGTCAGACGCATCAGAATCCTTTACCAGCAAAGCGCCGGGGGTTTCTGCATCAGCGTCAAAATAGCCGTCCACGGCGGGAAGGTCATCATCAACGACAACCAGCCGACCGTTCCAAGTTCCAAGTTCCAGATCACGCTGAACTCCCTGTGCATCCGTATATTTCAGGTGCGCAATCAGGTTCAGGTTTTCCAGATTGGTAGAAACATCACTGTGCATAAACACAAGGGAAAACTTCTTCTTGTTCGCCCCGCAAGCCTGGTTAATGGCAGAATTTAAGGTGCTTGCCCCAACCTTGCCTTCGCCGGAAGCGGTCACATCATAGGTGTGTTTGGTTACGAACTCGACGTTCTTTTTCCCTGTCATGGCAAAAATACCTTCCAGGATTGCCAGAATGGTATCTTCATCCAGGCCATCCTTGTATTCCGCCACCTGATCGGCGATATTCTGCATGAAGTCCTTGCCGCCTGTAATGTCATAAGAGAAATCTTTCTCCGTCCAGGCTTTGGCACGACCGATTACAACAACGCCCTGTTCAAAGGTTTTGGTGGAAGTTGCGGTAATGTCGGTCTGCCCGTCATAATTCACCGCATCCCCATCAATCAGGCCACGCATGGCAATCCGTGCGTAAGCCGTCCCATCCTGAGAACCAAGAATCGCCTTAATGTCCGGGTTTCCAACCAGGGCACGGGATTTCTTGATCTCGTTCATCTTCAGGTTCGGCACACGGCCCACCATGTAACCGAAAGCCTGCGGGTTAAAACTTTTAGAATCAAACTTGTCATTAGGCATTTTGTTCACCTGTCCCTTTCATAAATTGGTTTACAGTGTCACGCCGGGATTCTGTTCAAGATAGGCACAAAGTTCATCATAGGTCATTTTGGAAGTGTCTACCTCTGTTCCGGGCTTCTGCTCCCCGGAAGCGCCCGGCTGAAATCCTTTGAAGGTGTTCTTGCCCTGTTTCTTTTCAGCGAACAGGTAAGCATCCGACTTCTGAAGCGCCGTAAGCTGTTCATCAACACCCGTTGCCTTGCCATCTTCCCCAAGTTTTACTTTGGTCATATCCAGCAAGGCCCTTACCGCTTTGGTGTTTTTGGCCCCGGCAGCCGTAAGCGCCGTTTCCAGTGCGTTATCCAGTTTCAGCGCTGCGATCTCCGCATCATGCGCCTTCTTCTGATCGGCGTTCTGCTTCTGCAAATCCTCGATCTGCTTCTTCAGGTCTGCGTTATCCCCGGAAGATTTCTTCAAATCTTCAAGCTGCTTGTCACGATCTGAAATCGACTTTTTGGCCGTTTTCAGTTCTTCGTTGACTTCGTTGAACCTTGCTTTGGTAACAAAGTTCCCGTCCAGGGATTCCATAACCTTCTTTGCCTGTTCCTCTGTCAGCCCCATAGCAATCAAATCTTCTTTTTTCATGTTCACTCCATCCTTTCATTTACGTTGTTTTCCGTGGGTGACGAACCACGAATGAATCTTGTTCTTTACCGTCTGCAATGCCAAAAAGACGAATTTTGAAAAATAAGCATGAAAAAAGCACCCTTGAAAAGTTAATTTCAAAAGTGCTTCATTTCTTGCGTTTTTCCTTTTCATAGAACTCACACCGTTCACCGCCATAAATTACTTCATCCGGCTTACCGTGTGAATCATTCGCCCCGTAGATTTTGCAATATCTCGTTTGCGGCTGCCGCCCGATAGGCTCAATTACTTCACAAAAAATACAGGTAGAACATTGTTCATGGGTGGTTTCCCGTGTCCCCATAAAAACGGGCTGGTGCAAATTACTTTCGGTTTGCTTCTCCAATCAATCACCTACTTCCTTTATATCCGGGCATATCTTCTACAAATTCGTATCCCTGTTCAGGGTGTACTTCCAAATCCATAAAGATTGTTCTGCCGCTCTTTTCCATCTTCGTAATACGGTAATATGCGCCACGCTGGATAATCATTTCACTTTCATAACCGAACGTAGATTGTGGATCAATGCCGTTCCACGATTTACCACCGCCATTACCGAAAGCGGAAAACGGTTCGGCATACATCATTTGTGTACCCTTTGGGGAATAGATATTCATAATTACGTCACCAGAAAAGCCTTTTCCTTTAGCAACGCCGGTTGACGTAAACGCCCAAATTCTGTTTTCCTTGCCTACAAACTGTTGAAGCTGATCGTGTGTCATTTTCCCAAGGGTTCCATCAGGCAAGTTGAGAAAACTTTCAATCGCTTCAGTACCACATCCACGCTGCAACCACACGTCAAAATCATAACTGGATTTACTGATTATATCCGTCATGCTCTTGATCTCTTTATATGCGCCTTCATAGTTCAGATCAACGTTTCCAACGCCTTTATTGTTATGGCTCCCCCAGCCGCCTTGAAATCCAGAAAGTGGCCGGTTGAACTTTCCAGAACCAGAAGTATAGTCATATATGGCGTGTCTTTCCGTGCGATTTGCGGCACGCCACACATCCCCGCACACTTGCCTTAAACGATCATCTGCTTCTTTGGTGGATTTCGCCCACATGGCCGCATCTTTGCGATCCTGTGAAAAGGTGTCGTCCACCGCTCCAAGTATATCACCGTTTTCAAGTTTCTGCAAATCAGATTGAACTTTCTTGATCTTGTTCTGAATATCCGAAAGCTCTTTCTGAATATCGCTGTACTTCTTGCCCTCTGTTTCCAGTTCCCCAAGCTGCTTATACAAATCCTGGTACTTCTTCATCAAATCAGGATCGGTTTCAGTAAGGAACTTGCCCTCATAATATTTCTTCTTATCGGCAATGTTCAAAGAAGCATAGTCAGCCGTGGTAACGTCCTTGTTGTACCAAATCCCGGAATAGGTCTTGATTTCAAAATCATCAAGTTTCTGTTGAACTTCTGCCTTTTGGGCTTCCAAATCTAACTGTTCCTTAACCAGCGCCTTCTTTTGTTTGGCAATCAGCTTTTCGTTCAGCTTCTTTTCCCATTCCTCTTTCTGTTGCTGAATAGCTTCCATCTGCGAATGAATTGATTCCAGTTTTGCCTTTTCAAGCAAAGCATCCTTCGCTTCCTGTTTGGAAATCCCTTCGACGTTACCGAACGAATCCACCTTATACCCCTGCTTCTGCAAATCTGCCGTAAGTTTGATTTGCTCATTTTCAAGGGCATCATATTTGATAACGTCTTCCTTACTACCTTTGTCAACCAATTCACCCCAGCCCCCGTATTTATCTTCAAGGCCAGTCATTTCATCCGATACCGTGTAAAACTTATCGGCGGCAACTGCATCTTTGTAAAAGGCATCAATGCCGCCTGCGTTTTTCACATCCTCAAAAGTAAAGCCGGAAGGGGAAAGAATACTGGTCATTTGGTTTTCCAAATCTTCAAGCTGCACATCCGCATCAGCAACCAGGGCCTTCAGCTTCTTTTCCGTCAGATAAACCTTCTTCTCCTTCGGCGGTGCTTCTGGTTCAGGCTCTTTGTGGTGTGAATAGTGAAGCGCTGATCCGTCGTCGATCACATCAAAGCCGGATTTGTCGCCGCCGTTCACGAAAGTATCTTCCCAATCCTGATATTTCATATCATCAGGAATATAATACGTTTTCCCGGTCTGTCCATCCCTCGCCGCACGTTCCCCGATCTGCCCGAAATTATCTTCAAAATAAGGAACCGTTGTCGTTCTGCAATGGGGATGAAACGGCGGGGCTGTCACGCCCGGCTGGTAGTCAGTCATGGGAAAATGCTTCCCGTCCATCATCCGGCAGATTTCGGAAGTAAGGGAATCCAACGTTGCCACAATTTCAAACTGTTCAACGCCCAGGCTGTGGAAACAATCGCCTTGTGCCAAGGAACTGAAATAGGCTTCTTCTGTCATAACAAGCCGCCCAGCGTTATATTTAGAAGTGTTCATCTTTGCGGCAATCGCATCAATGGCCTTCTGTGGATCGGCCCCCAACATGATATTTTGGGTAAGTTCCTTGTGAACTTCCTGAATCAGCTTATCTTTATAGCCCCAAATCCTTTCAGAAAAATTGTACCCGTCAACTGCCCACGGCTTTGAAATTATCTTTTCAATTTGTGCCTGATCTATACCGGCAATGTCAAACCCCACATTGAACCCCTTTTGAAGTTCATAGGCCGTGTGATAATATCCGCTGGTATAGACTTTTCCCATAGTCCCGGAAAGCGTCATGCCTTGCTTCTGAAACAGTTCTTCAAGGCTCTGCCGGGTGTGCATCTTCAAGGCTTCCAGTTTGGAAATATGGAACTTCGCTGAAGCATTTTCAAGCTGCTTATCCCATCCGCCCATCAAAGCGTTTTCCTGTCCGTACTTGATATATTCCTGCACATCCCACTTAAATTCTTTCAGATCGGCCCCGTGAAGGTACTGCCGGGCTTCAGCAAGGGTGATTCCGTTGTTCTTCGCAAAACGTTCATACCACTTTGAAATCTGCCCTTCGATCTGCTTTCGTGCTTGCCTGTACTGCGCTTCAATATCCTTCAGGGCATTGGCCCCGATCTGGTTTTGCGCATCTTCAAGCTGCATGAACCGCTGTTTCCAGTAATCGCTATTTTTCATTGTCCCCACCGCCTTCCAGGAAGCGGGGAACAATCAGCCGGTAAAATGAATATTGGTTCTTTCCTAACACCGAAAGATTGAACTTCTTAAACCTAATCAACATGAACCAGGCCGCCACGGCGAAAAGCCGTCCAAGGATCGGGTTCAGATATTCCACTTCCAGGGGAACAGTCACAACGTCAAACTTCCTGATCTTCGTCACCGGCCCCACCTTCCTTCTTTTGGCCCCCGCCACCCGGCGCAAACGGATCATATTGGTTCGCAAGCATTTCTTCCTGTTCCTTTTCCTTCTGCTTCTCCAACTTCTCCATTTCATCCTGCGGATCATCAATCCATGGGTGATTTGCAACCAGCGTTTCATCCGAAAGGATACCCACGGATTTACTGATATTGTCGATCACCTCAGATTCATTGATAAGAATATCCCTATCAAAGATAATGTCCACGTCTTCATTTTCAAAGTTGCCTTGCCCGGTATTGGCAAGGTGAACGTTGATGAACCAAAGGATTTCTTCAAAAGCGGCCTGCAATTCCGTTTCCATGTCGTTAGCGTCCAGGTCAATATCCGAATACATAGATTGAATATTCATCTGGTTAGGATTGCCGGAAAGCCGATCATCCTTTGCGTCGTACCCCATGGCGTTTTCTATCAGGGCCTTCTTGAAAATCTCCACAATCGCCTTGTAATTTTCAGAGTTCACGGTGATCTCCAAGGTTTCAACCCCGCCTTTGGTGTCCCCGTCATAGCGCACCTTAACGGCCCCATAGGTGGCAAGGTTCTTCCTGAATTGCCCAAGGTTTTCACCGTCATAGTTCTTCAGAACAAGAATCGTGTTCCTTGCATCCTCTTGCATATTGTTTTCAAAGTCCGAAAGCATAACGTTGATTCCATCCTGCAAGGATTTCACATTCTTAATCAGCGGGGTTTCCGTTTCGTTGTATTTCAGCGCAATAAGCGGAACCCTTGTCCAGTTAAGCCCTGTAACGTTCCCTTCTTCGTCCGTGGCGGTCAGGTGATAGGTGTTTGAAAGTTCATTTTCAACCGATACATCTTCAATCAGGCTTTCCCCATCAAGAATATATCTGTGAATCCCGTTCAGATCGTAAACTTCCACTTTCTGAATGATAACCGGGGTAGTACCTTCATACCCTGTTACCAGGTACAAGCGCACCGCAAAATCAAGAACTGTATGTTCACTGTCCTTCCAGAATGGAAGAATTTCATAACCGGGGAAAAGCCTGAAAGCAAAATCCCCGTTATCGTCGTAATACGGGTATAACCAGGCAATCCCACCGTTCAGCGCCGCCTTTCCACCGTTCTTCAAAATTTTTTTGAACCGCTTATTGAATATCTTTTTCAAAAGTTCAACGTACTGTTCATTCTTACAATCAATAGAAAACGGCTTTCCAAGAAGATAATTGGCCTTCTGGTTCACCATCTTCCTGTACTGGTTATCAATAATCCGATTATTGGGAAGGTTTTCAACCACTTCCAACTTTCCGCTTTCCCCGATCATGGTTCTTTTCCGGGTGATTATATCGTGTTCATTCTCATAATACAGGAAGCCCTTGATCTGCATGATCCTCTGTGGTGACGCCTTCCATTTTGAGATTTCCCGTTCCAAAAATTCCTTATCTGTCATTCTGCTGTGTGCGCCATACATAACCAGATTAGAAATCTTTGCCGTAAGGGAATCCATAAGCCCCAGCATCTTCCCTCACCACCTTTCTATTGTGTAATAAAAGCAAAACCCCGGAAACACACGGTTTTCAGGGCTATTTGTTACTAACATGATACTTTTGCGGTAAATCCTGCTGGATTCCGCTTTTCTTTCTCATAGACCAGATCAGTACCATCTTTCAGATTTATTTCAATCTTCAAATGGGTGTACGGTAGTTTTTCGGCCCATTGCTCAATCTTATCCAGGGCCTTCCAATCAGACTTATTCAAAACTGAATGTTTCCCCCTTGCTGAAATCTTCCAGGGCGTACCTCATAGCGTCCATCAGGTGGTTAAAATCGTCAATCGGCTTGTTCAGCTTCTTGCCGGTCTTTGGGTCTGTGTCCCAGGTGTAATTGCTGATTTCTGTAAGGAAGTTCACACAACGGGGGTGAATGATAATGTGGAAATCCTGTATATAATCAATACCGTTGTTTATGCTGTCCTTCCCCTTCCTTGCCCTGTGGATATGCGATATTCCCAGGTTATACAGGCGGTCAATGCTTTTCGGCTCTGCACTGTCGGCCTTGATCCGCTCTTTTGAATACCCCATCTGAAGCACTTCATCATAGATCGCTTCGTTGCTCATGCCCTTCTTATACATTTCATCAAACACCCATATAGTTTTTGCTGAAACGTCAATCAGGCCACAAAACAAAGCGGAAGGATCGTTCGTATATCCAAAATCCAGGCCGAAAGCGGATTGAACACTTTCCAAAGCCCTGATCTTGTCTATGTCGAAAGCCTGTTCTTCCCAATTCTCGAAGATCAGCCCTTCCACAATGCCCCAATCGCCCAAACCGGCCACACGGTAACGGCGTGGATTATTCAGGCGCATTGTTTCAAAAACCTTCTTGTCAGCCTTATCCAGCCATTCATTACACAAATAGTTGGTGGTCATGGCAAGGGTTTCTTCGTCCGGATGGTCGAAGAACCGGGCCTTCAGCCAATGGTGTTCATTCCAGGGGTTAAAGGTAAGGGTGATCTGCTTGAACAGGCCGGTTTCTTCTGGGACGGCTCCACGGATAGATTCATCCAGCATATCAAAATCAGATTCCTTGCTGATCTCATAGGCTTCTTCAATCCACATCCAGCAAAGATAGCCGTGTTCAACCGTGATCGAAGTTACCTTCAGCGGATCATCCAGGCCCCGGAAGTAAATCTTCTGCCCTGTGGGCTTATAAGTCATTTCCAGGGGGCTTTCCTTAATATCCCAAAATTCATCAACACCCAGCCTGTGGATCGCCCACTTCAGTTCTGTGAAGCAAGAATCTTTCAGGGTTCGGAACACCTTACGGACAACCAGGGTATTAGCTTCCGGGTATTTCATCATATTGACGATATACCAAAGGGCCGCCGTCTTTGATTTCTTACTTGCACGGCTGCCCTTGCAAACCCTGTAACGGCCTTTCCACCGCCAGAATGTTCCGTATCCTTTCCCGACATAATCAGGAAGGTGTATTCTCTTTCCCTTAACCTTCATCATCAGCAATCACCGCCTTATACCGTGGACAATGCCGGTTCACGCACCTGTGAACGTCCGCAAGCCCTTGCGTAAGATAGCCGTGATAATGCTTGCAATAAGCAACCGGGTAATAAGACAAATTCCCGTCGATCAATTCAACCATTGATTCCACTTTGGGCGGGTTATGCTTGAACCGTTCCCTTCTCCGTTTCCGCTGCCGCTTGACATTTCCCCGGTTCTTAATCTTCAAGATCGTCGCTCCCGTCGATCACAACGGGAACCGCACCGCTAACCGTGGAATCCGTCTTTGTGCTGTACCCGTGGCGGGACATCCACAACCCGGCAAGCTGCGAAGGGATAGCGCCGATCTCAAACTTCATCCGTGCGTCAACCTCACATTCTTCTTTCATGCGTGTAACCATGTCAGCATATCGTTTATTGTCAGCATACCTTTCATAGAACGCTGCCCTCGAAATACCGGCGTACACACAAAAGCCCTCAATCGTATAGGTCACGCTGCGTTTCAGTTCCTTGCTTACGAACTCCGAATTTTTTGAACTGAAATCATGGGTAAGTACCATCTGGTTATCACAATATGCTTTGTACCTCTCCCATGCGGCTTCAAGTTCTGCAACCGTCTTAAACTTTCGGGTTCTCCCCATGATTTCACCTTCTTTCCCTCAAAAATAAAACCGGCCACCAGGGGCATACGTCCCCGGCAACCGATTTTTCAGCATATATAATATCACACATCAAGGTAAGGTAGGGTAGGTTCTTTCAAATTCCTGCAAAGCGTACCCGTGAAGTTCCTTCGTGTACTGGTATGTATAGTTCATTTCAACCGAAATCACTTCAAGGCGCTTGAACTCTACATATCGCTTATACAGTAATTTGATATACTTTGCATCCGACAAATTATGAATCTGCCCTATGATTTTATGCTTCAGATCAATGAAAGCATCCGTGTCCCGGTCAATTTCTTCTTCCAGGGAAAGCAATTTCACGATCCGATCAGCAAAGCCCGATTCCCCCGGCAGCTTCCCGCCTTTCACACGATCCTTTGACAGATCAGGGGAAGAAATGCTTGTAAGCTGTGCCCTCAAATCTGCCCGTTCTTGAATCTTCTGGTTCACAATCGTATCAAGCCGCTGAAGCTGCGACAAATATTCTTTTGCTTTCATAGTACAACTTCCTTTCTTCATCTTGAACCGCTTCAAAGTCAGGCTTTTCAACAGTTTTCAGAAAATCGGTTCAAGTTCAAGTTCCTGTTTCTCTTACTATATATTTTTTGAAAAATCACAATGATTTACATTTCTATTTTTCATCATATACAAAAAAGTTAAAAACAACTTGAACCATCTTGAACCGCCGCCCGAAAAGAATTGATTTTACAGGCTTTCAAGCGGTTCATGTTCCCACAACTACAACTTGAACTAATCTTGAACCCCAACTTGAACTTTTGAAAATTTACTTTCAACTTTTTCACACAAATTCTTTATGAAGTCCTTCCGGGGAATCTGATTGATCCAGGCTTCAGGTATGCCATTCTCACCATCACACCCGTACATGATCCCGGCCAGGCCACCGGCCACGGCTGCAATCGTATCCGTATCACCGCCCAGGTTTACGGCGGTAAGCACACAATCCCGGTAAGTGTCGGTGTGATATAAGCACCAAAGCGCCGCTTCCAGCGTGTCAACCACATAGCCGGAAGATTTGACTTCGTCCCGCTCCATTTCCCATATCCCGGAAAGTCTGCGAAATTCCCCGCCCCACATTTCATCTGTCAGGATCGGGGACAGGCTTTTGCCTTTCATAAGCTGTTCCGCCACGATCACATATAATATACAGGCCCGCTTTGAAATAGGGTGGGCATGGGTAAGACTGGAAACGTTTACCACATCCGCATAGCTGGAATTGGCAAAGGCCAGCGGAAGAATCCGCATGAGTGAACCGTTCCCGTTGTCGGTCAGAAGATCCCCGCCACACTTCAACGGTTCAACACCTCTTTGAAATCGTTCAATCGCTGCCCGTGTCGTGCCCCCAACGTCGAAAACCTGCCCGTAAGGTGTAAACCAAGCCTTTCCCAGCCAGTAAGAGAAATTCACCATAATATCCACAGTGTCGATCATCCCGGTTCTTCCAATGCTTTCCAGCGTGGCAAGGGTCAGGCTACTATCATCCGACCATGTGCCGGGCGGCTGGTTATACATTCCATACCCGACCATATCAATCGCCTTGAATGTGTCACGTTTCCGAAACTCGAAGGGAACCCCCAGCGCATCCCCGACCACAAGCCCCATGATTCCATCATATACTTTTCCCATCCTCATTATCTCCTTTCTGTTTTCGGGTAAAATTTGTTTGGATCAATTTTCAATGAATACCCGCCGTTGTACCGGCCACATTGCGAACACCGCTTGCAATCCTCACGAACCGCATATTTGCAAGAATTATTCTTCAGACAGAACCGGCAAATACAATTCTTCACGCAAGCGTCACATTTTGTCATTCCCACCTTTGGCACCTCTTTTCTTCTCTCCATCATCAGGCACCAGGTAAATATCATGCCCCAGCCGCTTCAGACCACGCTTCACCCGGATACAAACCTTCACCCAATCTCTAAGAATGAAAGCCTTCCGCATTTCCTCATAATTTGCCATGATCCCCCGCCTTTCTCAATCTCAAATGGCCCTTCACCCTATACTCGTACACCATGGGTACAACATCAGCATAAACTTCAATCCCTAAATCATTTCTTAATTCCGAATTGATACCGTCCAGACTTCTTTCCACCTTATCAGATAAACCACGAACCATAGCAGCGGAAAAAGGCTTCCCGATATAATCCGCTCCAATCTCTCTTACTGTTGTTGCCGCCTCACTAATAAGGCCAAAAAGCACATCTACATCCATAATCTCCCGCCTTTCTAATATTCACGCTTGTTCCCGGTGGAATTTTCAGAACTATCCCAGGCTTAAAGTCCCATGTAATATCACGGATTACATCTTTGTTCGCTTCCACTATGGCGGCATAGGCAGAACCTTTACCATAGAATTTTTGTGATATGCTCCATAGGTTATCGCCCTTCTTCACCATATATTCAACGCCATTAGGCCCAATGTCGAACCACCCATCTTCAGGAATTTTCGATTTTGGTTTTGGTGGCTCTATTTTGGGCATCCCGTAATAAGAAGGTTCTGCCACGCTTCCGCAATACTCGCACTTTTGCCCAACGATCACTTCAGCACCACAAAATTTACATTTCACAATCAGCCCCCCTAATCCGCTTTCACAAAGATTCTGAATTTCTTCCCGTTCAACTTTTTATCAACAACTTTGAACTTCAATATCCTGTTCACCTGTTTTGAAAATTCAATGTTGGACATTGGCTGAAGGCTGTTCGCAAGGCAATATTCCTGATACCTCTTATAAACCTTATTCGTGGGTTCATTCTCAATCTGGAAATCTTCATCTTCGCATTCCCGGAAGAACCCCAGAATCGGATTATTGCTTTCTTCATAATCGTTCAATTCGTCCTGAACTCTCTTTGAATTTGTAAATTGCCGGTTCATCATAACCCGCTTCAACCCTTCAAGTCCCAGGCGGATCAGGTATTCCATACATTCCGGGGATTTCAGCTTATACTTTATGTATGGGTCAAAATCCGGGGAATCTGGTGAAAACGTGGCATCAAACGGGATTATTACCAAACGCCGCTGCACCGCCCCGGTTTTGTCCTTGATCCGGGGGATATTATTGGCCGAAAACAGGAACTTTGAATAATTGTTGAACTCGAAAGGATCACGGCCCTTCCGTTCCGCCGATACTCTGTCACCTGTAACCAGTTTTCGGAAAATAGAAGCATTGGCAATAAATTCATCCCCTATATCGTCCCCGATATTTGCCAGCTTGCCGAAAAGCTCCGCCGTCTTGAACCTGTCCCCAAGTTCCTTCAGATCAAGGGAAGCAATATTCTGATCTCCAAGCAAATTCTGAACCATTGAAAGGAAGGTACTTTTTCCGTTGCTCTTATCCCCGATCAGGATAAAAGCCTTTCCCAACTCATTCCGGCGATAAAAGCAATAACCAATCACTTCTTCCAGAAGCGCCCTGATCTGTGGGTCGTTGCATGAAAGCCGATCCAGAACATGATCCGCTTCTTCAAAATAAGCGTCCGGGTTATACTTCCACATGATTTTATTTGTGATAACGTGTTCCGGCGTGAAAGGGAAAAAAGAATCATCCACAATGTCATATAAGCCATTCTCAAAGGCTATCAGGTTCGCATCTTCAGGGACGGTATTTTCCCGGATCATCACATTTAGATAGGCCAGAACTTCCGTCCGCTTCGCCCGGTTCAGTGATGGGATATGTTTTATCATTTCATTTTCAATATCGGTTTCCCCAGAAATATAAATCCCGTTCCTGTAAAGGTGTAGTTGGCTGTTGATCTTGATAATATGGGCGTTGTTCTTCAAAAATATGGCGAACTTATCAAAAAGGAACGCCGAACCAGAAAAGAAAACCGGCTTCTTAAAGGCATCATCCCGAAGGATTGTTTCGATCTCGCCGTCAGAAAGTGGAACCTTCAGCACAAATTTATTTATGATCCTGATCGTTTCCCGTGCTTGCTCAACGGTGAAATCGTTGCTTTGTAGGGTCAGGATATAGTTGAACAGGCTTTGATTTCTGCCGTCCCCGGCTTCCATGTTCAGAAACTCCATTTTGTTCTTCCCGGAAATCGGGAAAAGCCAATGGGGAAGTTCCTGCGCCTGTTCGTTTTCAGCCGTGTCATAGATAATTTCCCGCATCTTCCCGTTATATTTCAGGATAGAATAAGAGTTCCGTGTACCGATCTTAATATCAGCGGTCAAACCAATAGCCAGTTTGCAGCCTGTCTTGTTTGAAGGTACTCCGCTGTTCTTGAACAAAAAATGTTTCCCTCGGCTGGTGCGATAAACCCGGCAGCAAAGGTTATATTCTTTTACAATCTTGAACAGTGTTTCAGACATTTCCAGATCATCAATATCTATCAGGATAGTTTCATTTGCCAATATCCCGGCAAATTCAGATAGTAATTGAACCTGTTCAAAGGTCTTGAAGTCATTCCTATTTTTGAATTTTTCGATACATTTCTTGTCTTTGGTTTCGACGTAACCTTTGAAGAACAACCCAATCACCACCTTTATAATAAATTTAGAAGTTCCTGGAACTTTTTCTTGTTCCGCTCATAGCCCTTTGCCATACGCAAATATGAAGCCACGCAAGTGGCATATTGCCCGGCCCGCATCCGCTCCGCTTTCACTTCATCCTCTGAAAGTGGTAAGCCATTGGGCCGCTTTTTGTTTGCAACCATAAGGCGGGTATCCGCTTCCAGTTGCTTATACTTCAGATATTCCTTCCCGCTATGCTCGAACCCGGATTGACATTCTGGAATCTTATTTTGAAAGTAAACTTTCAATTTTTCCCTAAGTTCCAGATTATTCCCCCAATCCAGGTCAATGATTTTCAGCAATTTCTTAAAATCTGCCTTTGGGCACGGGAAGAATTTATCCATGAAGATTGTCATTGAACCCCTGTCCCATTTGATATACAATTCATCTGTAATCATCATATCACCCCGAAATCTGCTAATCTCTTGTGCGCAAAACTGATATACCATTGCCGATCCAGCTTGTCAGGAATCGGAACACCCTTCACATCATCATTCCAAATAAAACAGTGTTCCGGGGAATTTGTCAGCTTTGCTTTGGTTTTCCGTGTTGCGTGAACCTTACGAACCCCAGGATCAGAACTATACTTTGAAGCGAATACCCGGATACACTGTTCTTTTAGGGGTTTCTCACCATACAGAATATGTGTGTATTTGTTGCTGATCTTTGAAACAAGCTGAAATTCCCGCAAATCGTTACATTCGTTCACGGTCTTTTCAACCGGGATACCATTTATCATGTAATCCACCAGCGCCCGGTTAATGATCGGCAGATCATAACTAAGATCATTCAGCTTCATCACATAACCGCCCTTTGCCTTAACTGCCCCGGTTTCCCGGTCGATCAGAAGATAATTGTTCACGTCCTTCTGGTATATGTCCCCCATGAAGGTATCAAAATCCATCTTCATCCCGGTTCTCTGCTCCCACTCATAAACAATATCATCCAGCCGATCAAAGTCTTTTTCATAGTCCTTAATTCTCACAATGATACCATCCGTGTTATTCTGGATCAGTTCGCAATAAGGTTCGATATGCTCCACCAAATCCAGAAGAAGAAGCTGCCCGTTGATACATATGCTGTTGTTGCTCATAGGATCGTAAAGGGTGGATTGGCGTTGTTTCATCTGCCCGGAAATGGCGTTATCCATGATCTTGAACGGCTGTCGGGCCTTCTTATCTCCCTTCCGCTTAAATTCAATATTGGAATCGTGGATAAACTCAAAATTTTCCGGGTGGTTCATTACCCTGTACCCAAAATGATATTTCTTCTGAAGGGATGGGTAATAAGCGGTAACATCAATAATCAGGAATATCCCGGAAGCGTGGAACTTCGCCCTTGCTCCGTGGCCGCCGCCCCATGAGAAGGTATGTTCCACCCCGGCCACCATCACCTTATCCTGCTTCTTTGAATAATCGTGGTTCTGTGGGTCTTTGTACCAATCGGCAATATATCGGTACTTGTGCAAATCCAGGCAATCCAGAACAGGGAAATCAAATTCATCATTGAAGGATTCCCCTTTCCTGTTCCCCCCAAGGATTTCAGCGGCAAGTTGCGCTTTGGTCTTTGAAATGAAGTCAATGGGAAGTTTGAAATGCTTTATGAAGTACATCATGGTATTAAATTCTTCCGGGCGGCGAAGGAATACCTGAATTGTCTGTTCAACGTCGTGCTTGCAATATTTCACCGTTTCGGCAATTTCTTCAGGTGTCAGCTTCCGTGGAATATCGAAGGGAACACTTGTTTCCCGAATATCGTTCCCCATGAACCCCTCAAAGGTTTTCAGTCCCCGATCAGTCCCAAGCATCACATCATAATTAAAAAGCGGAAACTGCCGGAACAAGGAAGAATATTTCCAGCCCGGATTTCCTCGGACAATGATATAATCATTTACCTTTTTCGGGTCGAACCCGCAAAGGATCGCCTTCAAAATGTACTGATCGTAATGCCTGGAATTGAACCCGCACCAGATTTGACCCTTGTTCGCTTCGTAGAATGTTTTAAGTTCTTCCGGGCTATTGATTATAACGTGCGTTTTGTGTTCTCCCATGTCCATAATCACGACAAGCCAGTCATACGCGAAAACCTCAAAATCATAGAACAGCATTTCATCCACCCCTTTCACGGAACCACCGGGCGGGGGCTATCCCCCGCCCGGTATCCGGCAGCGCTCTTAATCTTCCAAAATATAAACTTCCTCGATCTTGAAAGCGTTGTACCCTTTCTGATCGTAGTAGTTGACTTTGTACTCGAAATTGTTGTCAATCGCTTCTGCAACGTCCATCAACATATTGCCGTACTGCGAATATGTGTGGAAGTGAACGTCGATCGGCTCCGACATCTCCGCAACCAGGGATCGCAAGAACTCATTCACAATATGAATCTGAAATCCCTGCGTGATAACTTGATTCATGAAGATCAGGCTGCCCTTATACTCGCCTTCCAGAATCTTCATCCAGCAAGTCACCATAGGATCGCCCTTCTTGCTCTGAACCAGTTCCAGCTTCTGAATGGATACCTCGTAAGTATCATGGGGCACTTCCCGCCGCCCGCCGTTCTCCGCAGCTTCCGCAACGTCCTTTGCCAGCCCTTCCGTGTCAATGCTCTTGTCAAACTGCTCCCAAATGTTAGCCATAGTTTAATCACCTTTCCTTTCAATCATTTTCAGTGGTGGCCTTTGTCAGTTCAAAAGCCTGTGTATCAGTGAACCCAGCCTTGATATAGGCATCATATAACGCCTTTGCCGCTTTCGCCTGTCTGTCGGCATCCCGCAACATGAAATCCGTTGCATCCTTGCGGGCTTCTGCCCGCTTTGCTTCAGCCTGCGCCTTGAATTTCTCAATGTCGGGGGCCTTCATGTTGTGCGGATCAAGCAATGATCCCAAAATCCCCAGCCCTAACAGGGCATCCAGCGCTTTCATTTCGTCCATCTTTACACCTTCCTTTCTTAATCCCTCACCTTACGCTTACGCCGGGGCTTTTCTTCCTCTGCCGGGGCTTCAGGCGGGTTCATAGCACCGTCAACCGGGTTCGCTTCCTGTGCGATTCGCTTACCACCTTCAACGAACTGTTCCTTCGTGATCTCAACCGCACCATCCGGGATTTCCTCGCCCTGGTGTTTCAGAACGTAGTTATCAGCGCCAGGAACGTAGAAATAGGTATCCTTATCACACACTTTCGGAACGTCCTGGAAATCTGCCGCCTTGCCCTCTGTGGCCGTTTCTACGGGCTTTCCCTCGAATGGCGGCTTGTCCTCCGTCTGATCCGCTTTGGGGCCGTCCTGCGGCTTATCTGAAGCCACGGCGGGGGGTTCTGTGCGCTTGCGGGTAGTTCTGCCGGGTGTGGCTGCCGGGGCGGGGGTCGAAACGGCTTCACCGTGCGCTGCTGCCTTATTTGCTTCGTCATATACGGCAAACAGGGCGTTCACATCCAGCGGAATATCCTTTGCATTCACCTTCAGCCGCCCGCCGCCGAAAATAACCTCGTTCGACTTAAAACAGAAGGAATGTGAATCACCGTCTGCCACGATCCGGGCCACTACGTCCACCATACCGGCAACCTTCACGGCAACCTTATCCTGCAAGTTCGGCTTGATCGCCGTGATCTTGTCCCCGCCCTTTTTGGTAATGTCCTTGCTGGTGTCCTCATGGGAAATAAGAATGATATTCTCATAATCCAGGTTCATCAACTTTTTAAGGGTGTTCAGAAATTCACCCCGCACCTTGTCCCATGCCCGGAAGGAATCGTCAGATTCATGGGTGATCCCCATTTGCTGATACATATACAGGCGGCAATGCTCATATAAATCTTCCACCAGGTCAACAACAATCGTTCTGAAAGTGTTGTCCTTCTTCTCCAACTCTGCCACCACGTCTTTGAAAATTTCCCAGGCCAGCGTTCTTTTGGTCTGCCGCCCCTCAACCTTCACTTCATCCCGGATCAGGATATAAGGGGCATCCACGAACTTAATATTTCCGTCCGTGTTCAGCATCAGCGGATCAGGGAACCCGTTGGCGAAAGTAGTCTTTCCGCAAAACGGAACTCCATAAATCCAGATCACACGCTTCTTGATCTCGTCAATCGTCCTACGCTTGTTTTCAGGTAATCTCATAAAATAATCCCATCCTTTCTCACAAAAATCTTGATATTCGCAAAACCTACATAAGTAACCTTTTTCGGCGGGCAAGAAGTCCTTTTCTTCATACACCGCCTTTATCCCAAAGAGAAATTCAACAACCTTTTCCATGTTGAACCCAATTTGAACAATTTTAACTTCCGCCTTTTCCAGTTCTTCCTTCAGCCTATCCCGAAAATCCTGCAAGGTTTCGGTTTTCTTCTGCCTGATCTTCACTTTCGGGATGAATACCAGGTACATATCACGGATTTTCTTGCCGGGATTGTCCCGCTCATAAAAGTATTTGTACAGGTGAAGCTGGTTTGATTTCTTGTATCCGCTTACATCATTTGAATATTTGAAATCGTACAGGTCAAACTCATTCGTTCCTTCTGTTGTGTAATACTCAAAACATTCACCTGTTACGGAATTTACACCCCCGGCATCATGCCAAACCTTTCTTTGCCCTACGGGAACCAGGTAATCAATGAAGCCGTGAAAATCATTGTTTGAAATCTCAACTTCAAATTCTCCGCCTTTCTCAATGGCCGCCTGTGCCAGCGGTATAACCTTTTCCAGCTTTATGATCTCGTTGATATGTTCATCCGTGATAATGGGATAGCTGAAACAGTATTCGTGAATTGCGGCTTCAAGGCCCTGTTCAATTCCTGTGTGTACCGCATGGCCCAAGATCAAAGGATTGTCCGGCTCAATCGCTGCATCCGTGGTTATCCCGTCCACATATCGCATTTTGAATTTGAATTTGCACTTTTCAAACGTTTCAATTCTTGAATGTGAGAACTGCACTCAATCACCCCCTTCACAAGTTCTTTGAACTGTTCAAAGCCTTCCGGGTAAAGGAAAACCCCGATCCCGCCCGATTTGTTGATCCGGCTGATATTCAGCTTTTGCAACTCGGACGGCCTGCCATTGGAAGCCTTGATCTCTACGGCCAGGGTAAAACCGTTCACACAACATATCAGATCAGGAATACCGGCCTTCTGGAAGCCGCCGCCCCAAATCTTTGTGTACCACCCGACCATTCCGGCCCCCATTCTGTCAGTTGGGTATCCTGCCGGATAAATCCCAACCGAATGAAGAAATTTCTTGATCCGGCCTTCAAAAAGTTTTTCTTCCGCCATTACTCACCATCACCTTCCCCGTAATGCTTGAAGGTACTTACATTAACCATTGCCGAAAAGATTTGCGAAAAGTGCATCATGGCATTATCACGATCAACATTGTGCTTGTCTGCAAGCGCAATCACCTTTCCGACCACCCCGGTTACAACCTCTGAAAAATCTTCCATGAAAGCATCATGTTCTTCAGGGTTTAAGAAAACCTGTTCTTCTGCCATTATTCCGCCACCTCGATACCATGCTTTTTGAAAGCATCATACTTTTTGAGAAGGATTTCCCCCTTTTCCGAATCAACGAAAAATTCCAAAAGATCACCATCTTTGATTTCCAAATCCTTCCTGATTGCTCTATGGATAACGATTCTTCCCAAATCGTCCACACGGCGCACAATTCCAGTACCTTTCATTTTGTTACCCGTCCTTTCTCTGGATCATACCCTTCCACGCCGCCACCCGTTCCTTCCTTGCGGCGCAACTCCATATATTCCTTATACGGAAGGCCCATCATCAGGGCGGCGTTATGAAGGGCGTTCTTCTTGCTGCCGAAAGTCCGGCATCCGTCGATCATGCAAGGAATACCCGGATACCCTACGGCGTGGGCGTACCATTGGCCGCCTTTCTCTTTTGATACCGTGTAAGTCAGCTTCATTCTTTACCCCCTAACAGTTCTTCAGCCTTCCCGATTGCATCCAGCGCACCGTGAAAGTGATCCATAAGTTCCTGAAGCGCCTGATCCGCTTGTTCATCTTCCGGGCTTTCTTCGGCATAATTTGCGTAGATCGTGAAGTAATCAACCCCGGTTTCCCCGGTATCGTCGAAACGCTTTCCGTCTGGAAGTTCATACTTCACACGGTGGGCATTCTGAACAACCACCGGGTAAGGCTGATCTACGCCGCTATCACTGGAAAGTTTCACTTCCAGGTTGTCAGGCACACCTTCCAGGGCCTTCCTCAAATCTCCGACTGTGAACACGCCATCACCCCCTTACTTCGATCTTCACGGAAGCGGAAACGTTGGAAGTTTTGGAATACTTTGCGGCCACGTCCGGCAAATCCTTCTTCAGCTTCGTGCTGTCAATGCTTGTTCTGGTGGTGGGCGCTATGTAGGTAATTTTGACATCCGGGGTGTCCAGCGATTTCACGCCGTACTTCTCCATAGCCGCCACAAGCTGAACCCTCATAGCCTTTTCCTGTTCCTCGATCACCTTCTTCTGGATTGCCAGAGAAGCCACCGCCTTAATAACATCCGCCTTGTCATTCTTCAGGGCAGATAAAGCGTTTTCTTCCTGAATGGCATCCTCACAATCAGCCTTCAGGTAGGTGCAAACATCTTCACAACCTTCCTTTTTCTCACATTCCAGGCAGCAAATTTCTTTCCCGCAAGCTGCCCCGCCATTCAACGCCTGCTTACACTTAATCATTCTGATCCCCTTTCTGTTCAAGCAATTCAGCCTGAACCTTGAACACATTTTTTGAATAGTTAGTTTCAAAAATGCCCTGTTCCCATAACCGGGAAGCTGCATTCTCGCCCATGTTGTACGCCATCAAAACCTTTTCCGGCGTTTGGTACTTCTCAAACAATTTCCTAAGTACGAACAGGCCGCCCCTGATATTCTGGTAAGGCTCCAGGAAATCCGTAATTCCCAGCGTTTCCGAAAGATATTCATGGTTCATCTTGTTAATCTGCATCAAACCATAGTCCCCGGTTTCGCTTATCACGTCGGCCCGGTAACTGCTTTCACACTGGATCACCGCCATCACCAAAGTAAAATCTATGTTGTACCCGGCTGAAAGGTAGAAAATAAATTCCTGCAAATCTTCATCCAGCGGCACATCCAGCGGCACAAAATCCATATCACCGGCGCCCCAATCCATGGACATTTCACCTTCAAAAATTCTTCCGTCATACTGTCCATAGATCAAAACTTCCTGTTCTTCCTCTTGCGGCGCTTCCTGCGTCGGTTCCTGCATTGGCTCCGGGGCCTTGTGGGCCAGATTCCCGGCTGCAAACCCAACCAGGAAGAAGGCAATCCCGACAACCGCCATCATGAGAAGAACCCGTTCACCCATTGACTTCTTCTTGATACTTCTTGAATAATTCATCCGTGAAATCCTTTCTCTTTTCCAAAGTCTGCAAAATCGCTTCTTCCACCGTGCCGGGACAAATCATCTGGTAATAGAAACAGGTGGTTTCCTGCCCTATGCGGTGAATCCTCTTTTTTGACTGTTCAAACAGTTCGCTTCTGTCTGTCGGGCTGAAATATACGATTTTATTGGCCTTTTGCAGATTCAGCCCCATAGCGCCGGCCTGGTACTGTACAAAGGTAATGGAATCGCTGGATTCTTCGTAAGCGGTCAAATCTTTGGTTTCACCGTTCACAACGGAAATAGGGCGTTCCGTTTCAGCAACGGCCAGAATCATAGTGTTCAGTTCGTCGTTGAAATTGTAGAACACAATCAAACGATCCTCTGTCGAATAAACCAGGTCTTTGAACGCCGCCACACGTTCCGGGTTAAGAAAGCTGCACATCATCCGGGCGTAAATCCTTTTTGCCAGGATCGTATCCCCGACGTATTCCCGCCCGTCAACCGTGATAACGGAATCCTTCATAAACTTTCGATATTCCTTTGTCGATCTGGAATTTACAGGGATAACCACCTGATCCGGCAGATCGAATACTTCTTCCGATTTCATGAATACCGCCCCATGCTCCGCCAGCTTCATCTTCAGCCGGTCAATATTCTTATAACCTACGACGTGGGGGATTCTGAATCCGCTTTCGTAATCTTCGATCCACTCCGTTTCAACGTACTGCCGCAAATACAATTCCTTACTGATCGGCCAGCCCAAAAGATGAAGCTGCGACCACAATTTTTCGTACTTGCCCGCCGTGGGTGTCCCCGATAACAGGATCACGTTTTCCGGCCGCATCTTCAGGATGAACTTACTTCTTTTAGCCGTTTCATTCTGGATCATGGAACTTTCATCAAGCATAAGGGTAAAAGGCTTTAATTTAAGCAATTCCGGCCTTCTGAACACCAATTCGTAATTGATTACCCCAACCGCAAGCGCTCCGCCATAATGCCCGTTCCATGCTGCATCATGTATAACGAAATCATGTAGTTCCTTTTTATCCGTCAGATCGTAAATTTGACAGTCATAGTAATTTCTAAAGTGGTTCACCCAATCGCTGATTTTCGATTTTTGGCAAATCACCAGATTTGTTATACAGTCCAGGCTCACCATCTTTTCCGCCCCGACGAACGTTTTTCCCAGGCCCATATCCAGGTAATAAGCCACCCTGTTTTTGTCAGCCGTCGATTTCAGGGCGGCCTTCTGGTGTGGGAATAGCTGCATACCGTCACCCCCTTAATCTGCATCAACATCAACCCCGGTGATCTCTTTGAAAATTTCCTTGTCAAAATTGGGCATATCCAGGATAATTTTCTTGTGTACGGGCGAAAGCCCACGCCACCAGATCACGGCGCATTCTGAATTATCCAGTTCTTTCAGGTAGCCGCCCGTGGTTTCAGCTTCAGGGTGTGCGGCCTTTTCTTCATCCGTCATGTTCTCCAACCAGCGGTATTCAAGCACATCACCCGGAATCTTATTCAGAAGCAAGCGGGCGTAACTGTTCAACCAATCCCTGTATGTCCAGGGTGACGGCTTATTGAACAGGTAAATTTTAGGTTCTACGGTATTAAAACAACCGTTGGAAAAGTTGCACTTGTTCCAATCGCCGCTGTTCCAATCGCCGCTGTTCCTGTTGCCGCTGTTCCTGTTGCCGCTGTTCCAATCGCCGCTGTTCCAATCGCCGCTGTTCCTGTTGCCGCTGTTGCAACGTCCGGCGCACCCTTTCCCCGTATTTACCAATTCCAGAACTTCAGCCCACGGAATTTCACGGACGATTTCAAGATCATCTGTACAACACTTATCCCCATCCGAAACAACCTTCCCATGGGCGATCACTTCAGCAACGTGGTTCCGGGGGTCAAAACTGTAATAATTGAAACAATCGGCGGCCTTCAGGCAGAAGTGCATTCCCCTTTCACAAACTTCTGGTTCAACATCTTCCTTGAACCGACCGGGGCAAGTATATTCCTTATCACGGCACACCCATTCAACATTGAACACCTTATATCCTTTTACTGGTTCGCTCATTTCCGCCCACCTTTCTTTCCTGCCGCCATAACGGGAACCGGCTGCTCCGGCACAACCCGAACAACAAACACCTGGTTATCAGACCGCCACACCTCATAAATTTCTGTGTGTTCCTGTTTCCTTCTGTACGTCTGAAGGGAAGAACACTTTCTTTTTGCTTCATCCGGCGTATCGTAAGTGAAGCACATATTTTTCATAGCGCTTCCAATGAACATTTCAATAGCCTTGACTTCATCCGATTTCTCACCACCACGGAACCCGTTCCTTTTCGGAAGTTCCACGTTGTAACTTATCTGCATATCTTCGCCGCCTTTCTCGACATATTGAACAAAATTCAAATTTTCGTAAGTAACGGAATCCCCATAGGTGCAATCTTCCGTTCCTGGTATCACTTCATCCAAACTAATTGTTTTGATCCGTCTTTCCTGCTTCTTCAGTTCGCCACTTATAGCAGATTTCATAGCGTAGAAGGCTATGATTTCAAAATTGTGCTTTCTAAGTTCAGGGATAGCAAACCATCTTTTCACCGATCTTAAATACCTGAAAATTACCACGTCATACCATTCATCCAACGGCAGCTTTCGGATTTTCAGATACTTGCCGATCAGATAATGATTCTGTTCTGCAAATCTCTGTTCTTCATCCGTCAGCGGGGCATTCAGGGGATCGGCTTTCATGTTTTACCCCCCCCCCGCAATTATTCAGCCGGAATTTGAATCCCGGTGAACTCTGTGAACTTCACGGAAGAAATAAAGTAACTCCATTTTGTCAGCTTCACGGCGTACCCCCACGGGAAAACGCCATCTTGTAAGCCCTTCATCACCCATTCTTTGGATTTGCCCATCAGCCGGGCGATCACGGGAACCGGGACGTTCACGGGGCTATCTTTTGAAATCGTTGCAGCGGTTTCAAACTGATCGAAATAATCTTCCTGAACTCCAAGCGCAAGGGCAATTTCACGTTTCCGGGCCTGCGAAGGCTCATTCTTCCCGGACAAGTATTGACTGATCGAAGATTTCCCGATCCCGGTAAGATCGTGAAGTTGGGTTTGGGAAATCCCCAGGCTTCGCATTAAATCGGTTAATTTGTTACAAAACGCCATCTTTGCACCTTCCTTTCTTAATCCTTAATCAACGGGGTTTTGTTGTACTGTTCCCGGATTCTTACCCGGCACTTCCCGCCTTCGTTCTCACGGCTTAAAACCTGAAATTCAGAACCCTTTTCCCGGATACCTTCGACGTAGGCCGCCGCTTCTTCCGGGGAATCAAATTCCAGAATCCTTTCAATACAGGCTGCAATAACCTTCTTCATACGGTTTCACTTCCTTTCTTGTAGATTTTCAATCTACACTCACGGCAAAAAAAATCTTCTTAAATTCTTCATCCGTAAGTTTCAGCAAGTCCTTCAGGATTGCGATTTCGCTTGCCTTGAACTCCGTTTCATTGTTGATCTTCTTCAGGAATCCAGCGTAGGTAATTCCAATCTGTTTTGCAATGAACCTCAGCTTATACCCGGAATCGTCGATCTTCGCTCTTAACAGGCTGGTATTCGTCATTTCCTCACCCCCTTATAGCTTTAACTGGTTGATAACGTCCCGGATCATGGCAACGCCGGAATCACAAGCAACGTTACATCTGCGAATCCCGCCGCTTTCAAAGGTTCCAGTAACAATTTCCTTCACCGGGTCAAATTCCAGGGATACCAGATCAGAAGCGCCCCGTGTGGCCTGCAAAGCCTTTAACAGAAGATCGCAAATGTGCTGCTTATCATCCAGGGCGTAAACCTCGCCGCCGTAAACAAGTTCATTCTGCTGAATCTCCTTCAGGGAAAGCCTTTCGGAATAATCAATATATCCCCAAGCATCCCTTCCGATCATGTCAACGTGTTTCCTGGTATCAAAATTCTTAATATCATCAACCTTCCCATTGTTCGGATAAGTCCCAGGCCCAACCGGGCGGTTAATACTATAATATCTATACGCCATTTTCAACATCCTTTCTTTTTGAATTTGTACGGCACTTTACAGGGGATTTACATTTATTACCCCTTGCGGGTGACTAAGCCGCTGCCGGATAGATTCAGTTTTCAAGGTTCAAATTGCTGGAAGTGCCGCTACAAGCCAGGCCGGGGATTCCACACTTCCAGCTTCCCCCCTTGCGGTTCAGGCTGTTCCGATTGCCGCCAATTATATGCCCAGTGTGTTATTATTAGGCGTTTCGGTTCGCCCACTCTGCATTTTCACGGGCTTGTGACCGTCGCTTTCCGGTAGGATAAAGCGGCTGCATTAGGCGGGGCGATTCGCCCCTTAAATCTGTTCGATCACGGAATTTGCATCATCAAGATACCCATACGCTTCATCCAGCATTTCAATATAGCCTTCCATTTCCTCGCCCTTTTCTCCGTACTGGATGGATTCAGGTAAATTGTCGTGGGCTTCCTGTTCGTCATTCTTGACTTCTTCCAGGATACTTTGCGCCTGCCCTATGAGATCAAAGGCTTCTTCCAGGCGTTTCCTTCTCTGCTTATTCACAATGCGCACCCCCTTTCCGCCTTCAGGCTATTTTGTCAATCACTTTAATCTTTCCGAATCTCCCGGAAAGGTGATCCACCGCTTCATCTTTGCTCGCATACACCCCTTCAAAGTGTACGCTTCCGATCTTCCAGGCTGCCAGCACCGGGAAATCCCGTGATTGTCTTGATTTCAAAGTTATCGTCATAAGATCACCCCCTTCCACTATACGCAAACAAGAAGATCATACACATCCAGTTTTGAATTGTAGGTATAACTTACAACGTGCATCCTTCTACAATCCCCGTAAAGGCTCCATCCTTTTCTTCCGAAGCCACCAGGAATATCTTCGGCCGCCGTTAAAGTAAAACCAGAACCTTCATGCGATTTCATAAATTCTCCAACTGTCGTCATATTCTCCATCCTTTCCGGGGAAGCGGATCACTCCGCTTCCTCAAACAAAACGCCACAATCGTAACACTGAACCCGTACTTCCTTTGTTGCCCGGATAATCGTTTCACACAAGGGGCAAACGTACTTTCTACTTGAACTTTTCGCCTTCGCACCCTTGCCGATTTTCGGAATCCGCTTCCTGTAAAGCTGGAACTTCTTATCTGCCAGCCCTTCAATAAAGGCTTTCGCTTCATCATTCAGGCTGGTTTTTGTCCACCCATACTTGCTATCCTTATCGACATTCAGCCCGTGTTTTTCGGCAGCTTCCTTATACTTCTTATTGTGATAAGTGCCCCCCCGGCTGGTATCCTGCACCCCTTCCTGAAGATTGAACAGGTGAACCATTTCATGAAGAAGGGTTTCGGCAATCTGTTCAAACGGCCTTGAAAGGTGTTCAGCGCAAAGGTTGATTTCGTAAAATCCTTCATCATCCTTCGCCCCTTCCTGTTTCCCCCAGGCTTTCCAGGAAGTACACCAGCCATAAGCGCCCTTTGTGGTGTCCGGGCTTACCGTAATAACCGGGGTTTGAAGTTCATTGTTATAGAACTTCTCATTGAATTTTGAAAATAAATTTTCAAGTTTTTCGATTATCGGCTGCAAGCTCTGTTCTGTGGTCATTTCTCCATCATCCTTTCACAAAATGCTTTCAGTAAGGGGTTTAGCTGCTTCCTTGTCATGTACCTTTGGGCTACCTCATACGCTTTCTTAAATCCCGCTTCGTCAGAAGCCCTGATTGCTTCTTCCATTTCGGAAGTAAGTTCGGAAGCCCGCTTCTCGCAATAGGCTTTTTCCTTCTCCCAAGCTGTCATTTCCTTACCCCCTATCTGAATTTCTTATAAGTGAAGATTGTTGTAAGGCCGTTTCGGTGACTTTCGATCTTCGCATCATCTTCATCAACCATCCGTAACGCCTGGATCATCTTTTCAAAATGCTTCTCTGCACTGGTTTCACAAGTGCTTTCAAGGCCGCTAGACCAGAAGAACCGAAATTCTTTTCTGTACTCCGCATAGGTCTTATAAACCCTTGCTTCCCCGCTTTCTGCTGTAACGGTGACTTCCACATCCTCACCCTGTTCTTCCGGGTCAATCCATACATTTTCAGATTTTCCGTTCTCAAAATTTACTTCCAGGCGATTCCCAAGATCGGAAATCCAGTTGTTTGGGTGATCCGCTGAAGTACTGGAATAAATGGGGTATCCCGCATTTGCAGAACTTTTTTCGTCCTCCTCGTAGTCATACGGGAAGATTTTGTTTACCTGTTCCCACGCCTTTTCTACTGTACGAACTACCATAAATCACTTCATCCTTTCTCACCGTTGCAGCGGCTTTTTTGATGGAAATTGAAGTGCTGTGTCCTCTCGCTCGGTTGATTCTTCCGCTTGACGGCTTCTTATGTAGGGGTAAAGTGTTGATTGGCTCAACCTGATCCGTTTTCTTCGTATGTAGTTCAGATCACTTTGCTTTCTTGCCCTGTCGTCCGTGCTTTCTTCAACTACTTTGGAAGGCCGCCTAATTCTTCACACCCTCTGTCTGCTTCCCCAGCAGCCTGCCCGCCATGGCACTTGAATGTAGCCCTCTCGGTTCGCCTTCCGTTTCCTGCTTGCTTCAATTTCCTGTTTTGTAGATTGTCCGTCTACATTGAGTATCATACCATCTTGTAGATTGATTGTCAACACATTTTTTGAAAAAAAATAAAAAAAGTTGATTTTCTGGAAACACCATGATATAATACCAATCGAAAGGTGGTGATGAACTTCATGAATGAAGATCAGCGCAAGGAATACCTGGTTATGATCGGGAACCGGATCAAGCAATTACGGCTTGAACGGGAACTATCCCAGGATGAACTTGCAAGAAGAAGTGGCTACGGTTCCCGATCCACCATAAACAAAATTGAATTGGGAATCAACGACGTTCCGCAATCTAAAATTAAGGCCATAGCGGAAGCGTTGGGTGTTGACGTCGGGGAAATCCTCAGTTGGGACAAATTTGATTCGACTTACGACACAAAGGCACTTCAAAAAGAAGTATCTTTATTTGAACAGATTGAACAGGGATACGGAAAGCCAGCCAGGGAAGCGGTCAGTCTATTCGTCCAGCTTGATACCCTTGATCAAGGGCGGGCGATAGGCAGCATGGAAAAAATGCTGGAAGATGAAAAATATTCCGTCCAAAAAGAATTATCGAAAAGCACGGCAAGCTGATTTTAGTGGATTTCGGTTCAAGATAGTTCAAGTTGGTTCAGCTTCGTGGTTCAACTTCTTTTC
The DNA here is from genome assembly GCA_947599905.1 of uncultured Lachnospiraceae bacterium. GTDB lineage: Bacteria > Bacillota > Clostridia > Lachnospirales > Lachnospiraceae > UBA3402. The sequence continues at coordinate 71,888 of CANQFR010000002.1, forward strand.
CACGGAAACAAAGGGCGGTTCAAGATGGTTCAAGATAAATTTGTGTTTTATATGCTTCTGAAAATTACAGTCATGTTTTTACAGTATTTTTCAGAAATATAAAGTAATAGAATACCAAAGTTGAACTTGAACCACTTGAACAGATTTTGAAAAGTTAATTTCAAGAAAGGAAAAAGTGAAATGTTCGGAAAAAAGAAATTGTCTGGAACACCTGTCCAGCATTATGAAGGATTGGATTTCCCGGCGAATTATCCTTGCCGGATAGAGATCATAGGTTCAAATTTTGTGATAACCAGGATCAAGCCGGAAACTACCGTCACGCTTCCGCTGGATCAAATAAAATCCTTTTCCGCTATGGAAGAACCTGATTTCATGCTGAAATACCACGGTGAAGCAAAAACCACTTCCAAAGCGAAGGGGATCAATAAATATTATTTGGTGGTAGATTACACGTCGAAGGACGGACAGGAAAAACGGCTTGTATTTTGGGGCACGGCTTCAGAGTATGGGGAATTTGTAAAATTTCAGTTTGGAAATGCCGGGACATCAGGAAGTTATTCTTTATGAAAAAATTCCCCGCCAGTGCTGCAACACCAGCGGGGATTGACCAAAAAATCAGGATGAAGTGATTTTTCAGCGGTCAACTGTCATTATATCACTTCACCTGTTTTTTCTCAATGGGACGGTGAAGAAAATTGAAAAATCCAAACGGTTATGGCACTGTAACAAGGTTATCGGGGAACCGCCGTAGGCCGTGGATAGTAAAGGAAGGCGTTTCAGGGAAGCAAAAGCCCATAGGATACGCCACCACAAAGGCGGAAGGGCTAATCATGTTGGGTGAATACAACAACGATCCATGGGACATTGAAGCGGATAAGATCACCCTTCAGGAACTTTTTGAACTGTGGGAAAAGAAGCGGGCGGTTAAATTGAGTAAGGCGAACCAATCATCTTTGAAGTCAGCCTATAAGCATTGTGTGAAGCTGAAGAATAAGAAATATAGGGAAATCGTGGCGTTCCAAATGCAAGCCTGTATTGATGAATGTGGGCACGGGTATTCTACGCAAGGGGCAATCAAAAATCTGTGGGGGCATCTGGATAAATTCGCTATGGAATTGAACATAACTTCAAAACGATATTCCGACTTGCTCACCTCTGATCCGATACCTGAAACGACAAAAGAAACGTTCACGGATCAGGAAGTTGCCCGCCTGTGGGAAAACCAGAATCTACCGTGGGCGGATTCCGTTCTGTTCTTCCTATACACCGGCTTTCGGATTTCTGAAATGATCGGCCTGAAAACGGAAACGGTGAACCTTCAGGAATGGACGTTGACCGGGGGCATCAAATCGGCAGCGGGAAAGAACCGGCTGATTCCGATTCACTCAAAAATTCAAGGCATAGTTCAGAAGCGTTTTGAACAATCCAAAAGCGGCTATCTGTTTGAGTACAACGGGAAGAAGCTGAACCAAACCCAATACCGGGAATTTTGGGCGGAAGTCATGGCGGCCCTGGAAATGGATCATACCCCGCACGAATGCCGCCATACGTTCCGTTCACGGCTTGATTCAGCCGGGGCGAATAAGGTTTGCATTGATCGGTTAATGGGGCACAAATCGAAGGGAACCGGCGAACGGGTTTACACCCACAAGAATATTGAAGAACTCCGATTGAACATTGAACTAATAACAAATTAGTAACAAAAAAGGCGGGAAGTCAAGAAAAATCAAGACTTCCCGCCTGTTTTGTGTTTATTATACCATATCTTGTCAAAAAATGTAAATCCTTGGCAGGAAGAAAAGTGAAAAAAGATTGCCTTCCGTCCATACATTTAGTAAGAGGAATTTTGCCGGAGGTTATGATGAAAAAATTCTGGAAATGTATGCTTGCCCGGACGCTTGCGCTCGGGCTTATGACGGCCGCTTTGCCGGCCGGCGGCGCATGGGGTATGGCGCCGCTGTCGGTTCGCGCCGGTTCGACGCCGGCACCGGCCCTGCCGGCCGGAAGCGGACTGGTGGAAGCTGCCGGGGCGGTTTCCGCCGGACCGGAGATCGCCGCGCCGTCGGCGGTTCTGATGGAAGCGTCGACGGGTCAGATCATTTACGAAAAAGACGCGGATACCAAGCGAAGTCCGGCCAGTATCACGAAGATCATGACGCTTATCTTAATTTTCGATGCACTGGAGAGCGGGAAGATCAGCATGACGGATGAAGTCGTGACCAGCGCTTACGCCAAATCCATGGGCGGTTCCCAGGTGTTTCTGGAGGAAGGGGAGGTGCAGACCGTGGAGACGCTGATCAAATGCATCGTCATCGCTTCCGGCAACGACGCAAGCGTGGCGATGGCCGAGTACATCGCGGGCGACGAGGGGACATTTGTACAGATGATGAATGAGCGGGCGGCCGGGCTGGGCATGAGCGGCACCCATTTTACGGACTGCTGCGGCCTGACGGAATCGCCGGAGCATCTGACCACCGCCCGCGATATCGCGATCATGTCGCGCGAACTGATCACCCGTTACCCGCAGATCCACAACTATTCCACGGTCTGGATGGACACGATCACGCATGTGACGCAGCAGGGGACGAAGGAATTCGGTCTGGCGAATACCAATAAGCTTCTGAAAATGGCGGTTAATTTCAACGTAACCGGCTTAAAAACCGGTTCAACCTCTATCGCGAAATATTGCCTGTCGGCGACGGCGGAGAAGGACGGCGTGCGCCTGATTGCCGCGGTTATGGCCGCACCCGATTATAAGGCCCGGTTTAACGACGCGGCGGCGCTTCTGAACTACGGCTACGCCAACTGCCGCCTTTATGAAGACAAAGAGCCGCCAGCGCTGCCGCTGCTGCCCGTCAGCGGCGGAGTGGAGCCCGAGGTGGCGCTGCGGTATGACGGGACGTTCTCCTTCCTTGGAATGCATGGGGAGGATTTTACTGCCGTGGAGAAAAATATAGTAATTCCCGAGAAAATCAATGCACCGGTGGGAGAAGGCCAGCAGATCGGCCAGCTAGAATATCTGCTTGGTGGGAATAAACTCGGAGAAATACCGATTCTGGCAGCCGCGGATGTGGCGGAGGCCGGATATCCGGATTATCTGAAAGCGTTCTTCTTGGCGTGGCGCGTCGGAAAATAATTTCATGCCGGAGTGTTGAGCAGAAGGCGGGGAGCCCGGTCGGGCTCCCCGTTACGCTGCCAAATGATTCTGTTATCCCCTATTTCTTCGCCGCTTCCGAATAAACGGTCGTCACCAGCTCCTCGTACGGCACCCGGGCCGGCAGTTCCCCGGCCTCTTCCAGGATATTCTGCAGCAGGTTGAAGCTCTCTTCTGTAAATACGGTATCTTTCTTCCAGCTGTCCTGCTCCTGATAACGTCTGACGATGATCGTGATATTTTCAAGCGGCGTCTCTTCAAACTGCGGCTTGATCGTCGCGGCAATTTCCTCCGCCGTGTGTGTGTTTACATAATCCATTCCCTTCTGGATCGCATTTGTGAATTTCTGAATGATTTCCGGATGCGCTTCGATATAACTCTTATTCGCGCTGTATGCCGTATAGGGGACGTAGCCGGAATCGGTCCCGAGGGAGGCAACCACACAGCCCTGTCCTTCCAGTTCCAGGCTTGTGGCGAACGGCTCGAATTCCACCGTATAATCCGCGTCGCTGTTCGTAAATGCGGCCGCGGTCAGGCCGAAGCTGATGCTCTGGTCGATCGTGAGGTCCGCGGCCGGGTCAATGCCGTTTTTCTTCAGAATATATTCGAAGACCATTTCCGGCATCCCGCCTGTTATACGCTACATCATGTAAATTTTGATCTGTCTGGGCGGCGTATATGCTCGCTTTGGGATTTACATGATTTCGCGGCAGGATGTTTGCATGCGCGATACCGGATTCCTTCCAGACGGGCGGCATACCCATGGGAAAGTTCCTGATCAGGTTTTCCAGTTCTTTTTCTCCCATAATGATGGGGTATGGTTTTAGCTTGTTTTCCGATGATTCTATTACTCCCATGTCCTTCAGTAAAGAAACGATTGTTAATACATTCGTTTTGGTTACTTTTTTCCCCATGCCAATAAGACCTGAGAGAAGTGATTTAACGGAAGTAAACCCTCTGTCATCATCCCTGACAAGGCTGAGCGCTGAGCGTATGATATCATCCTGCTTTTTTGAAAGTTCTTCCGCGACACGATACTGTATCAGTTCGGACAGACCATATTTCATATCAATCTCCGGAAAGCCGTATTCATCAATATTGATCTTGTCTATCAGCAGTTCTATGTCAGAACGGTTTAACGCGTTATGCGCTATCATATCATCAATGACATCTAATGCTGATATGAGCCTGGCATGTGTCAGTTCCCAGTCCGTGTTGTCTGTATTAAGAGCTTCATATTTTTGCTCCAACAGTTTAATTTTTAAAGACAGATCTTCCTGAACGGCCTGATAGCTTTCAATAATAATATCTTCATTTTCCGGCTTTGCGGCAATGTCTTTTATCTTCTGGGAAATCAGAAACTTCAGCTGATTCTTTTCCTTTCTGATCTGTTCCCCTAATTCCCAGCGTTCACGCTGCAGATCCTGCCTGCCCTGATTGATTTCATCGATATCGATTGTCTCGATGGCATCCTTCAGGGTATTTCTGCAGGCTTTAATATAATTGATCACATCTTCTGTAAGCTGTGATTCTTCGATCAGGTGGGACTTGCTGCAGTACCGCTTCCCCCTGGTATTGTACAGGCTGCAGACATAATACTTCCGTGTTTTATTATTCTTTTTACGTATGATTGGCGTCATCTTATGACCGCAGTATTTGCAGTACAGACAGCTGCCGAAAGGATCCTGCGGTATCTGGCTTTCCCAGCGTCCATGCGTCTGGGAACCTTTGTATCCGCTTTTCGCCCGCTTTTGTTTTATTTCCTGAACCAATTCAAAAGTGACGGGGTCAATAATCGGTTCGTGGTGATTTTTAAAAACATATTGTTGTTCTTCAGGAACCCTTCGGTCCTTTCCGTGGACACTTATCCGGGCTCTTTTATGAAGGCGGTAAGTGCCAATATAAAAATCATTACCAAGAATATCCTTAATCATCGATTCCGTCCATTCGGAAGCCACATGACGCTTCGACAGTTTACCATCGGAAAGTTCCTGCTCATGCCGGTACATGGAAGGGGTTTCGACTTGCTGCCGTGTAAGATACGCGGCAAGTCTCCGATATCCATAACCATCAATGTACATTGCAAAAATCTGACGTATCGTTGCCGCCTGCTCTGGGATTATTTCAAATGTTCCACTTTTGGCTTTGGCCCGGCGGTAACCGAACGGGAGGAATATAATAAGGGAACCGTCCTTCTGTTTTGCCCCGATAACCCGACGGATTTTTTTGCTGGTATCCTTGACGTACCGTTCATTGTACCATGTTTTGATTCCGATAATGTCATCATCTGTTCCCTGGCTGTCGTAATTGTCATCAATAGCAATAAGACGTTTCCCCCGTTCCTGGAATTCATCGAGAAGGAGCAATATTTTGGCATTATGTCTTCCGAGTCTCGAAAAGTCTTTCACATAAACAGTATCGATATCTTTTTCAAGATCGCTCATCATTTTCTGAAAGCCCGGACGATCGAAAATATAACCCGAAATGCCGTCGTCTTCATACCATCGGTCAATTGTCACGTTGTGTTCAGCCGCATATTGCCCGATGACAAGCCGCTGGTTTTCAATGGATGCATAGTTCCGGCGATCGTCATCCCTCGACAATCGGCAATATCCTACATTCATATTGTCTAAATCTCCTTTGCATTGATAACTGTTAATGATTACGTTTGGTTATTGACGTGATTCTTCACTAACTGTCTGAAGAAAACGGACATGTCGCCGCAATCAGGATTGTAGGCAAGCGTGACAATCCGATAACCGATACTTTGATAGTATTCTTTGGTTTTCTCGTATTCTTCTTCAGAATCAAAATCCTTTTTCCATAAATAGCGGGTAATTCTGTTTTCTTTCAATGGCCACCTCGAAACCCGACTTGCTGCAAACATATGCATCTGCAGCTCGTCTGTTTCTCCAATTATGGTTTTGAGAAAAATTTTTTCCGCACAAACTGGAAAGGCGGCTGTGTGGCTTCTGATGACATAGCCACGTGCTGGAGCTATGTTCATTACGATAAGTATTATATCGGTTATGCTGGTTACAGGCAAATCTCAGATGTCGCTGATAGCTAAATCAGAGCATTTTTATAAGGCTTCAATCAGGATTGACGTTCCGGGATTGACAGAAGCGCTTGGAATCAGTTGCTTATGATCAATGGAAAATCTTCTTTGCCAGTTCGATGACGGTTCACCCCTGATGCGGATAGCCAAGAAGCATTTGCTTTAACTGGTCATCGCACTTGAGTTCCTGCCACCGCAGCACGTTTGCGTCTATACCCGGAATTGTTGCGATACGTGTCTCAGATCCTTTATTTGCAAAAGGCCGGACAAGGATTGTCCCATCGTTATATACACTTATAAAGTTCTTTTTATTATCCGGGAAGGCGCACTCGATAGGCTCTGCCTGATTGTTATGAACAATCTCAACATTTTCCCAGTGTCCTCGTTCATGTCCATACGGGCCTTCATTGATCAGCTCCCAAAGCAGGATGTCGCCATTGGAAGCAAAACCCGCCAATATTATCCTGTTGCTGGTAAAAAACTGCAGCTTAACGATCGATCGCCCATTTGTGGGGAGTCTCCATTGACACTGGCCGGTTTTAACGATTCTTACTCTTACCAGTTTTTGGTTGTTGAGTAAGCCGCGTCTGTGACCGTCGCCTCGATCTGCCCTGTATTTCTCAGGTGAATAGCTGGCTGCAAACCTTGTATCAGCTGTACACATCGCAACTGAGCTGACCTTTCCCATATGGCCCTGGCAGCCGTTCAGTTTCTTCATTTTTTCGTCCCAGGTGAACGCCTCGCCTTTCCTGGTTAAGATAATTGCGTTCCTGTCAGGAGCAGATTCTATATCAGAATCAAGGATATTCATGCCGGCCAGCCGGTTAAGTAATGCTTTGGAAACAAATGGATTTGCTGCCGGCCGTTCGACTTTGGTTCTCTCACCCGTTCGAAGGTCCACTCTGCAATAGCTTAGATCGGAGAACTGGCATTCCAATGTATACTCGTCGACAGGCATTCTTAACAGGCTTACGCGCTGATCAAAATACAAAGTATTGGAGCACTTGCCCCTTTCCATATCCCAGATCTGAACGATCTTGCCGCCAGATCCTAATGCGGCTGTTTTTCCATTCCTTGTAAATGCGGCAGCTGCAATTTGACTGTCGCTCAGAGACAGGTTGGCGATACAATCCTGTTCCATCACATCCCATACCTGAATAAAGCCGCTGTCAAACCCGGCGGCAAGATATCGCCCGTTTTCTGATAGCTTTTCAATCGTTCCCTCTAACCCGGATTCCCGGAGGCGCTTCTTTAGAAAAGATATCTTTTGTTCTGTTTCTTTATCATAGGCGGAGAGGTCTATGATTTCATCTGAACTGCCGTTTTCAATTTTGTCGTAGGCTATCGTCGGCCACTTAAATGTGTTCTGTCCTGTCTTTACAATAAGGCAGTCTTCAGCGTCAAATCCAATATGGGCGTCTGATCCTTCTGACAGTTTTCCCACGATCATTTGACTCTGTGTCAAAAGATTTGTAACGGATACCACTCCGTTTTTGGATACCGCTGCCATTGTATGACTATCGTGAGAAAATGCGATATCGATAATTTTGTTGTGGCTTATGTCGTTAATCAGCGTATCTTTTGAGAGCCATGCTCCATCTATGTTGATCGTTCCGGAAAACTCCGTTTTTAACAATTCAGAAAGCGATACCTTTCGAAGATCCAATGCTGAGAGGTCACGCTCGCCGTCGCCTATGGAGAGCCAGCAGTTTAAGACATTCGAAACAAACCAGTCACCATCGACTGCTTCCTTGCCGCGATACGGCTTAAGCATCTCGTTAACCGTTCCTGCGGCTCCCCAGGTAGCCTCATTTCCTATGAATCTCAGATACTGGACAACCCCCTTATGAATCTCTTCTTGATGCCAAAGCCTGTCTACGCATATTTGATCGAGCAGACAATTATGCAGATATGTTGCGGCAAGATAATCGCGGAACACCTGATGGGCAAAAGAAACCCGCCCGTTTCCGGATTTCAGAAGCGCCATTTCCGAGATTATCAGATCATATAAGTCGCCTGCTTTTTCTTCATGGACTCGGAGCCTCCGCTTTATCCTGCGCAGTTTTTCTGGAAGGGCTGCCTTCAATGCGGCATTGACCATTACGGCAGCTTCCCGAAGCTTCGCGTCGAATTCCGGCTCCGCCCACGCGGTTATATTATTCCGCTCTGCCTCATAAGCCAGGGAAGGAAGCAGCCGATCGATCGCCACCATGCATTCAAAGATATGGTTTCCGTCTATGCGCTGCCGATCCACCAGTACAGCAATCTGCGCCATATAATAATCATGAAGGAGATCGGAAGCGTTCGTGATAGGCATAATCCAGTCAAGATAATCCAGATCGGAATGCCGCTCCACGATTGGACATGTACTTGCGTAGAGCAATGCCATCATTGGATTTCTGAGAAGTATCCGAAGGTTTTTCTGAGCAAGCACCTGATGCCAGTCATCCGGCCTCTCTCTGAATAATTGTTCTATTTGGCTTTCACGAAGATCACAGGTACGGATCATTCCAAAATGACTGAGACCATAGTCGCGAAGAAAATCCAAACGCGATGAAACAATGATTTGAACACCGGGATACTGAGACAAAGCTTTAATCTCAGCTACATACCGTTGTGCCCCTTCTCCGGATAGTTCGTTAAAGCCGTCTATAAACAGCACAAGGTCCGGATGCGGATGCATAGAGGCAGTCAATCTGAGCAGTTTTCCCTTTGCCCGGTCATCTTCAGCCTTATACAGGCAGCGTAAAATATACCCGAGCAGACTTTCGTTATCTGAGCCTTCCCGCGCCTGAAGGGAGATATATACAGATAATTGCTGTTCTGAAAGAAGCCGCCGGCACTCATGAAACATCATGGTGCTTTTTCCCATCCCTCCATCACCGAGAATGAGAGCATTGCAAGACAGATCCGGGTTGTTCAGTTTGTCTGACCAGAGCCTGTCTGTTACCCTGGTCAACGGAAGAGTGTCCTTATCATTGATAAAAATACAGCTCCCAACTTCCAGATCTGTCAGAATCGCAGGATTAACAGAGACTCCTGAAAAACTCCCGCCTGCGGCAAGCAGACGATTACATGCTTCGCGGGCATTTGCCAGCTCTGCTGACACATCATAAGTCATGCGTTCCCCGGGAAGCCTTAAATGAAATGGGAAATAACGATTATCCTCGAAGCCATTTCTGGCAAACGGATATTGTTCCCAATTCTTACCTTCATACCACGCATGAACTGTAATAACTCCGTCCCCGGTTTCCAGATCCAGCTCGCCTGTCAGGAAACAGGAGCGCGCGCCCTTCTGCAGTGAAAGATTTCCACACTGGCATTCAAGGAACTTTTGCCGCTGCCATCGGATCAGATGCTCATGCTCATGCCCGGCAATCCATAGCTGCACATTGTACTCATTTAGTATGGTCTCCAGCTGATCACGTTCGCTCTGGATCAGAAAGTCATAGGAATAGTGTGTTAAGATGATAGTCGGCAGTCTGGGATCGCACTGATCGAGCACATCCATGAGAGACTGTGTCCCCACCACAAAGTTTCGTTCATGACCATCTCCGTAGGTTAAGGTCGTATCCAGATGCAGGATGTTCAGATGCTCTGTTGTAATAACAAAATGCGGAGCATTATATTTCTCTGCCCTGTCACAGCCAAGAAGCCCGGCAATAAAAGTCCTGAAGTTATCTTGCCCGGACTTCAGTACAGCGTAATCCTGCTCCGAGATATACCCATCGATTGATCGATAGTAATCTAATTTCCAATCCGTAATGCGATCGATCAGATCAGTCCTGTCATCTCCTCCGCGCTCAACATCGTGATTGCCGGGAACGATAAACAGATGATCCAATGGCGTGCGGGATGCGTGACACAGACATCGAATATAGCCTGGTGCTGCAGAATAGTCTGAATCCCACTGCTTAACGTCACCGGTACAAAAAGCATACTCAAAGGTCTGATTTAAACCGGCGATATATCCTGGCAGCCTCCTGCGCATCAGGCGTGTATCTGCTGCTTTATCATCACCCAGATGAAGATCGGAAAAATGAATCCATCGTATCTTCAAGTATTTCACCTCCAAAGATGGTGTTCCCGTATTATAATTCCAACGAATTCTCGTTTAGGAGAAACTCATAGAGCCCGAGATGAAGGATGCCTTCGTCATCGGTCCATGGCTTCATGGAACTCTTGCTGATTATGATCTTTTTGAAAAAGTCTTTTGTGTTTCTCAGGGGACGCAGTTCCGTTTCCAGTTTTGACGGGTCATTTACGTTAAGCGCGGATTGAATATAGTATTTCCTGGAGCCCAGATTTACAACAAAGTCGATTTCGCACTGCTTTTTTGATTTTGATCCATTCCTGTATTCTACGATCTCCACGACGCCGACGTCGACTGAGTAACCGCGGCACAAAAGTTCGTTGTATATGATGTTTTCCATTATGTGCGTCTCTTCCTGCTGCCGGAATCCAAGACGGGCGTTCCGCAGCCCGACGTCCACGCAGTAATACTTTGACGGGTATTCAAAGTATTTTTTTCCCTTCACGTCATATCTTTTCGCGTTGCTGAACAGAAAGGA
>CANQFR010000003.1 GCA_947599905.1 uncultured Lachnospiraceae bacterium
TTTATCCTTTCCGGAAAGTCATTTTGACTACCAAATCGTTGAACCGCAGCCAGAACAATTAACTACCGATTCGGGCAGGGAGTTGGATTTGCGGGAATACATCATTAAGGCGAAAATGCACAGAATGTGAGAGGAGGACAATTGATGAGCAAAAAAATCATAGCGGTAAACGCCGGACCAAGAAAAGGATGGAATACGGATACACTGATCACGGAAGCAGCCAGAGGAGCGGAAGACGCAGGCGCGGCGATAGAGAAGTTCGACCTGTTCCGTCTTGAAAAGTACACGGGCTGTATTTCGTGCTTCGGATGCAAGAAAGAAATAAACAAGGGCCGCTGCGTATGCAGGGACGGCTTGACTCCGGTTCTGGATGCGATCCGCGAATCAGACGGCCTAATCATCGGTTCTCCGAATTATCTGGGCGAGATGACCGCGTCGTTCCGCGCCCTTTATGAGCGGCTCATCTTCCAGAACCTGACCTATAACATGGAACATCCCTGCTGCAGCGCCCGCCAGATCCCTGTGCTGCTGATCATGACAAGCAACGCGCCGGACAATATGTATCAGGGACTGCTTCGGAATTATCAGCAGACTTTGAGCCGGTTCGTCGGGCCGGCGGATGTCTTTGTCAGCGGAGATACCCTTCAGTTAAGGGATTATAGTAAGACGGACTGGCAGTGGACGATGTTTGATCCGGACGCAAAATACAAAAGGCACGAGACGGTATTTCCGCAGGAGTGTAAGAAGATCTATGAGATCGGGGCCTCGATGGCGGGGAAGATGTGATTCCGTATGATTTACGAAAACCAAAAGATTTATTTTATCTCGTTCCGTTCGCAGCGTTAATTTATTCAGGAGATACTTATGATTTCAACAACAATTAAAAATGTCGGTCTGAAATTCCAGACGGACGAAACCCTTTTCTCGCCCCGCGGGATCGATGCCGGTACGATGTCCATGTTGTCTGTCGTGGATTTTCTTCCCGGCGATAAGGTATTAGACTTGGGCTGCGGATATGGAGTTGTAGGAATACTGGCCGCAAAGCTGATCGGAGAAGAGAACGTAATCATGTGTGATATTTCCGAACAGGCAGTTGATTTCGCAAAGAGAAATGCGGCGCTAAACGGCGTGCCGGATATCGATATAAGGCTAAGCAGCGATTACGATCATATAGAAGAAAACGATTTTACACTTATATTATCCAACCCGCCGTATCACGCGGATTTTTCTGTACCAAAACGCTTTATCGAGATGGGATTCAAGAAACTCGTTCTGAGCGGGAAAATGATTATGGTTACCAAAAGACTCGATTGGTACAAAAACAAGCTGATCTCCGTATTTGGCGGCGTTAAGATTTACAGGATCAATGAGTATTTTGTTTTTGTTGCGGAAAAGCGAAGCCAGACAGTCAAAAAGAAGAAAAAGGTTAAAACGGGTTTATCAAGAAAACTGCAGCGCAAAAGCGGCGGATGAATATGCGCACGGAGAGCAGGTACACTGTATCATTACGACGAAGGACTTTACGGCGAAATTATGATCGTGTAACAACAGTTAAATAAATTTCCTGTTCTTTAACTCCTGTTCAATAGACGATCGTACCCGGATCCGCTATACTATACTCAGAATCTATTCAGAGATCGCAAAGGAGGCAGCGGATCATGACGATCGGGGATGTTATCAAAAAATACAGGAAGAAGCTGGGTTTGACGCAGGAGGAGATGGCTGCGCGCCTCGGCGTGACTGCTCCCGCCGTCAATAAATGGGAGAAAGGCAACGCGCTTCCGGATGTCGCGCTGCTTGCTCCGATCGCGCGGCTGCTTGGCATTACGACGGATGAGCTTCTGGCCTTTCGGGACGAGCTGACCGACGAAGAGATCAACCGGTATCTGAAGCAGGTTCAAAAGGATCTGGAAAGCAAAAACTTCGATGACGTATTCCGTTCCGTCAGGGAAAAGATCGAGGAGTATCCGAATTGTGAAAGACTGATCTGGCAGGCGGCCGTCATTCTGGACGCAGGACGAATGACGGCAGGAATCCCGGACGAAGAAGACTATGATCGTGCGATATTCGGATGGTACGAAAGGTGCCTGCTCTCCGGGAATGAACGGATCCGCAATCAGGCGGCGGATTCATTGTTCCACGCGTATTTCCGGAAAGAGAATTATGGGAAGGCCGCCCACTGTCTGGATTATTTCTCTCTGGAGAATCCGGAGCGGAAGCGCAAGGAAGCGCTTGTGAACAGCAGGACAGGAAAGCGGGCAGAGGCTTACCGCGCGTACGAGGAATTGATCTTCACCGGATACCAGCACCTGCAGATGACGTTAAATGATCTGCGCGCTCTTTACATGGAGGACGGTGATCATGAAATGGCGAGAAAGCTGGTCGAGGTCTCGTCCTCTGCCGCATCTGTATTTGAAATGGGCGGTTATGATGAGGTCTGTTACGGGTTAGAGGTTGCGGTATGGGAGAAGGACGCCGCGTGGACGGCGCGGCTTATGCGGGAGATTCTTGACCGGATCGAAACGATCGGTGAATTCTCTAAATCCAGACTTTTTCAGCATATGACGTTCAAAGCAGTCGATCCTGATTTCGCGGACGGACTCAGGCAGAAGCTTTTGGAGTCTCTCGGGGATGAAACATTTGATTATATGAAGGGGAATGAGGATTGGGATAAATTATTCCGGAAAAACGAAGGTGCCGTGCGAAGCGTAATAAGTAACAGAGACAGTTAAATGAAATCGGAGACAGTCCAAAGGCCAGGATTGTCTCTTATTTATTTTTAATCATATGGGATTTTAGAACGGGAATTCCCGTCTAATAGATGTATACGGTACAGTGAGCGTTCACGAAAACTGCAGCATAACAGAACACAGACAAAGCGGCAGGGATGTCAGATTTCGCCGCACTACAAAACAGACAGAAAGGCACAGGAAAAGCCTATGGAGACAACAGAGATTCACCCGGAAACAGAGAGGAACGGTTTTGAACAACAGCTTGTCGCCCGTGCAAAAAGCCGGGATCCGGACGCGTTCGTCAGCCTGATGCAGCTTCACGCGAAGAGAATGTACCGCGTTGCGCTCGCGATTCTCTTAAATGACGAGGACACGGCCGATGCGATTCAGGACACGATCCTGACTTGCTGGGAGAAACTGCATTCGCTTCGGGATGACCGGTATTTCAGCACCTGGATGACGCGGATTCTGATCCGCAAATGTTACGATCTGCGGAATGCGAGGCGCCATGATGCGGATCTGGAGGAGATACCGGAACCGGCAGCTGAAGACCATTACAATCTGGAACTCAAGGAAGCGCTGGCTTCCCTCGATGAGAAATACCGCGTTATTATGGTTCTCTTTTACGCGGAAGGCTATCGGACCGACGAGATCGCAGAGATCCTGCGAATCCCGAAAAGCACGGTTCAGACGCGGCTTCAGCGCGGACGGGAGAAGCTGGCGAGGTATTACCGGGACGGAGAGTAACCGGAGAAGTATTAGCAGACCAGGGAGTAATTTAAGCCATAAGACGGTCAGTTCTGTCTGAGCATTGGACATCTGACCGCTACAATCTTGCGAAGAGGAGATATACGATGAAAAACAGAGAATTCTACGTATTCAGAGAAGAACCGGAACTGCCGGATGTAGTAAATGAGAAAATGAACGCGGCGTTCCGTCAGATTCAGGAAACGTCGGGGAAAGAGGCAGGCAGTATTTACGGCTTGCGGACGCGGCGTTACAGGAAGCGTGCCGCTGGCACACTTTCTGCATGGAAATCCGAGGGCGTCACAGGCGCCCAGCTCGCACGGAAATACCGGTGTACCGCGGCTGCCGCGGCCTGTGCTGTGCTTCTGGCGGCAGGCGTGATCACGGCGGCCGCTGCGGCCTACACCTATTGGGGCCGCGGAATGAGCGGCGCCCTGAAGGTATCGCGCGAACGCCAGAAGGAACTGACGGAGCAGGGAATGGCAGTTGTTCTTTCCGAAAGTACTGCGGCGGAAAGCGTTACAACAGAAGAAACCGCGGCAGTCCGAACGATCGCGCCGGTCACGGTAAACGGCGTCACCATCGCGCCGCGCACAACCGTCGTTGCCGGCGACTGTCTGTGGATTTCCTTCACGGTGGATGGCTTCACACTTTCGGAAGGCGCCGAGCCTGGTTTTGATACCGTGGACTTTCACGGATTCGGCGACGATTTAAGCGGACGAACCAGTTGGTTCAACGCTTCTCACAGCTTCTACGACGGTATTGTCTCCGACGGAAGCGGACATCCGGTCTGCGAGGACGGGACGGTTCCGAACGGTTCATTTGTACCGCGGTATACAGATGAAAACGGCACGATGGAATATGTGATCCAGATATCGGCGGACACGGACGACAGCTTTCTGGGACGGGAACTCCACCTCACGTTCCATGATCTGGGGATCCTCGATCGGGGTACCTTCCATAAGCAGGTGGAGGGAAGCTGGGACTTTATCATCCCGCTCTCGGGCAGCGATGCTTATCGGACATTTACCGCATCGGCCCCGATCGGAGAAACCGGGATTACGGTAAAGAAACTGGAGATATCGCCGGTCTCTGTCCGCGCGGTTCTTTCCGTTCCGGCTGGAATCGATCCGGAATTCATCGAGAACCTTACCTATCCCTGCGGTCTCCGGTTCAAGGATGGAAGCATCCTGCCGGTTCTTTCGGACGGCGGGGGCGGCTCCTTTCAGGACGATACGAAGACGGAATACCGCATTCTGCATCCGTTTGAACAGCTCATCGATCCGGACGGGGTGGATGCGCTGGTTCTGCGAAACCCGGATGAGAGCGGCAGGCCGCAAAGCGAGAAAAACTATTATATCATTCCGGTGAATCAGCAAAACTGACCGGCAGCTTCCGAAAGGCGGCGGATTTCCCGTAGGGGGATCCGCCGCCTGAAATTTGTCCGGGAATATCAATTTCCCCTTTTCAATTAGCCTGCAATTGATGTAAAATATAGCCGTAGGATTGTATTTTCAGGAAAGAGCGAGGACAGTAGGGATGAAGCATGCATTATCGATCAAGGGCATTACCCCGAAAGAAATCCGCGAATTGGGAGACGATTTCCGGGGAGAGAACGGCCGGGGCGAGTCGATTTCCTTTACCAATTACTATATGCAGAAGAACGGGAGGCCGTTTCTCGGTGTCAGCGGGGAATTCCATTTCAGCCGGATGTCGGATGAGAGATGGGAGGACGAGCTGATCAAGATGAAGCTGGGCGGAATCAACGTGGTGACCACCTATGTCTTCTGGATCCACCATGAGGAGGAAGAAGGCCGTTTTGACTTCAGCCGGCGAAGGGATATCCGCCGTTTTGTGCAGCTGTGTGCGAAACACGGTCTCTATGTCATCCTGCGGGTCGGCCCCTTCGCCCACGGCGAGGTTCGCAACGGCGGTCTGCCTGACTGGCTGTACGGCAAGCCGTTCGAGGTACGGAAGCTGAGCGAGGGTTTTCTGTATTATACAGGACGGTTCTATTATCATATCGGCAAGCAGGT
Source organism: uncultured Lachnospiraceae bacterium (assembly GCA_947599905.1). Lineage (GTDB taxonomy): Bacteria > Bacillota > Clostridia > Lachnospirales > Lachnospiraceae > UBA3402. Next base: position 5,516 of record CANQFR010000003.1, read on the forward strand.
GGAAGGACTCTTCTATCGGGACGGCGGGCCGGTTATCGGGGTTCAGATCGATAACGAGTATATGCATTCCTCCGCAGCCTGGGAGATGACGACTGGGATTTCGGATGAATGGATATTCAGCGGGGACGAGGGGGACGCCTATATGCTCCGCTTAAAGGAACTGGCGGCCGAATGCGGTCTGACGCCGGTATTCTATACCTGTACCGCCTGGGGCGGGGCCATCGCCCCGGATTCGATGATGCCCCTGTGGGGCGGATATTCCTACCGGCCGTGGATTTTCTATACTCACAAAGGGGATCATCCGGCCACGGAGGAGTACATATATCAGGATTTCCATCATAACGGCGTCATGTGTACCAATGATTTCAAACCGCGGTATCAGCCGGAGGACAGACCCTACGCCTGCTGCGAGATGGGCGGCGGGATGATGTGCAGCTATTATTACCGGTTCCGTTTTAACTGCAGAAGCGTGGATGCGATGGCGAATATCAAACTCGCGTCCGGCTGCAATTTCCTGGGGTATTACATGTTCCATGGCGGCAGCAATCCCATCGGGCGGGGCGGCGTGTATCTGAACGAGGCGCAGGTTCCCAAGATTTCCTATGATTATCAGGCGGCTCTGGGCGAGTTCGGGCAGGTGCGGGAATCCTATCGGAGGCTGAAGAGTATCCATTATTTCGCTGCCGCGTTCGGGGAGAGACTCTGCCCGCTTCGGACGGTGCTTCCGGCGGGGGCGTCACAGATCGATCCGCGGGATATGGAGACGCTGCGTTACGCGGTGCGCACGGACGGAAAGAGCGGCTTTCTCTTTATCAATAATTTCCAGGACCATATGCAGATGCCCATCCGAAAGGATGAAGAGATCCTGCTGGAGCTGGATGGGGAAGAGATAAGCTTCCGTATTGATATCGCGGCAGATGAAAATGCGATCCTGCCGTTCCATTTCGATATGGACGGCATTGATCTGATATCGGCGACGGCCCAGCCGGTTACGGTGGTGGAAGCGGCCGGAGAACGGACGTATGTCTTTATGATACCTGAAGGAATGGAGGCGGCGTTCCGCTTTGAGGACGGGGCGGAGCTCATCGAAAGGGCGGATACCGATGGGCCTGCGGAGACAGATGGAAATGCAGCCGGCCCGGAAGCGTTTGCGGGAAGTTTATTTACATGCCGAAAGGGCGCAGATGTTGCCTGCTTCCGTGTAAGAAAGGGTGGAAAAGCAGTCAGCGTGCTGGTGCTCAGCCGGGAGATGGCGAATCAGATGTATCCGGCAGAAGCGCGTATGGGTGCTTCCGTAGAAGGCGCTTCTGTCGTAAGCGGACTCATTTTCACGCAGGAGGCCCTGCTTGCTGACGAAAACGGACTGCGCCTTGAGACCTGCAGCGCAGCAAATGTCGTATACACTTATCCGGCCGAAGGCGTGCTTCATGGCGCGGCAGGGGGCGTGAGATCGCACAGATACGCTCCGATTCTCGGTTGTTTCCGGTTTGATACGGAAGCGGTTTCGATCAGCCCGAAGGTGACGGAAACCGCCGTACGGAGGTATACGGTTGCGCTGCCGGCGCATTTCATGGACGGACTCAAAGATGCCCGCCTGCAAATCAACTACAGCGGCGATATTGGGCATGTTTTTATCGGCGGAAGGATGATCAGCGATAATTTTGCTAACGGAGCTGTCTGGGAGATCGGACTTAAGGATTTTGTGAAGGAACTGGAGGAAGAACGCATAACCATTTACATCACACCGCTAAAAGAGGGCGCCAGCGTCAACGTCGAATCCGCGATGGCGGCGCGGCGGGAGGAAGTTGACGCCTGCGTCGGCGGTCTGGAAGCTGTGCGGGTCGAGCCGGTATATGAAATCCGCCTTGACGGCAGCGCGGATGGAAGCTGTTGACAGCGTTGTATCAGCATGGTACATTCTAACTGATAATCTAACCAAATTTGAGTAAAAAGGAGAGCGGACAATCATGGAGTGGGGAACGGTTTCAGCGGCCAGTATGGCCGGTATGGTATTTTCATTCGTTGTATCGGTAGGCACGCCGCTTGCGCTGGCTGTTATGATCCGGCGGAAATGCAGGGCGCAGATGACGTCGCTGTTTGTCGGTGCGGCAGCATTTATCTTCTTTGCGATGATACTGGAGCAGCTTCTGCATGCGCTGGTTTTGCAGGCCGCCGGGGCGGTCATAACCTCCCATTTGCTTCTGTATGCCCTGTACGGCGGAGTTGCCGCAGCGCTGTTTGAGGAAACCGGCAGGTATCTTGCGATGCGACGTTATATGAAGAATAACCTGAACCGCGAAAATGCGCTGATGTATGGTGCAGGTCACGGCGGCGCAGAGGCGATCATGCTGATGGGCATGACTTCCGTCAATAATCTGATTACCTCGGCGATGATCAACAGCGGGGCCCTTCCGGCGGTTATGTCACAGATGGATGCCGAAACGGCCCAGACGACGTTCAATCAGCTGGCGGCACTCTGGCAGACGCCTGCCTGGCTGTTTTTCATGGGCGGCGTGGAGCGGGTATCGGCCCTTGCGCTGCAGGTTGGACTCTCGCTTCTGATGTTCCGTGCGGTGAAGGACGGGCGCAGAAACTGCCTGGTACTTGCTTTCGCGATTCATTTTCTGGTGGATTTTATGTCGGTGATCGCAGCCGGAACCCTTCCCGTGACCGTGGTTGAGCTGGCGCTTTTGGCTGCTTCGGCGGCGCTTCTGTGGTATGTGTTCCGGTACTGCTGGAAGGAGAATCAGCCGTGAAAACGCCTGTGAGCAGACCGCCGCTTATCATCCTTACCGGCCCCACGGCAGTCGGGAAAACCGAGCTGTCGATCCGGCTGGCGAAGGCCGTGGGCGGGGAGATCATCAGCGCAGATTCCATGCAGGTCTATCGCCATATGGATATCGGTTCCGCCAAAGTGACGCCGGAAGAGATGGACGGCGTCCCCCATCACCTCATTGATATTCTGGAGCCGACGGAAGATTTCAATGTGGTTACATTCCAGACGATGGCGAAGGAAGCCCTGCGCGGGATCTATGGCCGCGGCCATATTCCGGTTGTGGCAGGAGGCACAGGCTTTTATATTCAGGCGCTTTTGTATGATATTGATTTTACGGAAAATGATACTGACACGGCGCTCAGGCAGGAATTGGAGCAGCTGGCGGCCGTACGCGGCGCCGAATATCTCCATGATATGCTGAAAGCAATCGATCCGGTATCCGCTCAGGCCATCCATGCCAACAATATCAAACGGACGATCCGCGCGATTGAGTTCTACCGTCAGACCGGCGAGCCCATTTCCGCCCACAATGAGTTGCAGCGGCAGAAAGAGTCACCGTACCATTTTCTGTATTATGTCTTAAATACCGATCGCGAAACGCTTTATGAGCGCATCGACCGCCGGGTGGACCGGATGATGGAAGAAGGGCTGGAAGCGGAGGTGAGGCGGCTGGCGGTCATGGGCTGCAGCCGGCAGATGGTCTCCATGCAGGGGCTGGGATACAAAGAGATTCTCGCTTGCCTGGAAGGAGAATACCCGCTTAAGGAGGCAGTCCGTATCATCAAGCGGGACACCCGCCATTTTGCGAAGAGACAGATTACATGGTTTAAGCGTGAGCGGGACGTGAGGTGGCTGAACCTGCCGGATTTCGGGAATGACAGGCAGCGGGTTCTTGCGCATATCCTGGATGAGATGAAAGAACAGCAGATGATATAGACGATTGTACGATGCGCCGGACCGGATCGCCGGTGCAGGCGGAATCGACAGACAAACAATAAGGAGTATACGATCATGCAATCAGAATTTAAACAGATGTATGAATCTCTTGGCATCAGTGAAAATGTGCTTTGCTTCGCCTCAGCGGCAGAGGCTTCCTTAAAGCAGCGCTTTGAAGCAATTGACGCCCGGGCCGAGTATAACCAGATGAAGGTTCTTAAGGCCATGCAGGACAACCGGGTCAGCGACATCCATTTCGCTGCCACGACGGGCTACGGATATAACGATCTCGGCCGCGATACCCTGGAGCAGGTCTATGCTTCCTGCTTCCATACGGAGGCGGCGCTCGTGCGTCCTCAGCTCATGAGCGGCACCCACGCCCTTCATATCGCGCTGTCTGGGAATCTCAGACCGGGAGACGAGCTTCTGTCCCCGGCCGGCGGCCCTTACGATACGCTGGAGGAAGTGATCGGGATCCGCCCATCGGTCGGCTCCCTCGCCGAATACGGCGTTTCCTACCGTCAGGTGGAACTGCTGCCGGATGGAACCTTCGACTACGATAATATCGCGAAAGCGATCAACGATAAGACGAAGCTGGTCACAATCCAGAGATCCAAAGGCTACGCCACACGGCCTACATTTTCCGTCGGACAGGTCGGGCAGCTGATCGCGTTTGTGAAAAAGATCAAGCCGGACGTGATCTGCATGGTGGACAACTGCTACGGGGAATTTGTCGAGACGATCGAGCCCACCGACGCAGGAGCGGATATGATCGTCGGCTCGCTGATCAAGAACCCTGGCGGCGGTCTGGCCCCCATCGGCGGCTATATTGCAGGCCGGCAGGACTGCATCGACCGCGCTTCTTTCCGCCTGAGCGCACCGGGGCTGGGCAGAGAGGTGGGCGCAAGCCTCGGACTGAACCAGTCGCTGTATCAGGGTTTTTTCCTCGCTCCCACGGTGGTGGCAGGCGCCTTAAAGGGTGCCGTTTTTGCCGCGAATGTCTACGAAAAGCTGGGTTTTTCCGTCCATCCGAACGGAACGGAGGAGCGGCATGACATTATCCAGGCGGTCACTTTCGGAAAGCCGGAAGCGGTTATCGCATTCTGTGAGGGAATCCAGGCCGCGGCGCCTGTCGACAGTTACGTGAAGCCGGAACCCTGGGATATGCCGGGATATGATTCGCCGGTCATTATGGCTGCAGGGGCGTTTGTTCAGGGGTCGTCCATCGAACTGAGCGCGGACGCGCCAATCCGGCCGCCGTATACGGTCTTTTTCCAGGGCGGGCTGACCTGGTATCACGCGAAGCTGGGAATCTTAAAGTCCCTGCAGGCCTTATGTGACGCGGGTATTGTGAAAATGTAAACCGGTTCGCATAGCTTTCGTTTCTTTACGGCAGCCGGCAACATTACGTTTTCATTACATTTTTGCAATCGCTGTATACATTGATACCATTTTATGGTAAACTATATCTGTCTGTTTCCGCCGTCGTACCTGGAGGGGAGAGAGCGGAGGAAGCGATGGATAACACAGATAACAGAAGAATGAAAGAACTCCCGGCTGACAGTCGCCCTTATGAGCGCTGTATGCGGCTGGGACCGGAAGCGTTAAGTGATGAAGAGCTGCTGTCGATCATCATCCGCACCGGAAGCCGCGGACTGAATTCCCTGGAGACCGCGAGACGCGTACTGGCGCTGAGCTATCCGAACGACGGCATTCTGGGACTTTCGCATTTGTCCCTGCAGGATCTGACCGGCGTGGAGGGAATCGGCACGGTCAAGGGGATCCAGCTGCTATGCATCGGCGAATTATCCCGGCGGATCAGCAAACGGTATGCGATCTCGCGGATTCGGACCATTGATCTGCCGGAAGAAGTCGTGAATTATTATATGGAGGACATGCGGCTCATGGAACAGGAGCAGCTGTTCGCCATGTTTCTGGATATGAAGCACCGGCTGATCAAGGATATGCAGATCTCCAAGGGAACCGTCAGTATGGCGGTTATTTCCCCGCGGGAGGTATTTATCGAGGCGCTGAGATGCCGGGCTACGGGCGTGATTCTTGTGCACAACCATCCGAGCGGCGATCCGACGCCGAGCCGGCAGGACTGCCTGATGACGGAACGGATGCGGGAAGCCGGGAGCCTTTTGGGGATCCAGCTTCTGGATCATGTGGTCATCGGCGACCACGCCTACTGCAGCTTTAAAAGAGAAGGTAGATTATAATGGAATCCAAATACAACCGCTATATTCTGATCGCCATTACCGTCTGTTGCCTGGCGCTGATCGCTGTTACTAATTTTACCGATCAGTGGCTGGCTCCTTTGCGTACCGCGGTCGGCTACCTTGTCACCCCGATCCAGGCCGGAGTCAACAGCGTCGGCGTCAGAATCTACGACGGCGTCGCCGATTACACGAAACTGAGGAACGCGCTCGAAGAGAACAAACAGCTTAAGGAGCAGATCGCGGCCCTGACGGAGGAGAATAACCGTCTGACCTCAGAAGTTTTCGAGCTTGCGCGGCTTCGCGAACTTTATGAGCTCGATCAGGACTACCTTCAGTATGAGAAGACCGCCGCCCGCGTGATTGCCAATGATTCCGGCGACTGGTTTCAGGTTTTTCGCGTCGACAAGGGATCTGCGGACGGAATCCGGGAAGGGAATAATGTCCTGGCCGGCGGCGGACTCGTGGGGATTGTGACCGACGTCGGCGCTCATTATGCGACGGTTCGTTCCATCATCGACGACGCGAGCCGTGTCAGCGCGATGGCGGTGCAGTCCGGCGATACCTGCATCGTGGGCGGAGACCTGACGCTTTACCGCGAGGGGCGGCTGACAATCTCGAATATCCAGAAGGACGGCGATGTGAAAGACGGCGACCGGATCGTGACTTCGAATATCAGTTCCAGCTACCTGCCAGGCATCCTGATCGGCTACGCCAAGGATATCACGCTTGACAACAACCACCTGACCAGTTCCGGCTATCTGGTGCCGGCAGCGGAGTTCCATAATCTGCGGGAGGTCCTGATCATCACCGATGTGAAGGAGACCGCGGATCCGGAGGTGGAGTGATGCGGCGCGCCATTGTCAATATCCTGCTGATTCTTGCGGCGTTTACGGTCCAGAACTGTATTTTTCCGCTGATTCCCGTTCTGGTCTCCACGCCGAATCTGCTGCTGATTCTGACCTTTTCCTTCGCCTTTATGGACGGAAGGCGGATGGGGATGGTTTACGGCCTTCTGGCCGGGATTCTGCTCGATTTGTTTTACAGCGGGCCGTTCGGCTTCTATACGCTGTTATATGTGTATGTCGGGTACTGCAACGGAAGCCTGACCAGGTATTTTTATGAGGATTATGTCACGATTCCCCTGGTGCTTGCACTTGTCAATGAACTGGCCTACAACCTTTATGTGTATGTGTTCCGGTTCCTGATCCGGGGACGTCTGGATTTTTTGTATTATTTCCGGGAACTGATGGTGCCCGAGACGATTTTTACGGTCGTTACGACGCTGTTTATGTACCGGCTGCTTCTGTATATCAACCGGAAGCTCAGGGATTTTGAAAGCGGGAGGGATACCACCCTTGTTTAAGGAGATTCTGGAAATTATCACAGAACTTTTGAAACGCCTGGTCGCGTCCAGGCTTTTTCTGCTGTTCCTGATTTTCACCGGAATGTTTCTGACCCTTATCGGAAGGCTGTTCCATCTGCAGATCATTGACGGTGAACAGTACCTGAATGACTATGTGACGACGACGTACCGCTCGATGACCACGCCCGGCACGCGGGGCAATATTTACGATGCCGACGGGAATCTTCTGGCATACAACGAACTGTCCTATTCGGTCACGCTGCGGGATACCGGCACTTATAAAACCAACCAGGCGATGAACCTGATGCTCTATGAGCTGGTACGGATTCTGGAGAAGCATAACGAGGATGTCGCCGCAAGGCTTGAAATCGGCTTCGACGCCGACGGCAACCTGATCTATACCTCTTCCTCGGAAGCGGCGAGGAAGCGCTTCCTGCGCGATTATTACGGCCTGACTTCTGTTGAGAAGCTGGACGATGCCGCCGGGAAATACCCGTCCAATATTACCCCGGCGGAGATACTTGCGCAGCTGCGCTCCAAAGAACGCTATGATCTGGACAGCTTAAAGGACAAGAATGGCAACGCCATCGTCCTGACAGACCGCGAGGCGCTGCAGATCGCTCATCTGCGCTATGCGCTTTCGCTGATCGCCTACCGTAAGTACGTGACGGTCAATGTTTCCGACGATATTTCCCAGGAGACGCTGGCTGATATCATGGAGCACACGGCGGATATGGACGGCGTGGAAATCGCGCAGTCTACTGTGCGCGTCTATAACGATGCGGTCTATTTCGCGCCTGTGATCGGCTATACCGGCAAGGTTCAGACTGATCAGCTGGAGGAACTGCAGGAGCAGGATCCCAGCTACGACGCCAACGACATCGTCGGACGTACCGGCGTGGAGGCGTCGATGGAAGCCGTTCTTCACGGCCAAAAAGGCGTCACCAATATGTATGTGGACAGCTACGGACAGATTCTCAAGGTGGAAGAGAATTCCACCGAGCCGCAGGCAGGAGACGATATTTATCTGACGATCAGAAGCGACCTGCAGAAGGGTATTTATCATCTGCTCGAACAGCAGCTGGCCGGCGTCCTGGTGTCCCACCTCGTGAACCGGGAGGTAACGGAAGAGGAGAACCGTGACTCCAGTAAGATCAAGATCTCCGTTAAGGACGCCTATTTCCAGCTGATTAACAATAATGTCCTTTCCTTAAGCCATATGGCCGGGGAAGAGGCAGATGAGGTTGAACGGGAGATTTACGGCAAATATGTCGCCTCCCGCGAACAGATCCTTTCTGAGATCGAGGCACAGTTAAGCGATCCGAACGCGCCGCCGCTTGCTGAGCTGCCGGAGGATATGCGCGCCTACATGAATTTCATTTTCTCGTATCTGTCGGGCGACACGGTCGGGATTGTCAAACGTGACCTGATTGACCCGGAGAGCAAAGAAGCCATCGCGTGGAACGAGGGGACGATCAGCCTGAGGGACTATCTCTATTCCGGTATCTCGGGCAGCTGGGTTGATACGACGAAACTGGAGACAGAGCACAAGTACTCAAGCGCGGACAACAGCTTCCAGACCCTTAAGGAATATGTGATCGGCGCCATCCGCGATGACACCGCCTTTACCAAACGGATTTACCGGTATCTGGTTGACCAGGACATTATCACCGGGAAGGAACTTTGCCTGGCGCTGTATTCGCAGGGCGTTCTCGCATACGATGAAGAGCAGATCCGGCTTCTGAAGGCTTATGGGACGGACTATGCGTTTGATTTTCTGGTTGACAAGCTTACCAAACTGGAAATCACGCCGGCTCAGCTTGCGCTCGACCCGTGTACCGCCGGGTGTACAGTCGTGGATATTGAGACCGGTAAGGTTCTGGCGTTGGTCACCTATCCCAGCTACGACAACAACCGGATGAGCGGCAGTGTGGATCCGGTCTATTTTAATCAGCTGAATAACGATTTGTCGCGGCCCTTTTATAACAATGCGACGCAGGCGCTTAAGGCTCCCGGCTCGACCTTTAAGCCGATCACGGCGATTGCGGCCCTGGAGGAAGGGGCGGTCACCATAGACGAAGAGATCGAGTGCACAGGCCGCTACACGGATATTACGAACCCGATCCGCTGCTGGATTTATCCGGGCAGACACGGCAAGCTTACGATAAGCGAGGGCATTCAGGAGTCCTGCAACTATTTCTTCGCGGAGCTGGCCCACCGTCTGTCGACCGATGAAAACGGCGTTTACTCCACCGACACTGGTCTGAAGCTGATCCAGAAATACGCCACGATGTTCGGTCTGGACCACACTTCCGGTATTGAGATCGAGGAGAACGCACCAAGCATTTCGGACATGGATCCGGAGCGTTCCGCCATGGGACAGGGCAACCACGCCTATACGAATGTGCAGCTTTCCCGCTATGTGACGGCGCTGGCCAACCGCGGCACCGTCTTTGAACTGAGTCTGATCGACCGCATCACAGAGGCGGACGGGAGTCCGGTTCAGGAGTATGTGCCGGAGATCTCGAACCAGATTCAGGTGGCGGATTCCACCTGGAATACGGTCCAGCAGGGCATGCGGAATGTGGTCGCCCTCGGTTCCGTGCGGACGATTTTCCGCGATCTCGAGATCGATATCGCCGGCAAGACCGGTACCGCGCAGGAGAATGCGCGCGGCAACCATGCGTTCTTCATTTCCTATGGTCCCTATGAACACCCGGAAATTTCCGTGACCGTCAACATTCCCTACGGTTACAGTTCCGCGGAGGCGGCGGCTGTGGCGAAGAACGTATACCGTTTGTATTACGGATATACAGATCTGGATTATATTATGAACACCGGCGCACTGGATGCGACCGACATCGTCGTCGGCGACTGATAGAAAGGCCGCAGAACAAATAAGGAGGAATCGTATGAAAAGTTCTGTAGTGATCAAGAGCAACCGGTCCGGCATGACCGTGATCCTGGACCCCGATCTGCCGTTTGACCAGCTCCTTGCGGATGTAGCCGCCAAGTTCAGCGAAAGCGCGAAATTCTGGGGTTCCGTGCAGATGGCCTTAACGCTTGCGGGCCGGGAACTGTCGCCGGAGGAAGAATACGCGCTGGTGAATGAGATCACCGGCAATTCGGATATTGAGATCCTCTGCCTGCTGGATGAGGATCTGGAGCGCACGCGTAAGTGCGAGAAAGCGCTGAATGAGAAGCTGATGGAGATTGCAGCTGCCGGCGGTCAATTTTGCCGGGGCACGCTTCACTCAGGCGAAAGCCTGGACGCCGAGACCAGCGTGGTCGTGATCGGCGATGTCGAGAAAGGCGCCAGAATCGTTTCCAAGGGACATGTGGTCGTAATCGGCGATCTCCGCGGTTCCGTCGCCGCCGGAATCTCAGGCAACGCCGACGCGATTGTAGCGGCCATGGAAATGGCGCCGTCGGCGCTTCGGATCGCCGATTACGAGGCACGCTGTTCCGAGAAGGGCAAACGCCTTGCGAAAGGCCCTGTGATCGTCAGCGTAGAGGACGGCCAGATCAGCATCCGCAGTATGCGAAAAGGCCTGTTTGGCTGAAAAGCGGGGCAGGGCGGCATGGCATTGGTTCATGTCCGTCTTTGCGCTGCACTCCGTCGTCTTAGACAAAAATTCTTCACAAAATTATATAAAATGATACTGGAAATATCCATAAAGATAGGGTAGAATATCTGTGACAGCTTATTTTTTGGAGGAGACGTTCATGAGTGAAGTCATCGTTGTTACCTCCGGAAAGGCGGGGTCGGGAAAACCACAACTTCTGCCAATATCGGGACAGGCCTGGCGATTCTTGGCAAGCGCACCGTGATGATCGATACCGACATCGGACTGCGCAACCTGGACGTTGTCATGGGGCTTGAGAACCGGATCGTTTACAATCTGGTCGATGTGGTGGAAGGGAACTGCCGTATGAAGCAGGCCCTGATAAGAGACAAGAGATATCCGAACCTGTATCTGCTCCCGTCAGCGCAGACCCGGGACAAGTCAGCGGTGAACCCGGAACAGATGAGAAAGCTGGTAGAAGACTTACAGGATGATTTCGATTATATACTGCTCGACTGTCCTGCCGGGATCGAGCAGGGATACCGCAACGCCGTAGCCGGCGCAGACCGGGCCCTGGTTGTGACGACGCCGGAGGTATCCGCGATCCGCGACGCGGACCGTATCATCGGCCTTCTGGATGCCGGACAGATGAAGAGCATCCACCTGATTGTGAACCGTGTCCGTCAGGATATGGTCCGCCGCGGGGATATGATGTCTGTGGACGATGTCATGGACATCCTCGCAGTGCCGCTTCTGGGTGCGGTTCCGGATGATGAGGCGATTGTGATCTCCACGAACCAGGGAGAACCGCTTGCCGGTACCGATACGCCCGCCGGACAGGCCTTTTTAGACATCTGCAGGCGGCTGCTGGGCGAGGACGTGCCGCTGACCCTGCCGAATGTATCATACGGGCTTTTCGGCCGCCTGACAAACCTCCTGCGGAGAGCATAGAAGGAGGGCGCGCGATGAGACAGATTCGATCGGCGCCGCTCTGGCGGCAACGCTCGGGCGCGGTTGCGGCCCAAAGACTCCGTCTGCTTCTGGCGGCTGATGAAAGCGGTTTTCCACCCGAGACGCTTGCGATGCTTCGGGACGATATCTGCCGTGTGGTTCTGCGGTATCTCGATGCGGACGCATCGCAGATGGAGGTATGTATCCGCAGACCGGAGAGCAGGTGCGCCGGAGCGGAGAATTCCGCGGGAGACCTGCCGGTACTCTGTACGGTGATACCGGTCAGAAGCTTTCGACTGAAGGGAATATGTTAAGATGCTTTTTGATTATCATTTCCGAAGGTACAATTTCCGACTGCTGATATATATGGCGGTGCTTTGCATGATCGGCCTGATGGCGATCTACAGCGCGACGAATCAGAACCTGGCTACGGTCAACAAGCAGCTAATGGGGATCGGCGTGGGGCTGTTTCTCGCGCTTGTGTTATCGCTGATCGATTACCACTGGATTCTCTCGTTCCACTATGTGATCTATCTGGTATGCGTGGCCTTCCTGGCGGCCGTGATCCTCTTCGGGCGCAGCCGCGGCATCGCGACACGCTGGCTGCAGCTGCCGGTCATCGGTCAGATCCAGCCGTCGGAGTTTGTCAAGATCGGAATGATTCTGTTCTTTGCGTGGTACTTCGAACGGTATCAGGAGCGGATCAACCGCGTGACAGTCGTATTCGCGGCCGCGCTTCTGTTTGCGGTACCCGCCGGCCTGATCTACGCGCAGCCGAACCTGTCCACACTGATCGTGCTGACAATCGTGGTAGCGGCGATCGTTTTTTCGGCGGGCATCAGCTACAAGTGGGTTCTCGGCGTTCTTGCGGTTGTGATTCCCGCGATTTTCCTGCTGTTTTATCTGCTCCAGAACGGCATGATTCCGTTCCTGAAGCAATATATGGCGAACCGGATCCTGTCCTGGCAGAATCCGGAGCTTTATTCGGAGACCTATTATCAGCAGGAGAATTCCATTATGGCCATCGGCTCGGGACAGCTCTGGGGCAAGGGATGGAACAATACCGGTATCCTTTCCGTCAAAGCCGGGAATTTTCTGGTAGAGGAACAGAATGACTTTATATTCGCGATTATCGGGGAAGAATTCGGATTCGTCGGCTCTGTCTTTGTTATCGGCCTGTATCTGATTCTTGTCTGTGAATGTCTGATCATGGCTGTGAGAGCTTCTGATCTGTCAGGCCGGATGATCTGTACCGGGATGGCTGCTTTGCTGGGGTTTCAGAGCTTTGCCAATATCGCCGTTGCCACGGCGATCTTCCCGAACACAGGACTTCCGCTGCCGTTTATCAGTTCCGGCGTCAGCTCTCTGCTGAGCCTGTTCATAGGTATGGGTGTCGTACTGAATGTAGGTTTGCAGCGCAGGTTTCACAACGAATGAAGGAGGAGTGTACATGAATGTAGGTCTGATTGCCCATGATTCCAAGAAAAAACTGATGCAGAATTTCTGCATCGCCTACCGCGGGATTTTAAGCAGGAATTCCCTCTATGCCACCGGCACAACCGGACGGCTGATCGAGGAAGTGACGAATCTGAATGTACACAAATATCTGGCCGGCCATCTGGGCGGCGCAGAGCAGATGTGTACGGATATTGAGCAGGATCAGCTGGATCTGGTGATCTTCTTCCGCGAGCCGGTTTCGCCGAAGCGGACCGATCCGGACGGAAGCAGCATCATCCGAATGTGCGACCTGCATAATATTCCCGTTGCGACCAATCTGGCCACGGGCGAGTTATTGGTGAAGGCGCTGGAACATGGCGATCTGGAATGGCGGGAGATGTACAAATAATTATCCGGAGGAGTTATGATGAGAACACTCCGTGGAGGCATCCGAGCTGCCGGACGTACGTTGTTTTTCGTTGCCGCCATGACGGCGCTTATGTCATTGACCGGCTGCATGGAGCGGGAACTGGAGGATCCGTATATACTTGAAGAGCGCGGGCTGGAAGTAAGCGATATTCTGGCAGCGCATACCGGGAAAGCGGAGGATTCTGCATATGCCGGTCTCTTTGCCGCAGATCTCTGCGTCGTGGCCGACGAATCCGTCTATGACGCGCAGGAGATTACAGCCGAAGCGGGCGCAGTCTTCGATCTGACGGGGCATAGGACCATTTACAGCAAGAATGCGTTTGAGCGCCTGTATCCGGCCAGTATCACGAAGATTATGACCGCGATTCTGGCGATCCGCTACGGTAATCTGTCCGACACAGTGACCGTGACGCAGGACGCCGTGATCACGGAATCCGGCGCCTCCCTCTGCGGGATTAAACCGGGAGACAGGCTGACGCTTGAGCAGCTTCTCTACGGTCTGATGCTGCCGTCCGGCAATGACGCCGGCGCGGCCATCGCGGTACATATTGCGGGAAGTATCGAGGCGTTTGCCGATATGATGAACGAAGAGGCCAGACGGCTCGGCGCAGTCGATACGCATTTTGTGAATCCGCACGGGCTGACGGACGAGAATCATTATACGACGGCATACGATCTGTATCTGATCTATCAGGAGGCGCTGACGCTGCCGGAGTTTCGTGAGGTGACCGGCTGCTTATCCTACGATGCGGCATATACAGACGCGGCAGGCGCGCTTGTCACGCAGACCTGGCAGAACACGAATCAGTATCTGATCGGAAAACGTGACGCCCCGGACGGTCTTACTGTTTTCTCCGGCAAGACCGGCACGACACAGGCAGCCGGAAGCTGTCTGATCATGGCGACAAGAAGCGACGACGACGGCGCGGAATATATTTCTGTCGTCCTGAAATCGCCCGACCGGAACAGTCTCTACGACAATATGACAAAGTTAATCTCCCGGATTGACAATTAGTGATTGCCTTTTCGGACGGGATATATTATAATCGAATCAGAAAATACGAACTTTTCTATACAACCTATCATGCAAGGAGGACAAAATTATGGTGCAGATCATCGCAGGCGACAAGGGAAAGGGCAAGACAAAGTATCTGTTGGACAAGGCCAATGCAGCAATCAAGGAAGCGAAAGGTTCCATTGTATATCTGGATAAAAGTTCCAAGCATATGTACGAGCTGAATAACCGCATCCGTCTGATCAATGTCAAGGGCTTCGATATCAACGATTCTTCAGGTTTCCTTGGTTTTGTCAGCGGGATCATTTCCCAGGATCATGACCTGGAGATCATGTATCTTGACAGCTTTCTGAAGCTCGCCTGCCTCGAGGGACAGGATATCACCGAGACAGTTAATGCGCTCGAGAAGATCGGTGAGAAGTTCCACGTCACCTTTGTCTTAAGCGTATCCAGAGACGCCGACGCGCTTCCGGATTCCATGAAGGAGAAGGTAACGATCTCTCTGTAAGTAAGAATACATGAAGCAAATACGGACAGCGTCACCGGCGCTTTGGCCGTATGGAAATAGCGAAAGAGCCTGTCGTGACAGGCTCTTTTTGAGGAGAAACGGTCTATGGCTAAGAAGAACAAGAAAATTATCAAGTACCGTCGCCCGATGCGCGTCAACATCGGGATGATCGTATTCTTTGTTATTTTTCTGTATCTGGCCTTTTATGTCTACCAGTACGCTACCAGGGTCAAAGTGCAGCCTTACGAGGTGACGGAGGGTGCGATTGCCGGAGACCGCAATTTTACGGGAATTATCCTGCGGGATGAGTTGACGCAGTTCGCGGCGCAGAGCGGCTATGTGAATTATTATGTCCGCGAAGGGAAACGGGCCGCCGCGGGAACCAGCATTTATTCGATGGCCGAAACCGGCGAGGTATCACAGCTGCTTGAGGAGAACGTCGAGAACGCGGAACTGCTGTCCGAACAGGATGTCATCAACATAAGGAAAGCCCTTTCTACCTACAGTCTGTCGTATTCGGATATGGATTTTGACCAGATATACGATACCAGATATTCGCTGGAAGCAATGGTCATGGAATACACGAATTTTAACGCGCTGAACAATGAAGAACTCCTGTCTGACAAACTTTCCGGCGGTTTTTCGCAGATCAGTACGCCGCAGAGCGGGGTTATTTCTTATTCGATCGACGGATTCGAAGATCTGACGGATACGCAGATCTCTGAGAGCATCTTTGACCGCAGCGGTTACAGCCGCGCGATTACGCATGCGGGAGACCTTGTCGAGCAGGGGACGCCGATATATAAGGTGATTACCGACGACAACTGGTCGCTGATTTTCCCGCTCTCGGAAGCAGATGAGGCGGATCTCAGGGAATTTGAGACGCTGACGGTACGCTTCCCGGGATATGACCTGACATGCGAAGGCGCATTCAGCATCATTGCGGGAACAGACGGCAAGAGCTTTGGGAAGCTCGCATTTGACCGCTACATGGTCCAGTTTGTTTCGGAACGCTATCTGGATTTTCAGGTTGTTCTGGAGGTGGAAAAGGGACTGAAGATTCCGGTCAGCGCCGTGACTTCGAAGAATTTCTATCTGGTGCCCGTCACATATCTGACGACCGGCGGAGATACGGATCAGGAAGGCTTTAATAAAGAGATCTACACGGAAAACGGAACGCTGGTGCAGTTTGTGCCTGCGACGATATATTACTCGACAGAGGAATACTGCTATATCAATACCGACGAAGACGAGGAGATTCACGCGGGGGATTATCTGGTGAAGCCGGATTCCGCGGACCGCTTCCAGGTTGGTCAGACGGCGTCGCTTCAGGGCGTTTATAATATCAACCGCGGCTATTCCGTATTCCGGCAGATTGAGATTATCGCGCAGAATGATGAGTTTTACACCGTAAAGAAAGGAACGCGTTACGGACTGAGCGTTTACGATCATATCGTGCTTGACGCGCAGTCGGTAGCCGGAGAGGATCAGTTAATCTACCAGTAAGGAGATGGTATCCATGATTGCTGAAAAATATCATAAAATCAGGGCGCGGATCGACGCGGCATGCGCACGGGCCGGCAGAGACCCGTCGGAAGTCACGCTGATCTCTGTCAGCAAGACCAAGCCTGCGGAGATGGTGAAGGAAGTCTATGATGCGGGCGGCCGCGATTTCGGTGAGAATAAGGTTCAGGAAATCATTGCGAAATCCCCGCAGCTTCCCGAGGATATCCGATGGCATATGATCGGTCATCTGCAGACGAATAAAGTACGTCAGGCAGTCGGGAAGGCGTGTCTCATCCATTCCGTCGATTCGGTGAAACTCGCCCGCGAGATTGAGAAGGAGGCAGTCAGGCACGGCCTGATCATGCCGATTCTTCTCGAGGTCAACGTGGCAGGAGAGGAGAGCAAATTCGGCTTCTCCTGCGAAGAAGTTGAGGCAGCTGTCCGCGATATTTCCGCGTTCCCGCACGTCGGCATCCAGGGGCTAATGACAATTGCTCCTTTTGTCACGGAAGCGGAAGAGAACCGGGAAATTTTTCGGAAATTGTATCAACTTTTTATTGACATAAAAAGCAAAAACATTGATAATGTAACTATGAATGTTCTTTCCATGGGGATGACGGGCGATTTTGAGGTTGCGGTAGAAGAGGGCGCCACCATGGTAAGAGTAGGCACCGGCATCTTCGGTGAACGACAAGTAAGGGAGAACTGATAGCGATGAGTATGATTGGAAAATTCATGGACAGCATCCGCCTGCGCGATAATGAAGACGACGATTACTTCCTCGATGATGATTATGAGGATGAGAAGCCTGCCAAGAAGGGCTTCTTCGGCGGCAACAGCCGGCAGGATGATGACTATTATGACGATATTGAG
Source organism: uncultured Lachnospiraceae bacterium (assembly GCA_947599905.1). GTDB lineage: Bacteria > Bacillota > Clostridia > Lachnospirales > Lachnospiraceae > UBA3402. The sequence goes on from CANQFR010000003.1 coordinate 23,098, forward strand.
GAAGAGGAACCGGCGCCGCGGCCCCGTTTCTTAAGCACCAGCCGTTCCTCCTCCAAGGTTGTCCCGATGAAGCAGCGCGGCATGGAGGTTTCGATGGTTAAGCCGACCTCCATTGAGGATGCCAAGGAGATCTGCGATTATCTTCTCGCAGGAAAGGCGGTTGTGCTGAATATGGAAGGGCTCCAGACAGAGGTGGCGCAGCGGATCATTGATTTTACGTCGGGAGCAACCTATTCGATGAACGGAAACCTGCAGAAGATTTCCAACTACATCTTCATCGCCACACCGGAGTCCGTAGAACTGTCTGGTGATTTCCAGGATCTGCTGAGCAGCGGAAGCAGTGGAAGCAGCCTGGATATTCCGGGGTTGAATTTCCACATCTGATCAGTGCTGAATGGGCAGACATTCCCCAGACTGTGACTCTGCCGCAGGCAGGCCCGGTGAGGAGAAGTGTCTGCTTTTTTCTGACCGGAATCGCCGCTTGATTCCCATCGGATGGCAGAATCAAACGATAACAACCCGATATTGTGAGGGACGGCATATGGAACATCGACTGACTGTACACAGGGACCAGATCCCGATTTATGATATTGTATTAACTGCCTCTTTTGACAGCCTTGCGGAGGAAATTGAAAAGCTTGACGTGCAGGGGCGCAGGCTCTGCATTGTGACGGATTCAACGGTTGCGCAGCTGTATCTGGAAGAGATCTCCCGGATCCTTTCCGGCTGCTGCCGTACGCTGACGTCATTCGTCTTCCCGGCCGGAGAGGAGCATAAGAACCTGGACACCGTACGCGATCTCTACCGGCATCTGATTCTCCATCAGTTTGATCGGAAGGATCTGCTGGTTGCGCTCGGCGGCGGCGTCGTCGGCGATCTGTGCGGCTACGCGGCCGCGACCTATCTGCGCGGTATTTCCTTTATCCAGATCCCGACGACATTACTTGCGCAGGTGGACAGCTCAATCGGCGGGAAAACAGGTGTTGATTTTGACGCTTACAAGAATATGGTCGGCGCCTTCCATATGCCGCGGCTGGTCTATACGAATGTGACGACGCTTCAAACGCTTCCCGAGGAGCAGTACAGCTCCGGCATGGGGGAGATCATCAAGCACGGTCTGATCCGTGACCGTGACTATTATGAATGGCTGCAGACAAACCGCTCGCTGATCTTCGCACGCGACGAGAGGACCTGTCTGGATATGATCAGGCGCAGTGACGAAATCAAACGCCAGGTGGTGGAGAATGATCCGACCGAACAGGGAGAGCGCGCACTGCTGAATTTCGGCCATACGCTTGGACATGCGATCGAGAAATGCATGAGTTTTCAGCTGCTTCACGGGCACTGTGTCGGTCTCGGTATGCTGGCGGCCGCTGCCATATCGGAGTCGCGCGGTATGCTTACGAAAGAGGAGACCGCCCGTCTTGCCGGCCTGCTGGCTGCAGACGGCCTGCCGGTGGCTGTGCATGGCTTAAATGCAGACGATGTCCTGACTGCGGCAGGAAACGATAAAAAAATGGACGGCGGGCAGATTCGCTTTATCCTTCTGCGTGCGGTCGGCGACGCCTATATCGACAGGACCGTTACCGCAGACGAAATGCGTCACGGCTTGCGTGCAGTACTTTCTTAGCGGAATCTTGAATAGCGGAATATCAGTAAGCAGAATCTCGGACAGAATCGTAATTCGGAGGTAGTTACTATATTATGAACAAGCGTATCATCCGTCTGGCGCTCAGTTTTCTCCTGTTTTGGTTTCTGGTTGCATTCGACCAGTTTACGAAGCATGCCGCTGCCGTATCGCTTAAGGGCCAGCAGCCGTTCGTCCTGTGGGAGGGTGTCTTTGAACTGAATTATTCCGAAAATACAGGCGCGGCTTTCGGGCTTTTGGAGGGCCAGCAGATTCTGTTTTTTGCGGTAGCCTGCCTCGTGTTCGCAGCTGTTCTCTATTTGCTGTGGACGCTTCCGGAAGAAGGCCGCTACTGGCCCCTCATTCTTTCTCTGACTGTTATCGCCGCGGGCGCCGCGGGGAATCTGATCGATCGTGTCAGTCAGGGATACGTGGTTGATTTTCTCTATTTTAAATTGATTGATTTCCCGATCTTCAATGTTGCCGACTGCTATGTGACCTGTTCTACGGCAGTCCTGTTCCTCCTTCTGTTCTTTGGGTATTACAGCGAGGAGGAGATTTCCTCGATGCTGCCTGGCAGAAGAAAGGAGCGGACGTGACACGGCAGTATGTAGTGGAAGAGGACGGCAGCGGCGTCCGGATCGACCGCTATCTGGCGCAGGCGGATCAGAGCCTTTCGCGCTCTTATCTTCAAAAGCTTCTGAAAAACGGAGAAGTCCTTGCGGATGGTCTGCCTGTCAAACCAAATTATAAATTAGCAGCCGGTGTCACGATTGAATTCGAACTTCCCGAAGCGGCTGAGCCGGAGATTACCGCCAGAGAAATGCCACTTGATATCATTTACGAGGATGAGGATGTACTTCTCGTGAATAAGCCCAAGGGCATGGTCGTTCATCCCGCGGCCGGGCACACAGACGATACCCTGGTCAACGGACTGATGGCGCACTGCGCGGGTCAGCTCTCCGGCATCAACGGCGTGATGCGCCCCGGAATTGTCCACCGTATCGACAGGGATACGACAGGACTTTTGATTGTCTGTAAAAATGATCTTGCGCACAACAGTATCGCCGGACAGCTGAAGGAGCACACGATTACCCGGCGCTACCAAACCATCGTCTGCGGCGTGATGCGCGACGACGAAGGGCTGATCGACGCACCGATCGGCCGTCATCCAACTGAGCGTAAGAAGATGGCCGTCAACGTAAAGAACGGGCGGCGGGCTGTGACGCATTACCGTGTTCTGGAGCGCTTTCGGGACTATACATACCTGGAATGCCGTCTGGAAACCGGAAGAACCCATCAGATCCGCGTGCATATGAGTTCCATCCACCATCCGGTTCTCGGAGACAGTGTATACGGTCCGGCGAAATGTCCGTTCTCGCTGGAGGGACAGACGCTACATGCCGGCGTTTTGGGCTTTATTCATCCGCGAACGGGAGAATATATGGAGTTTCAGGCGCCGCTTCCGGATTATTTTGTGAATCTCCTTGAAAAACTCAGAAAAATGACATAATTTTATGCTATACTTTCCGCAATAATTGATGTATAATTTTCTTATCACTTCACAAGATATGATTGATTATGAGGGAAGGAGAGGGAATATGGAAGGAAAGCTTATTTTCACGATTGGACGGGAGTGCGGCAGCAAAGGACGTATCATCGGCCAGAAGCTTGCAGAATCTCTGGGAATCAAGTGCTATGATAAGGAACTTCTGACTGAAGCGGCCAAGAACAGCGGTCTGTGCAAGGAAGTATTTGAAACGCACGATGAGAAGGCTGCCGGAAGCTTCCTTTATTCTTTTGTCATGGATACCTATTCGATGGGCTACAATACTTCTTCCTATATGAATATGCCGATTAACCACAAGGTATTTCTCGCGCAGTTTGATACGATCAAAAAGCTGGCTGCCGAGGAATCCTGCGTGTTTGTCGGCCGCTGCGCGGATTACGCGCTGACAGACTATCCGAATAAGGTCACTGTTTTCATCACAGGGGATGAGCAGGACAAGATTGCCCATCTGATGGAGCTCCATCAAGTGAATGCGTCCAAGGCAAAAGACATCATGGTGAAGACAGACAAGAATCGCTCCAGCTACTACAATTACTATTCCGGCAGAAAATGGGGCGACGCCAGGAATTACGATCTCTGTATCAACAGCAGCCACATCGGCATTGACAACGCTGTCGCGCTGATCAGCGAATTCGCGCGTATGAAGGCTGAGAATATGTAATCATTTGATAGATTGACAAATTCTTCGTTTATTGATAGAATAGGGATATCGAAACAACTATTCGCGAAAGACAAGTTTAACGAATAGATGGCGGTATAACGAGGGGATATCCATGAAATTACAGAGGCTATACAGTTTAACGCGTCAGGCTATTGACGAATACCGGCTGATACAGGACGGCGACCGCATCGCTGTCGGTATTTCGGGCGGCAAAGACAGCCTGACGCTTCTTTATGCGCTGAACGGCCTCAGGCAGTTTTATCCGCAATCATTCACGTTGCAGGCGATCACCGTGGATCTCGGCTATGAGGGCTTCGACCTCACGCCTGTGAAAACGCTCTGTGAGCGATTTCTGATTCCGTATACGATCATTCATACGGATATCGGAAAAATATTGTTTCAGGAACGCAAAGAAACCAATCCCTGTTCGCTTTGTGCGAAGCTTCGTAAAGGAGCCCTGAATCAGGCGGCGCTTCAGTTGGGCTGTAATAAGGTTGCATATGCGCATCATCGTGACGATGTCATAGAAACGGCCTTGTTATCGCTTATGTATGAAGGCAGGTTTTATTCGTTTGCGCCTTTGACGTATCTGGACCGAACCGGGCTTTCGGTCATACGGCCGATGATCTATGTCAGCGAGGCTGATGTGATCGGCTTTATGAACCGGTATGAATTGCCCGTATGTAAAAATCCGTGTCCGGCCGACGGTTATACCAAACGCGAATATGTTAAAAATTTAACAAAAAGACTGGTGACAGAAAATACGCAGTTCAAAGATAATCTGTTCCACGCAATCACTGACAGTTCGATTCCCGGCTGGGCCCGAACGAATGCGGCTGTCAGCCAGAAGGCGTGAATTGACGGTGAATAGACGGTAAATTGCCGGTAAAAGGAGGTATCATCTGATGGCTAATCTTCCATATTATGAGCAAAAGGATCGCGAAAACACACTTCATCTGCGCGAAATGATGAAGGAACTGCCGTCCTTCTGCACCGATTTCTTTCGAGGGATTGAACCGCAAACCTCATCAAGAACCAGAATCGCCTACGCCTATGACCTGAAGGTGTTTTTTGAGTTTCTGCAGAAGGAAAATCCTGTCTTCGGCGCCCGGGATATCCGTGACATCAGCCTCGACGAACTTGATCAGCTCCGGGCCGGCGACCTGGAGGAATACATGGAGTACCTGAAATACCGGTACAATGACAAAAACTTCGAGGTCGTCAACAAGGAACGCGGCATCATGCGGAAAGTATCGTCGCTAAAAAGCTTTTATAATTACTTTTACCGTCTGGAACGGCTGAAAAACAATCCGGCTGCCCTGATCAAGCTGCCCAAGCTTCATGAAAAAGAGATCATCCGCCTGGATATCGACGAAGTCGCCATGTTATTGGATACCGTGGAAAACGGTGATTCTCTGACAAAGAAACAGCGTGAATTCCACGAAAAAACGCAGGTACGCGATCTGGCTCTCCTGACGCTTCTTCTCGGTACGGGACTCCGCGTGTCCGAATGCGTCGGTCTGGATATCCAGGATGTCGACTTCAAGAACAGCGGGATCCGGATTCACCGCAAAGGCGGCAAAGAAGTGACCGTCTATTTCGGTGAGGAGGTGGAGGAAGCGCTGCTTGACTATCTCGAACAGCGCAGGCACATGATTCCGGCCGAGGGTCATGAAAACGCCCTCTTCCTCTCTCTTCAGATGAAACGAATCTCTGTGCGCAGCGTAGAGAATCTGGTTAAAAAATACGCGAGAATCGTCACGCCGCTAAAAAAGATCACGCCGCACAAGCTTCGCAGCACCTACGGCACCACACTCTATCAGGAAACCGGTGATATCTACCTGGTCGCAGATGTCCTGGGACACTCGGATATCAATACGACCAAGAAACACTATGCAGCGCTTGACGAAGCCCGCAGACGCAGCGCCCGTGACAAAGTCCGTCTTCGTGAAGATTCGACACACGCGCAACAACAGCCATTACCGTACGAACCGTACGGGGCCGGGGCATCTGTCGAATCCGAGGGGCAGTGATAATAAACGCCCTGCTCATTCCTGCCATGCGCTTCTGACTCCTCTCCTGCTCCGTGCTTATGACTCATCGGCACGATACATCACAGTCAGATAATGTCCGGCATGGATTGTATCGTCTTCCAGACGGTTCATCTCCTTCAGATTCGCAATATACTCATCTGTGGAGAGGCCGAGTCCCGAAGCATAAGTATTCGCAACGCTCCAGAGGGAATCGCCTTCCCGGATCTCAATGCTTGTATAATAAACGTCTCCGCCTGAGGCCCCGTTTTCCTTCGCTATCGTGCTCATCCATGAATGACTGCAGAAACCGAAAACCAGCGCGGCGGCTGTCACCGTGATCAAAATTCGCTTCTTCATAATCTGTGCACCTCCGATCGAACACATGTTGCGAACAGATGTTCTGCTTATTTTCATTATAGCAATCGAACAGATGTTTGTCAACATCTTTTTTCGCTTTTTTTCGAACAAAGGTTTGCATTTTCTGCGGATATATGTTAAGATATAGACAGAAAGAGAATGTATGTTCCGGACAGGAGGGCAATTATGGCACAGGGGAAGATCAGCGCGAAGCAGATGGAGATACTGGAATATATTAAGGATACCATATTGAAGAAGGGCTATCCGCCCGCGGTGCGCGAGATTTGCGAGGCGGTGCATCTGAAGTCCACCTCTTCGGTCCATTCCCATCTGGAGACGCTGGAGAAGAACGGCTATATCCGCAGAGACCCGACGAAGCCGCGGACGATTGAGATTATCGACGACTGTTTTAATCTGACCCGCCGTGAGGTTGTCAACGTGCCGCTTGTCGGCACGATCGCAGCCGGACAGCCGATTCTGGCCGAGCAGAATATCGAGAACTATTTTCCGATCCCGGTGGAGCTGCTTCCGAACCAGGAGACCTTCATGCTCCGTGTGAAAGGCGACAGTATGATCGAGGCGGGCATCTTCGACGGCGATCAGATTATTGTCAAGAGCCAGTCTACCGCCCGCAACGGAGAGATTGTCGCCGCACTGGTCGATGATTCCGCGACGGTTAAGCGTTTCTATAAGGAGAACGGTCACTACCGCCTCCAGCCCGAGAACAGCGCGATGGACCCGATCATCGTCGATCATGTTGACGTTCTGGGCGTTGTGATCGGTCTGATCCGGATGATGTAATGATCCGGCTAAGCCGAATCATACAGATTAAATAATCCGCCTGCGGCAGCTTACCCCGCAGACGGATTTTCTTTCAAAATATTGTTATTCCCCGGCATCTTCCGCTGTTTCCACGAGTTTCCCGTCCCTCCAGATCCGTTCCAGATCGTAGAAGAGCCTGTCCTCACGGCAGAATGCGTGAACGATCAGGTCGCCGTAATCCATCAAAATCCAGTTTGCCGTGCCGTAGCCCTCAATCTGGCGGCAGGGATAACCGGCCTTTCCGAGTACTTCTTCCACATTATCGACCATCGCCTGGACCTGGTTCGGATTCGAGCCATCGGCGATGATGAAATAATCGGCCAGCACGGACACATTGCTGATATCAATAATCTTGATGTTCTGCCCCTTTTTGTCTTCCAGCGCTTCTTTCGCCAGTCTGACCATCTCCGGCGCTTCTGCGAGACTTTCCGTTTCCCTGCGTTTTACTTCTCCCATGTACACCCTCCTGTTATCTGTAAAATCAGCGGCCGCTATCCGCATCCTTTTATGTATCAGCGGCCGTTGTCTCCTGCTGTATCTGCAATCACCTGCTGTTTTCTCTGGCTTACCAGATACTCATAGGTTTCCTGTGTCGTCGGATCAATATGCATTCCGCGCTTCTGAAGGTAGGTCAGCGTTCCTTTCACAATCTGAAACAGCGCTTCGTCGATGTCCTCGAAGGCCAGTCGGCGCATCGCCGGGAGGTTTTCCGCCTTATCCCTGCGTATTTCAATATAATCCGCAATATAGAGGATTTTATCCAGCAGTCCCATGCCTGGCTTTCCCGTCGTATGGCAGGCGATCGCATTTAAGATCTCCTCGTCCTGAATCCCGTAACGGTGCTGCGCCATCCATGCGCCGAGACGGGCGTGTAAAACCGCCGGTGCCGCCTTTTCATCCGCGGTCAGCGGGATTTTGTGCTTTTCGCAGCGGGCGACATAACTGTCTTCCGGATAGCATTTCGCACAGTCATGAAGAAGTCCGGCGATTTCCGCCTTTTCAAGCGGGTATCCGTAACGCATCGCGAGACAGACGCAGGTGTAGGACACGCTTAACGTATGTTCATACCTGGATTCGCTTAGTTTCTTTTTCAGTTTCTTACGTGCATAGACGATGAAATCATTCACGGTATTTCTCCTGATACAGATGATGTGTTTCGATGTACGCGGCCACCGCATCCGGCACCCACCGGCGGATATCGCGGCCCGCCGCCACAGCCTCGCGGATCTCGTGCGAGGAAATGTCCTCCATCCCGCAGTGCAGCTTCTGAATACTGGCGCCGAACCGTTCGCCCAGATATGCAATCTGCCCGTCAAGCGTGCGGTGTAAATGCGCGTATTCCCGCGCGGCTGCCAGTATCTTCGCCCGAACAAAGATTTTCTCCGGATGGTACCAGTTCTCAATCTCATATAACGAGTCGGCCCCGATGATGAAATAGAATTCATCTTTCGGCTGCTCCTGAGTAAGCAGTCCGAGCGTCTCGGCCGTGTAGGTCGTTCCCTCGCGTCTGGTCTCGAATTCCGAAAGCGACAATCCCTCTTCACCGTTCACCGCCAGCGCGACCATCGCGCAGCGGTCCTGTGCCGGTGAAATCTCCTGCCCTTTCTTATGCGGCGGCGTCCCCGATGGCATATACCAGACTGCGTCAAGCCCGTATTCCCGGTAGGCTTGTCTGCCCAGCATAAGATGTCCGTTGTGGATAGGGTCGAATGTACCGCCCATGATTCCGATTCTGGCCATAATACCGGTTTCTCCCTGTTATAAGCGCCAGTGTCAGTTGGGCAGTACGATTTTCCGTTTCTGCTCGTCCTTCGCCGGCTTATAGAGTATGATTTTGCTGCCGATTACCTGCACAACAGCGGAATGTGTCCGTCCTGCGATCGTATCGGCAATCTCACTGCCATCTTCGAGGCAGCTTTTGAGTATGGAAAGTTTTACAAGTTCCCTCGCCTGAAGCGCCTCGGCCACAGCCGTAGTCAGCTCCGGCGTCACGCCGGCTTTCCCTATCTGGAATATCGGTTCCAGGTTCATCGCCAGCCCTTTCAGATAAGCCCTTTGCTTCGATGTCATACCATCACCTGTGCCCTTAGAAATTACTTATAATAATCAAATGCAAACCCGTACATCCGCACCGTATCGCCGTCCTGAATTCCGGCCCTCTCTAGATCTTCGAGAATACCGGTGTCCTTCAGAAAATTCTGGAAAAACAGAAACCCCTTTTCGGATTCCAGATTTGTATAGCCCAGCATCTTCTCGATCCGCGGGCCCTCGACGACATATGCGCCTTCCTCGTCCCGCTCAATCGTATACGGGAGGTTAGAACCGGCCCGCAGCGCATTCACATCAAATTCCTTCGCAAAGACTGTCGGCGTCTGCTCGACTGTCTGAAGGAGCTGATAAACCGCATACAGAAGGTCTCTTACGCCCGCTCCGGTGGCGGCCGAGATCGGATAGACGGAAATCCCTTCCGGCTCGAACGCGGCCCTGAGACGCCCCAGCGGGTCCGTATCATTGCCCTGCGCGTCCAGCGTGCCGTACATCGCGTCGGTCTTATTGGCCGCTATGATCTGCGGACGTTTCAGAAGCCCGGGATTGTATTTCTCCAGTTCGGCGTTGATCACGCGCACATCCTCCACCGGGTCGCGTCCCTCGGTCGATGCAGCGTCCACGACATGCACGAGCACTTTCGTCCGTTCGATATGCTGCAGAAAATCATGCCCCAGGCCGACGCCTTCCGATGCGCCCTCAATCAGTCCCGGTATATCCGCCATGACGAAACCCGCGCCCTCTCCCAGATCGACGACGCCCAGATGCGGATCCAGCGTTGTAAAATGGTAATTCGCGATCTTCGGTCTCGCGTTGCTTACTCTGGAAATCAGTGTGGATTTGCCCACATTCGGGAATCCGACAAGCCCGACATCGGCAATCACCTTCAATTCCAGCTGTACCCACAGCTCCTGTCCCGGCTGACCCGGCTGTGCGTACTGGGGCGCCTGCATCGTGGCCGTGGCGTAATTCATGTTCCCCAAACCGCCTCTCCCGCCCTTTAAGACCACTTCGCAGCGGTTTTCGCCGGACATATCGGTAATAACCTTGCCGGACTCGAAATCTTTGACTACCGTGCCCTCAGGAACTTTGATGACCAGATCCTCTCCGTTCTTGCCGCTGCAGCGGCGCTTGCTGCCCGGTTCTCCGTTCCGGGCGACAAATTTGCGGTGGTAGCGGAAATCAGTCAGCGTATTTAAGCCGTCGTCGATCTCGAAAATGATATCGCCTCCGCGGCCGCCGTTGCCGCCGTCTGGGCCGCCCGCCGGCACATAAAGTTCGCGGCGGAAGCTGACATGGCCGTCGCCGCCATTGCCGGATCTGATCAGTATTTTCGCACGGTCTGCAAACATGGATACCTCTCTTTGATGAATAATCCCCGGAATGAAAAATCCCGGTCAGTTCACGCAACATCCGGCATAAATCCCGCCGGCCGGTTTCCGGAGCTGTGTATGATGGAAGCACGAGCGCTTCCGCCAAGCACAACCATAAGATACCGACCGGAAAGATATGCTGCGAATGTACATACCGACCGAGATTAATTGAATACCATCACTTACTCTGCCGCTTCCACCCGCGGATACACAGAAACCTGCTTCTTGTCCCTGCCCTTCCGCTCGAAACGCACAATACCGTCCACCTTTGCGAACAGCGTATCATCGCCGCCGCGGCCGACGTTATTGCCAGGATGGATCTTGGTTCCGCGCTGCCGGTAAAGAATATTGCCGGCCAGAACGAACTGTCCGTCGGCACGCTTCGCGCCGAGACGCTTGGACTCGGAATCGCGGCCGTTCTTCGTGGAACCGACGCCCTTCTTATGGGCAAATAACTGAAGGTTCATCTGAAACATGATTCACACCTCCTCAAATCGAACATTGATATATGGCTCTCCGTATGCCTCCTCGATGTTCAGCAGGCCGAACACCAGGGAATTCATCAGGAGTCTTGATTCGGAACTGATGCCGTCCATAAAACGGAAATCAAACATTCCTTCGCTTTCATCTTCATCCGCGGCAAACCTGTCACCGGTGAAATGCTCCACTGAATTCGCCATATTCAGCGTCAGTGCCGATACCGCCGCACACACAGCCTCCTGCCCTTCCTGCGGGTTGTCCGCAAGTCCGGCGTGACCGCTTAAATGGATGCCTCTGTAACTATGTTCCGAATCAACCTCTACCGTCACACAAATCATACTGTCATCACGCGCCCGAAGCGCGCAGGCCTCGGCTGAAATAACGCCGGGCTTACTTACGCATTGATCTTATCGATCTTCACCTGGGTGTACAGCTGTCTGTGACCGTTCTTCTTGTGATAACCGGTCTTCCGCTTATACTTGTAGACGATCACTTTCTTCGCTTTTCCCTGCTGCTCTACAGTTGCGGAAACACTGGCTCCCTCAACCGTCGGACATCCGACTTTGAGTTCTCCGTCGCTGACCGCAAGCACCTGGTCAAAGGTCACGGTCTCGCCTGCTTCCACGTCAAGCTTTTCAATCCTAATGACATCGCCTTCGGATACCTTATACTGCTTACCGCCGGTAGCAATAATTGCGTACATATATGGCACCTCCTCTTTATCATTACTCGCCAACTACGGTGTCCCCGCGGCGCGTGACCGTCCGCCATGCGGCGGATTGCACCCGGAATCTTTCGGAACCTCATTGTGCGGCACACTAAGAAATCATAACATTCAACCGGGAAATTGTCAACCGGAAATTACAATCTTTCCGAAGTATTTCCGAATAATTTCTGGAGATAACGGGGCATATCCGCAAGAATCAATATCCGGCGCCCCGGCAGTCAAAATGCATGTAATCCGGCGTGTAATGCCAGTCTCCTCCCCAGGTGAAGCCCGCTTCCTTAAAGAGTCTGACACAGAGATCATCCGGACTGATCTTGTATGGATAATCCTGTGTGCGGTCCAGATAATTAACGCCTGCGACCGGGGTACATACCTTTTCCTCATCCGTATTGTATCCGGAAATAATATAAGGATTATAAAGCGGATTGATATTAACGGCAAGTCCCCTCGCGTGATAAGAGAGACTGTCCGTGTTGGCTACGGTTCGGAAGTTAAAACACGATGTGTTATTATCCGAGCTGGATGCCTCGTCGTCTGCGTCATATTCGTCTACCAGAACCATTTTCTCAATCGGGTAGCGCGCCTCATAAAGCTGGCGGAAAATGGAAAGGAGAACGTCGGTAATACGATAGTTACTGATCATCTCGCCCACGTGAATATTACCATCCAGGTCATAATGAAGCATCTGCATATACCGCAGATCTTCCCGTGAAACCGGGCAGCCCTCCCGGTAAGACTTTCCATTGATTCTCGCAAATGTCGTATCATCCAGAGGCGTCTGCCAGAAGAGCGCATCTGCTCCAATCGAGGCGACCTGCTCTTCTGTAAGGATTTGGCCTGGAGTGATATCAATCAGTGCATTTCCCGTGTTTTGGGACCCCGACGGGTCCAGCGACGCGACCATAGTCTCTTTCTCTACCGGCAGCGGTCCTTCCTGCCCATTTGTTCCGTCAGAAGTAATAATATCAATCTTGATCATGGGCGCTGACGGATCAAACGTTTGTCTCGGGTCGATGAATCTCAGTACATCTCCATCCGAGCATCCGGTCAGGCTCAATCCCAGCAGCAAAATCGCTGCCGTTCTGATAAAACTACGATCTCTGGCTTTTTTCAGCTTGAGCATATATTTCTTTTAACCCCCTGCGGTCTGTTTTGCCGTTCGCATTTTTCGGCATTTGTTCAAGACGGATATACCTGTTCGGCATCATATAACGCGGAACCCTGGCCGCGATACCGTTTGAAAGCAGTTTCGAATCGAGTTTTTCAGCGGCCGTATAAAGGAGCAGAATCATCTGCTTCTCCTCGTTATAGACGCAGACACACTCATTGATTTCCGGAATCAGCGCGGCAGCTGCCTCGATTTCGCCCAGTTCGATTCGATAACCCATTCGCTTGACCTGAAAATCTTTTCGGCCATGATAGACGATATTTCCATCCGCATCATAGGACGCGATATCACCTGTACGGTAGAAACGCTCCGTTGCATCAGATGAAATCTTCAGGGAAATAAAGCGTTCTTCTGTCTTTTCCTGATCCTTATAATATCCAAGCGACAAAGCCGCGCCGCCGATACAAAGCTCTCCTGCGGTATCTTCCCCGGGATGGACAGGGCGTCCGTTGTCATCCAGAATCAAAGCTTTGACATTCCCGCAGGCATGTCCGATCGGAAGACGCTCATCATCCTCAAAGTCCCTGATCAGCTCAAAAAAGAGACTGACATGGGTTTCTGTTGAACCATACATATTCACATACCGCGCATCCGGCAGATACCGTCTCCAGTAGTTTAAGTATTTGACCGGCATGACCTCTCCGATAAAGAAAATATAACGGAGGAACCGGGGCTGCTGCGTATCAAAGCCGTTCAGCCGGGCAACAACCGTCAGTGCGGACGGAACCCAGAAAACAGAGGTTACATGGTTATCGTTCAGGCAGTTAATCAGCCGGGCCGGCGAAGAGAAATATTCCTGCGGAATGATATATGTACTGCAGCCAAAACGAAGCGGAACAAAAATATCATGAAGCGATATCACAAAATGGAACGGCACCTGGCTGCCCAGAACATCTTCCGGCACATAAGGAAATACCTTCTCAAGCCAGCAGAGGTTATTAATGATCATACGGTGACAGCCCATTACCCCTTTTGGAACTCCTGTCGAGCCGCTGGTGAACAAAATATAAAGCGAATCAGTTTCCTTACAGCTGCTTCGGATCCGGGCCAGGAGTTTTGGATCCTCCGGCGTTTCGCTTATTTCCTCATAATCCCAGACCGGACATGTAAGCCTAATCAGTTCAGTCAGATGGCGGCTGCCCGGTTCCGTGACCACAGCAGCCGGATCGAGTACAGAAAGAATCGTCCGGATACGCTGCTCCGGCATCGAAGTATCAATCGGACAATAACAGCACCCGCCGTACAGTATGCCAAGAATGGCGACAGCCATAGACGCGCTCTTTTCCATAAAGACAGCCACCGGCCGACCAAAAGCTTGCAGGCTTCCGATCCGGCTGCCGATGGCCCTCGCTGTGCGTATGGCTTCTGAAAAAGTATACGTACGTTCTGGGTCGCTGTAAACACACCGGTCAGGATAAGAGACCGCTGTCTCTTCCAGAAATTCCAGAACACTATTTTTCATCCGTTAAAACCCCCGTTATTCCTAAGGAATTACAACATACTCGATAGCGTCGACCACGTCCTGGGTGGTATAGACTTTTAACTGCGTATTTCCTGCCGTATAGGTATATGTACCGAACTGTGCCTCATCTGTATTATATGCGTCACCGTAAACAGAAAGAACATCCGTCTTTGTGGAACCGATCCTGATGCCTTCCGGTGTCGAGATGGATGCATCGAAGATATATACCGATTCAACGCAGTCTATGTTGTTTACAGGAGAGGTGCTGATTTCAAATCCCGGATAGGTGTAGACCCGGGCCATACCCTGATAAGCGCAGCTTTCCTGCTCAAAAACATCCGTCGGATCCCCGAGCGCCGCGAGGATCGGCGCGACTTCCGCGCCCATGGTCACAGTTACGCCTCCGCCTACAAACTGATAATTGGACGGGGCTGCCGCAGGAACCGCCGCTGTTTCCGGGACTTCTGCAGGTACCGTATCTGCCGCCGTCGTCTCTGTTTCCGCCGCCGTCGTCTCGGCTTCAGCCGTTGTCTCTTCAGGCGTCGTCTCTGCTTCAGTTGCAGTTGCCGCGCCTGTGGTTTCCTCAGCCGCAGTTGTTTCCTCAGCCGCAGTTGTTTCCTCCGACGAAGTCTCCGCCGCGGTTGCCTTGCTTTCCGCACTCTCCGGCTTCTTGGCGGCGGTCGTTTCCGCGGTTTTTGATGCTTTCTCTGCCGCCGTGGTTTCTTCCGCGGCAGTCGTCTCTGCTTCTGGGGCCGCCGTCGCAGCGGCAGCGGCTTCTGTAGCCGCCTTTGCGCTGTTTCCTGCTTCCGCGCCCGTATTCGACGAAGCGCAGGAAGTTGCCAGAAGTGCAGCCGTAACCATCGCACAGGTGCATGTTGCCAGATATTTTACCGATTTTTTCATAATAAATCTCCCCGTCATTCTTCTGTTGTGAATTGTTTCAGATAGCCGAACTGCGCAAACTCCTCTTCCTGCTGTGCTTTCATGCTGTCATAAAACAATCCTTTCTCAGCCCAGACAGCGGCAAGTTCCGCGTCGTCACGATGGTCATCCGCCCCGGCCCCAAGCAGGAACGGCCCCAGATACCGGGACAGCTTCTCCGCGCCGTAGACGTTCATATGCAGTCCGCCGTCGTAAGTATCCTGCGAAAAGTCAATGCCGATTTCATCAGCTGCCTCAAGGCAGTTGATATACTGAAGATTGTGCTCCGATGCATATTCCTCGATCTGTACCTCCCACTGGTCATACCATGCTGGATAAAGGGACGGCGCTTTCATCAGGATCAGCTGAATTCCGTTATTTTCGCAGAGAGCACGTATTCTCTCCAGATACTCCCACGAGCGGGGATCAAAGGAATAATCGGACCTGCGGCGCTCTACCGGCAGATCTCCCGCCGGTCTTATGTCCGCCCGGAGGTAATACCCGTTATGGGCTACCTTTCCGCTCTTCATAAAATAAGTCAGATCGTCCGCTTCAAGTTCTGCAAAACGGGAATGGAACCGCAGGATCGGGAAAATGTATTCCATCATATGTTCATCTTCCATCATGGTTGCGCGGATTGCATTCCATTTGGAAGCGGACCAGCGCATGCCATCCAGCGTCATGCGGTTGTAGCTTTCATTATTCTGGTCGAACTGCTGCATAGCTGAGACATTAAAGACAACGACGCCGGGCGTCTCGTACTTCAGCGTGTCCTCCAGAATATAATAAGACTGGGCGATCAGCTGCTGCGCGTTGCCTCGGATATAACTGGTAATGCCGAATTCCCGCCAGAGCACAATCGGCGAAATGTTTTCGTAAACTTCGCAGTTCCCGAGAAACACTACATCATGAGGCGTCGTCTCTTCATAGTATTCGGAGGTAAGATTCCCTTCAACGACCTGGCCCATATATTTGGGCATCAGCAGTCTCTGAAGTCCGGCGATCACAGTTACGCCAACCGCCGCCAGAAGCAGAACACAGACCGGTTTTTTCCATCTCATGGATTCCGCCTCCTAAAACTGATTGTAAATGAACTGGCTGGCATCGTACCCGTGTCCGTAGCATCCGGCCACAAGTACCATGACAAACAGCAGGAATACCGCCGTGAAACGTACAACAAGCGGTCTGGCGGCGAGCTTCTGCCGGACGCTGCCGGTCTCCTGCAAAACACCAATCAGAAGCATAAGAACAAGTCCGATCGCTATCACAATGAAATCTGCGGCTGCAAGTCCCAGTTCCGCAAACCGTCCGTCAAACAACTGCGACAGGCGGCCCCTCGCAAGCAGATTGCCCAGCATCGCAAATACGGTTCCGAACGGATAGTACTGAAACATCAGCAGGCCTGAAAACAGAAGGCCGGTACGTACTTTCTGTAACGCACCGTATACGCTTCCGTCCGTTTTCGGGAAACGCCTGTGAAAAGCGCGGTACAATTCCGTAAACTCCTGCGAAACCATCATGACAATGCCATTGGCGAGTCCCCAGAGGATAAAGCCCCAGGCCGCGCCGTGCCAGATACCGGTTACAAACCATACGATCAGATTGGCAATATATACCGGAAGCTTTTTCGTGACCTTATGAAGCCCCAGCTTTCCCGCAAAACGCGAGACGGTTCTGCAGAAACGGCTCGTCGATACCGGAAAGAAAATATACTCCCTGAACCATCCGGTCAGCGTCATATGCCATCTGCGCCATAATTCCGAGAGATTCTTTGCCCCGAACGGTCTCTGGAAATTCTCCGGGAGCCGGATACCAAAACACTGCGACACACCGATCACAATATCCATGCAGCCCGAGAAATCAGTGTATAACTGAAGCGTATAGCCCAACATACCGACCAGGACATAGATTCCATCGTAGACATCCGGCGCTGCCGTGATCATCGCGACGGCCGGCGCAATACGGTCGGCAATGACCAGTTTCTTGAAAAAACCCCAAAGGATACGCCAGAGTCCGAAGGTAAACTGCGTTCCGTCAAAAGAATGTTCTTCGAAAAGCTCTTTCTTCAGCTGATCGAAGCGGCTGATCGGACCGCTGACCATCTGCGGGAAATAGGTGACGAAAAGCATAAACCGAAACAGATTCTTCTCCGGCCGGCACCGCCCGCGGAAGACATCGATCAGATAGCCCATCGTCTGAAAGGTATAGTAAGATATACCCAACGGAAGCACCCAGCTGATCTGCGGAATGGCTCCTTCTTCCAGATGAAAAAGCACATTCAGATTCCCGAGGAGAAAATCCGTGTACTTTAACACCGCCAATATTCCGAAATTCAGCAGGATTCCTGCTGTCATAAGACGTTTCTTATGTTTTTTAATCCGTGCCTGATACGCCTTTTTCTGTTCTTTGTCCGGCTTCTGTTCCTGAATATACGTTTGTGCCGCGCTGTCCGCCCTGCCGATCCGAAGTGCAAGAAACCACGTGCTTACCGCAGTGATCATCGGATACAGCAGATAAACAGCCCCGCCGGCCGCATAAAACAGAAAGCTGACAGCCAGAAGCAGGATCCACTGAACCCTTTTTGGAACCACATAATACAAGATGGCTGCGGCGGCGAAAAAGGCTAAAAACTCATAAGAGACCAGAGACATGATCATTCATCCTCTTTCAGCCGGCCGATCAGACTCATCATCGCTTCCACGGAATTAAAATTCTCGGGAATGATGTCCTCAGACGGGATGGATACATCAAATACATCGCGGATCTGCGTGACAAGCATCACCAACTCAAAGGAAGTCAGGATCTCGTCATCAACCAGATGATCATTCGTTTCATAGTCTGCATCCGGATTGATATCGTTCAGAATCTCAAGCAGTTCATCCATGTCATCAAACTCCTTTCATCAGGGTGTGCGCGGATAGAGGGAGCGGTCAAACGCAAAACAATTCCCGTGTTTTGCTGAATAGTCCTGCATCTGTGCATCCGTCCACAGGCAGAAATACCCGCCCGCCCGTCTCGGCGTCGCGTCGAAATGATACCAGTTGCCGTCGCTTAGCTGGACAAGATTCCAATAATGGCCGTTATCCGTATAACGGAGCATCTCGATGCACGGAATACCGCACCGCATCAGAAGCGCAGCCGATACGGAATAATAGATGAAGCAGTCCCCATGACGTCTGCGGAATCCGTTATAGGCTTCCTGAACCCAGTCCCTTGTCGCCGCATGTCCGCTGTATGTAAAGTTCCCGCGGACCCATGCATATATCGCCTCTGCTTTCTGCCGGTCCGTCATCGAGTCATTCACGATTCCAGCCAGAATGGTATCCGCCATTGCGGAAACGGTCTGCCACATCTCCTCTTGTTCCGGCGCTACCTGCGTAATCGGCTTATAGGGCCAGGCGGCCGCACCGGAACTGTCAAACGTGTAAGTGACGCCGCCGACCGTACGCTGCACATCATGCGCCATCGCTCCGCTGACCTCATCCAGATAATAGACTTTTCCGTCAACCTCAAGCAGACCGGTCTTCATATATCCGGTCTCATCAAAATAATATGTCTCTCCGTTAATCTGTTTCCAGCCGTTCGTTACATAGCTGCCGTCGGCAAGACGGTAATACCAGCCCACACGATCCAGCAGCCAGCCGGTATAACTGTCCGAAAGCCTGTGCGCGGCGCCCGTTGAATCAAACTGCCAGACTCCACCGGCGATGGATGTGGTGCAGGCTGCGACCATGGTTCCGTCTTCCGGACGAAGATAATAAATCGAGCCGTTATCCACCAGCCACTCGCGGTGCGCGTATCCGTCCGCATCAAAATAAAACCAGGGGCCGTTCGCCTCGTCCCAGTACCATCCGATTACATCGTTTCCATTATCATCACGGCATCTGAGGCCGTTCTCATCGCTGTACAGGGTGTCCGCAAAAGATGAAATTCCAAATAAACATGAAAAAACAAATAAAAGAAATGATAACCGTATTTTCATAAACTCTTATCCGTCCTGTTCGTATTGGCCTTCGTAACAGCCTGATTAAATTGTACACAAGCATAAATATAGCATTATTAAGAATAGATGTCAATATTTATTTGGCCTTCCCGAAGTCCATACGCACCTGTTCCAGCAACGGTTTCCTTGTCTTCTTCCTCGTAATCTCAACCAGTCCGAGTCTGGTCATATCGACGACGTTTGTCTTGACCGGATCTTCCAGACAGTGCTGCGTCAGGCACTGCATGACTTCTTCGCGGTCGGCCGCGGCTTCCATATTAATGAAATCCACGACAATGATCCCGGAGAGGTTCCTGAGGCGGAGCTGCCGCGCAGTCTCCTTTGCGGCTTCCAGGTTGATCATCCGCACGGTGTCGCGCATGGTCTTCCGGCCCGTGAATTTGCCGGTATTTACGTCGATGACTGTCATGGCCTCGGTCTGTTCGATGACAAGATAAGCCCCGGAAGCAAGCCAGACACGCTTCTGGAGGGCGTCATGCAGGTTTTTCTCAATGGAGTACAGCTTATCAAGGGAAACCAGCGGATCGCTGTAAAGCCTGAGTCTCCCGGCATGCTCCGGCTGTTCGCGCGTCAGATACCCGTTCAGCCTCTGAAAAATGTCTTCGTTGTCGGTCAGGATCTCATCGGCTGTCTGCGCGTCGCGGTCACGCAGCCTCGCCACATACGAAGGTTCCTCCTCATACAGAAGGCTGAAACAGGTCCGATGCGGCGCAGCCGCAAGGATCTGCTCCATGCGGTCTGTCAGCCGCCTGACCTCATCGAGAATCTGATCCGGCTGCGCCTCATAGGCGCCGGTCCGAACGATCAGACCAAAGCGCTCCTTTTTCGCGGGCAGAAGGAATTGTGTCATCTGCTTCTTCCATGCGTTATCGCCGATCTTTCCGGAAAAACGGATGTAATTCTTATCGCCGGCCGGTGCGGCCGACAGGACGCAGAAACGGCCGGTCAGGGTAAGTTCCGCGGTAAGCACCGGATCCTTTGTTTTCACCGCGTCCTTCAGCACCTGAACGACGATCTCATCGCCGGGACGTAAGGGGCGCTGCGTTCTTTCGGCCGAAGGCTGCGATTCTCTGTCTCCGGAAAACTGCGCCGGCATCTGAGACGCAAGCCACGGCACCGGATTGGTGTCCAGACTGTAATAGCCGGTGACACCGCCGCCCAGATCCACAAAGGCGGCGTTGATGTTTTTCACCACATCTTTGACTTTCCCGATGTAAATATTTCCAAGACCGGACGGCTGCGGATCTTCGAAATCTAGCTGAAGCGCTTTTCTGTCATCCATAAACGCGGTCAGGATCCGGCCGTCATACCGGGTAATGATCAGTTTATTCAATTTCCTCCCCCAGTTCATCAAGCGGCGCGAGCTTCCGGCCGGCGTCTTCTCCGGCCGTCACGTCCGCATAAACTTCTTCTCGTTCGGTCTGGAAGGCAAACGGCGGCAGTTCCCGAGCCAGATACGCATAGAATGCTTCCATGACAAGTTCCGGCTTGACGTTATCGGTACTGCCGGTGCAAACCTGCATGAAAACAGCGTCCGAAGGCTGATTCACCGCACCAGAGACGATCACCGGAAGACTTCTTCCATCCGAGGCCGCTGCAGCGGAAAACCTCCGGTCTGCCCCGAAAACCGATGCCAGCTGCCGCCCGGAAACGCAGTTCGTTGTCGCCGTCTGACATTCCCCTGCAGGCTCGGCGCATACCCGCTCCAGCCGGTAAATGAGCGGCTTGAGATCCATTTCTTTCTCGCCGCTCTTGGTCTTCTTCGTAACCGGAATCTCCGGCTGAGCGTAGAATTCCGCGAGCGCCTGAAAGAATGCTTCCATATCTTCCGGCTCTTTCCCCGGGCGGAACGCCAGCAGGTAATCGGCCGCCGCCACAAGCGACATGGCGCTTCTGGCATCATCGGAGAGTTTTCGCCAGGAAAGAACCTCCGTGCCTTCCGACATCACCGCGTTCAGCCGGCGGACCATTTCCGCCGAACTGTCCGTCGAATTCACTTCAATGTCGAGATATTCGCCGTTGCTTAAAAGGCCGACGCCGAGGGGCGCGGCAAAGGACATGATCTGATGGGGGCTGAAACCGCCACTGTAGCAGATGTCAACCTCCGCCCTGCGCATGACCTTCTGGAAATACCGCATGATATCCAGATGTCCGATGAATTTCATGGCGCCCTGCTTGCGGAATTTAATTCTTATCTTCAAAGCAGACACCTCCTCCGAATACCCGCGCGCCGCAGCCGGCGCAGCCCTGACGGCAGTTGGGCGTGACGGTCTCTTCCGTCGCCCTCTTCCATTCCCGTTGCAGGAATTCCTTCGTAACGCCGGCGTCAATGAAATCCCATGGCAGTTTCTCATCCAGACTGCGGTCGCGGAACGTATAGAAATCCGGATCCACGCCGCAGGCGTCAAACGCCGCCATCCAGAGTTCATTGTCGAAATTCTCACCCCAGGAATCGAACATGGCCCCGCGGCGGTAAGCTTCCTCGATTACCGGTGCGACACGGCGGTCGCCGCGCGCCAGCACGCCTTCCAGCACGCTCAAATCCGCCTCGTGGTAGTTGTATTTCAGGCTTTTCGCGTTCTTCATCTCCTTAAATGTGTCGCGCACCAGCCAGGCGCGGCGCAGGAATTCTTCCTTCGTACACTGCTTCGCCCACTGGAACGGCGTAAACGGCTTCGGAACGAAAAAGGAGGAGCTGGCGACGATCTGTACCCTGCCGGGCGCGCGGCTCTCCTTCGGCAGGTCATAGAACAGCTCCGCAATCTTCTCGGAAAGATACGGGATCCCCCGCATATCCTCTTCCGTCTCCGTCGGCAGTCCCAGCATGAAATACAGCTTCACGCGGTTCCAGCCGCCCAGGAACGCGTCGCGGGCGCCGCATAAGATATCCTCTTCGGTCAGTCCCTTATTAATCACGTCGCGCAGGCGCTGCGAACCGGCCTCCGGCGCGAAAGTCAGGCTGCTTTTTTTGACGTCCTGAACCCGGCTCATCACATCCAGCGAAAAGGCGTCGATGCGCAGGGACGGCAGGGAAATGTTGATGCCCTTGCCCTGCACCTCGTCAAGAAGAAAATGAATGAGTTCCGGCAGCTGCGAATAGTCGCTGGAGCTCAGCGAACTCAGCGAAATCTCCTCATGGCCGGTGCTCTTTAGCATCTTTGACGCGTAATGCTTCAGATATTCCAGGCTGTGCTCCCTGAGCGGCCGGTATATGGTTCCTGCCTGACAGAAGCGGCAGCCGCGGATACAGCCCCTCTGAATCTCCAGGACAACCCTGTCCTGCGTCACCTTGATAAACGGCACCAGCGGCTTTTCTATATACCAGGCGTCGTCCATATTCTTCACAAGTTCTTTCGTGACCTTATCCGGCGCACAGGGGTTATTGGGACGAAAATCAGCGATTGTTCCGTCCTCATGATAAGTCACGTCATAGAAAGCCGGCACATAGAGGCCGGGAATCTGCGCCGCCGTTTCCAGAAACTCTCTCCGGCTTCCTCCCCGGTTTTTATTGGCCTTATACGCGTCGAAAAGCTGCCCGTAGACCGTTTCCCCTTCCCCGATGTAGAAAATGTCAAAGAAAGGCGCCAGCGGCTCCGGATTATAGGCGCAGGGGCCGCCGCCGATGACGATCGGGTCGTCTTCGGTACGATCTGCGGCATGCATCGGAATGCGGCTCAGATCCAGAATCTGCAGCACATTGGTATAGCACATCTCATACTGGAGCGTGATGCCCAGGAAATCGAAATCCTTTACCGGATCCTGTGACTCCAGCGCGAACAGCGGGATATTCTTCTCTCTCAGCAGCTTGTCCATATCGGTCCACGGCGAATAGACCCGCTCGCAGTAGACGTCGTCCCTTCCGTTGAACATATCGTAGAGGATCTGGATGCCCAGATGGGACATACCGATCTCGTAGACGTCCGGGAAACACATACAGAAACGGATGTCCATTTTCGTAGGGTCCTTAATTGCCATGTTTACCTCACCGCCGATATATCTGGCAGGCTGCTGGACAGACAACAAAATTTCGTCACTTAGTGCCAATCTTCTCATGTGAAACTCCTAATATTTTGTAAATCATTCATAATTTTTTGATCCCATCCGCAACTCGCATGAACAGTCCTATTTTCATATAAAAGTGTCCTTATTTGCAAATATCATCGTCCATTTTGACCGCTTTTTTTGACCATTTTTAAACAAAAACAACAAATTTCTTTTTTCTGACTATTCATAACATTTTAGCATTGTACAACACCAACCATACATATAGGACTATTTAGTGCCTGTTCGCAGGGCGTTCATGAACGGACCGCAGACATCCTCGATCAGCCAATCCAGATTGAGATCAGACACAATTTCTGTCTTCGGTACGATGTCATCGAGGAACCTGTAATATGCCTGAAACCCGTTGTTAATTATCTGGTTGCTGTCGACGTATACATTCTGCGTAAAGTCGCTTTCGTAATGACCCATTGCCTGCGAGAGCTCCTTGGGATTGATGTTGTTTTCGGTCATGACTGTTGCAAAGGAGTGACGAAGGTCATGCCAGTGAAGGTTAGGATCGAGTCCTAGTTTTGTTTTTAGGCGAGCAAACGGTTTCTTATAATCGCCGCGTCCGTGCGGGTCCCCGTTTTCCTGTGCCCAGATATAACCGTCGTCACAGGTACGGAGATCTCCACGCACTTTAGTTTTTCTGCGTTTCTTTGCCAGTATGATCTCGTCAAGCACGAACTGCGGCAGCAGGATCTTGCGGATGGAGTGGTACGTTTTTGGCTTCAATACTTGTTTATATGCCTGATTCTCCGCAATACCGTCCGTTATCAGCGGCCTTCCGAGTTGCTCTGTGATCGAGAGTGTTCCGGTCCGAAAGTCGACGGAAGAAAATTTTAATGCCCTTAACTCGCTTACCCGACAGCCTGTACTGAGTGTGATGGAGAGCGGCAGAAAAAAATCCGGCTCCGACATCTTGCATTCGATCAGCAGCTTCTGAATCTGAAATGAATCAATGACCGGGCGTTTACAGTCGATCGGCGGTGTCCCTGCGGCCCGTTGTGCCAGGATCTTCCGGCTCTGTCTGATTGCCTTCTCCCCCACATTTACGTGTACGAGGTTCATCTGCTTGGCGCATTTGTACGAACTGCCGATCACGGATGCCGCCAGTTTATACAGTGATGGAGACGGCATATTAACGAGCAGTTCGGTCAGCGTTTCGCGCCGAAGCGACATAAGCTTTTTATTTCCGTACGCGGGTATGATATACTTGTCAATAATATTCCGGTAGCTGAAGAAAGTGTTGTAACTGATCTGTTTCTGGTCGATCATATAATAATACAGCCAATAGTCGTAAAACTCCCGGACTTTTACCTCAAAGAACACGAACTGATGGTTGCTCATTTGACTGATCGCCACTTCTTTGGCGTCCAGGCATTCCTTTTTGGTGCAGAAACCGCCTTTTTCTTTCTGGACAATGCTCCCGTCTTCAAATTCCACCCGAAAACGGAACAAGTATTTACCGCGGACATAAGTCGCTGTTCCCAGGAACTGCCACCGCTGGATTTCTCCCTTGAAGAAACAGGGATTGACCGGCGGTTTGACGATGTCTTTCCTTTGCCTCATGTGGTTCACCCGGCCTTTTCGCGTACGTATGTATCCGGTAGCGGGTCGATACGGCGTTCGCTCGTACGGCGGATATTATCACCGGATTCCAACGCATGTACATAGATATCGTAGGTTGTGCTGATGTTCTCGTG
>CANQFR010000004.1 GCA_947599905.1 uncultured Lachnospiraceae bacterium
CCACCGGCTTTCTGATCGACGGCGTCAACGGCATCCTGCCCACCTGCGCGCTGGTTATCTCAGTCTTCGGCATCATGGGCGTGTTAAATGACGCCGGGATGCTGAACCTGATTGCCGATAAGATCCTGAAGAGCAATATGGCCCAGACCGATTCCGGTGCGGAGCTGATCTGTATGGCCGGAATCGCCCTGACGACGGTTCTTCTGGGCGGCGTCACCAGCGCGTCCATCCTGACTTTCGGCCCGATCCTGAATAAGATCGGCTCGGCCAAGAACATTCACCCCTACCGCCGCGCCAACCTGCTGGACGGCACGGCCAACAGCCTTCCGGCCATCGTGCCGTTCATGAGCGTCTTCGTCTTCATCGGCGCAGCGCTGACCGGCCTGTCGCCGCTGGTCGTGGCAGGCGGAACGATCTACGGCTTCGCGCTGTTCATCGTGTTCCTGGCCGCGGTCATCACCGGTTGGGGACGGAAGAAAGAAAACTGACCATAAGAAACGGGCTGTCGTAAGTTCTGATTTCCGCTGTGAAGAACGGTGGAGACAGAAATTTACGACAGCTCAGTTTTTGTTGCGCACGTACATCCGCCGTGCCTGCAATATATCCGGTTTATTTTGTATGCCCGGCTGTGAAAGCGACTTTCGGCTGTGAAAGTGTCTCTCGGCTGTGAAAGTGTCTCTCAGCTATGAAAACGTCTTTCAGCTGCCGGATGCGGGAGATCGGTTTCGCGGATCGACCGGCATTTGATCTCAAAGATACTTCCATCCTCGACCGTGACCGTTATCGTGTCATCCCGGTCCTGAACGTCTATATCCGCGATTTTCAGACTGTCACATTCGTTGATCAGATCGAACAGACAATCCTTAAAATAATTCAATTCCATATCGAAAAACTCCTTCCCTGTGCGCAATCTGCAGAGATGCGGCTCCTGCGGCCGCCTGCGGCGCCTTCCGTACAGACAAAAGATGCCATATATGCGCCTTGCAGTGACCGGACGGGGAGCATACACGCACCATATTATTATATGGTATCCGTAGGTAAAATACAAGGGGAAGGAGTGACACAAATGATAAAATACGACCGGCTTTGGGAAACTATGCGCCGAAACGGCGTAAGCCAGTATAAACTGATCAAAGATTATGGGATTGACAAAGCGCAGCTGCACCGAATTCGTAAAAATATGGTAGTGAAGACAATCATTTTAAACTATCTCTGTTCGATTCTCCAATGCCGGATCGAGGATATCATGGAATACGTCCCGGACGAGGAAACAAAACAAAAATAACAGTTACGGTTATTTCAGCAGACTGATCTTCGGGAAATAACGGAACAGCACTTTGGCGACCATCTGGTCTTCGGAGATGTAAGTGTAGCGCCAGAAACGTGCATCCAGCGAATAGTTCCGATTGTCGCCGAGCATCAGGTAATGACCCTCCGGAACCTCATAATGCAGCGCCTGGGGGGTCGCCATTTCTTCGGAAAGATAGGTCTCCGTCTCCGGTGTCTCCGAGCCGTTTAAGTAGACATGGCCGTCATGGATGTCCACGACGTCTCCGGGTACGCCGATAACACGCTTGACATAGTAAATGACTTTGTTCCGGCTGTCCTTCCGTCCGCAGTTGGGGCAGATCTCTTCCGGCGATTTCTGATACTCGACACCGCAGTCGCGGCAGGTATAGCCGAAGACAAAGATAGCGATATCGCCCCGTTCGGGGTTGCCGAAGGTATAGCTGAGACGGGAGCCGATGACACGGTCGCCGGTCATGATCGTCTTCTCCATGGAGCCGCTGGGCACACGGCTGTTCGCGATGATGAAGGTATCGAGAATAAAGGCGGCCACCGCCGCAATGACAAGAAGCTCGATCCAGCTCAGGAGTTCTTTCTTCCAGCTGAAGGGTTCTTCCGCTTCCTGTTCCATCTGTCTCTGTTTGTCGTTTCTGTTTTTATTCATAAGTCTGTACGGACCTTCTTTCTTCTGTTTCATTTCCAGTGTAAATGAGATTTCAGCAATCCGCAAGGCCTTTTTGAAAATGGTAAGAAAAAATTTATATGTTCTGTCCGCAAGACATGATATACTTAAAACGTATTCCCGGAGAATAACGCGGTGCACCGGACAGCTGGGGGATTTTATGAGAGAGCAGAAGATGAAAATGCGCAGTAGTTTACATAAAGAGACGGCGGGCGTTGCGATGCTTGCGGCAGCAGGAGTACTGCAGGTCGCTGCACGCAGGGCACCCGCGTTCGGTGAGTGGTACGCGACTACCGTATATCCATGGATTGTGGGAATATATGGGCGAATTTGCGGGATATTTCCGTTCTCGGTGGTGGAGATTCTTCTATATATTGGAGTTTTATGGCTTGTTTTATTTACTGTGTCCCACATCCGTCGCGCCGCGCTGCGTTTGGAGACAGTCCGCGGGGCTGTGGGAGCGTGGTTCTCGGCCGCCTGCCTTCTTCTGGGACTGCTGGCATTTCTTTATACGGCCTGCTGCGGCGTCAATTACTACCGGAGACCGTTTTCAGGCTATCTGGAACTGGAGGTGCGGGATTCCACGGTGGAAGAACTGACTGCCCTTTGTGAATATCTGACCGGGAAGGTTAATGAAACGGTGGATACCGCTGCGTACTCGCAGGCCTGGAACGCCGTGGGGCAGCAGGCGATGGCGGGGCTGGGAGAGCGATATCCGCAGCTTTCGGGTTATTATCCGAAGCCGAAGCCGCTGGCCGTTCCCTGGATTCTTTCGGTGCAGCAGCTGTCCGGCGTCTACTCGCCGTTTACGGTGGAAGCGAATTATAACCGGGCGATGACGGACTATAACATTCCGCATGCGATCTGCCACGAGCTTTCGCATCTGCGGGGGTTTATGCGTGAAGATGAGGCGAATTTCATCGGCTATCTGGCCTGCATCGGTTCGGAGAACCCGTCTTTTCGATACAGCGGTTACCTGACCGGCTGGGTCTATGCCGGCAATGCGCTTGCTTCTCAGGATCGCGAGGCCTACCACGAATTGTACGGGCAGCTGAACGGGCAGACGCAGGCGCACCTTGCGGCCAATAACGCATTCTGGAACCGTTATGAGGGGAAGGTGGCCGAAGTGGCGAACCAGATGAACGACACTTATCTGAAGATCAACAGCCAGCCGGAAGGCGTGAAGAGCTACGGTCGGATGGTGGATTTGATGCTGGCATATTACCGGGAGTGAGCGTTCGTGAAGGAATAGTGTTTGTATTTATCGGAAAATAATGGTAAACTTGATGACAGAGAAGGAATGGCAGGGTTTTCAGAAAGGGGGATTCATTCATGACAGATACGCTGTATTCCCTGATGGACTGGGCGGCGATCGAAGAACTGGTTTATTCGGAGGCGGCTGACCCGCATAAACTTCTGGGGCCGCATATCGTACCGCAGGGCGTGCTGATCCAGACGTTTATTCCGACCGCAGCGGCGGTTACAGTGCGGACGGCTGCGCCGGATTCGGCTGCGGGAGAGCAGCCGGCCGAAGGTACGGCCTGGCCCATGGAGCTGGCTGATGAGGCAGGTTTCTTTGCGGCGCTTCTGCCGGGAGAGACGGTTCCGGCTTATACGCTGGAAGTGACATATGACAACGGAACTGTACAGATATTGCATGACCCGTATGCCTATGCCCCGCAGCTTACGGAGACGGATCTTAAGAAGTTCGATGCTGGCGTACTTTATAATGCATACGAGAAACTGGGGGCGCATCCGATGGAGATTGATGGCGTGGCCGGGACTTATTTTGCGGTGTGGGCGCCGTGTGCGATGCGTGTCTCCGTGGTCGGCGACTTCAATCTCTGGGACGGACGGCGTCACCAGATGCGCCGGCTGGACAGCAGCGGTGTGTTTGAACTGTTTATTCCCGGAATCGGGAAGGGCGATATTTACAAATATGAAGTGAAGGCTGCGAACGGCGATACGATGTTAAAGGCGGATCCGTACGGGACGTACGCGGAGCTGCGGCCCGACAATGCGTCGATCGTGTGGGATGTGGCACATTTTACCTGGCACGATGAAGAATGGATGCGGCAGCGGCCGGCGTCGCGGGAAGCGGCGAAGCAGGCGCCGATGTCAGTTTATGAGGTGCATCTGGGCTCCTGGAAGCGCGCTGAGGCAGGGCCGGACAGCGGGGCAGGGGCGAAGAAGGGAAGCGCTGCGGCAGCAGGCTTCCTGAATTACCGCGAGCTGGCGGTGGAACTGGCCGCTTATGTGAAGGAGATGGGCTATACCCATGTGGAACTTATGCCGGTTATGGAGCATCCGCTTGACGCTTCCCTGGGATATCAGACCACCGGCTATTTTGCGCCGACCAGTCGTTACGGCTCACCCGATGATTTTCAGTATTTCATGGATTATCTGCATGGACAGGGAATCGGCGTGATTCTCGACTGGACGCCGGCCCAGTTTCCGCGTGATCTGGCGGGGCTGGCGTGCTTCGACGGCAGCTGCGTCTACGAGCACAGGGATCCGCGGCAGGGAACCCATCCGCAGTGGGGAACGCTGATTTTTAATTACCGCCGGCTTCAGGTCGCGAACTTCCTGATCGCGAGCGCTCTTTTCTGGGCGGAGGTATATCATGCCGACGGCATCCGGGCGGATTCGGTTTCGGCCATGCTTTATCTGGATTACGGCAAAGCCCCCGGCCAGTGGATTCCGAATATCTACGGCGGCAATGAAAATCTGGACGCGGTGGATTTCTTAAAGCGGCTGGCAGCCTGTTTCCATAAGCGGGAGAAAGGCGCGCTGCTGATTGCCGAGGAAGCGACTGCCTGGCCGCAGGTGACCGGAGACGCGGAAACGGCGCTGGGCTTTGATTACAAATGGAACAGCGGCTGGCTGAGCGGTTTTCTTGACTATCTGCGTTACGACCCGTATTTCCGGCATCAGCGGTACGGGGAGCTGACGTTCAGTATGCTTTACGCATACAGCGAAGATTTTATTCTGGCGCTGCCGCATCATGAAATGGGCGGCGGCCGCGGCTCGATGGTTTCCAAGATGCCCGGGGAGACGCTGGCGGTGAAGCTGGCGCATCTGCGGGCGGCTTACGGATACTGGATGACGCATCCGGGGAAGAAGCTGCTGTTCATGGGTCAGGATATGGGAATGACGGAGGAGTGGGACGAGAATGCGCGGCTTCCGTGGGAAGCGGCGGATGTGTCTGTGCAGCAGACGGCGGAGAAGGCCGCGGCTGAAGCGGGTGCGGACGCCGGATTACCGGACGAGCGCGTTTATCAGCATCAGTTTATGCTGTATGTCCGGGCACTGCTGCATTTCTACCGTTCACATCCCGCGCTTTACGCGCTGGATGGGCGGCCGGAGGGCTTTGAGTGGATTGACTGCCTGAGCGGCGAGGAGAATATTCTGGTATATCTGCGAAATTCGGCTTCCGCAGAAGATACGCTGCTTATCGTTTGTAATTTTGCGCCGGCAGCTCATGCAAAGCGGCGTATCGGCGTGCCGTTCCACGGCAAATACAAAGAAGTCTTTCACAGCGATGCGGAGGAGTACGGAGGCGGCGGAATCGGTAATCCGCGGGCGCTCACCAGCCGTCCGGTGGAGTGCGACGGACGTGAGGAATCCATCGCGATCCGGCTCGCGCCGCTGGGAGTTCATATTTTTACATGCACGCCTGTTGTGGCGGCAGGATAAGGAATACCGTATCGGCGCTTTTTGCGGGCGGCCGGCGTTATTTCAGCAGAAGCCGGACAGCAGAAGAAGCGCGGCAGACAGGAGATATCGGAAATGATTTGGAATCAGCAGACAGACAGAGAGGAACCGTCGGTTGCTCTTCCATCGGAGCAGGGTGAGGAGTCAACGGCTTCCGGCGGAGGGGCGGACGGCGAGAATGGGCCGGAACCCTCTGCAGAGGAAACATCGAAAGCAGGTGAGGAGTCGTCCGGGGAGGCGGGCGCAGAATCGTCCGAAGAGGCAGACGAGGAATCGTCCGGAGAAGCAGTTGTGGAGTCGTCTGGGGAAGCGGGCGTGGAATCATCCGGGGAAGCAGGTGAAGCGTCATCCGGGGAAGCGGGTACGGAATCATCTGGGGGAGCGGGTACGGAATCATCCGGGGAAGCAGAAACGGGCTCATCGGAGGGAGCCGATGCAGTGGCGGGTGCGGAGTTATCGGAGGCGGAATCAACGGCACAGACAGGCGCTGAGACATCCACGGAAGAAGAACTGCAAGGTTCCGGTTCAGCCGGAGGCTCCGTATCGTATGGTCCGTTTCCACAGGAATTCTGGACGGGTGACGGTTACGTCATCGGCGAAGCCGGGGAGACGCAGTTTGTGTTTGACGCGGAACCGGAGACGGAATATTTTGTCGGCACGCCCGGGGAGGCTGACCTCGGGACGGCTGCGCCGGGGATGGAGGAAACGGCATCCTCAGAAGAAAAACCGGCGGCGCCTGCGGCTTCCAAGACGTATAAGAAAGCTGCCGGCGCAGTGGCGAAAACCGCACAGACAGCGGTGGAAAATGCAACGCCCGCGCTGAAAACGCTCGGATTTAATATCGTGAATGCCGTCCTGATCATGATCATCGGGATACAGATCGCACGGCTTTTGCGGATGATGATAAGAAAAACCTTTGAGAAGCTTCATCTCGATAATTCGCTGCGGGCATTCCTTTCTTCGGTGGTTTATGCGCTGACCATTGGTGTGTCGGGCTTCATGGCGCTTGAGCGGCTGGGCGTCAGTACGGCGTCAATCATTACGATCCTCGGTTCGGCGGGTCTGGCGATCAGCCTTTCCCTGCAGGATTTCCTGGCAAATTTTGCGGGAGGCATGATCATTCTGGTCCTGAAACCGTTCCGGCCAGGCGACTATATTGTCTGCGGTTCTGCGGAAGGAACCGTGGTGTCCACAAGCCTGTTCTATACGACGCTTGATACGGTGGATAACCGTCAGATGATTCTGCCGAACGGTGCGTTGTCCAACGCCAATATCATCAACGTGACGGCGGAACCGCGGCGGCGGCTGGAGATTCGGGTGGATATTTCCTACAGTTCGGATATCCGCAGGGCCAAGGATATCCTCAGGCAGCTTTTCGACGCGCATCCGGATATCCTGCATGAGGAAGATGTGGTGGTTTTCGTGGACAGTCTCGGAGAAAGCGGCATTACGCTGGTAGCCAGGGGCTGGATCCCGACGGAGAAATACTGGCCCGCGAAGTGGCAGATAACCGAGGATCTGAAATACGCGTATGACAGGGCCGGGATTGAGATTCCATTCCGGCAGGTGGTTGTACATATGCAGGATGGGGAGAACGGAAACAGACCGTGATATTACAGATACAGCAGCTATGAGCCGCCTTTCGGCATTTTGACCGGAGGGCGGTTTTACTTTCTGCGAGCAAAGGAAAGCGTGACCGCAGAGAAAACTGTCAGAAAAGAATGAATATTTAGACTTCATTTTGGTGGTTGACGGAAGCAGGCACAGGTTTTATACTATAAATACAAATCTAGGCGGATGGTCCAGCTGAAGCCTGATTTCTGGAATTTCTATAATTCCTGTTTGGTGTTTCACCATGGTTTCACAGCGTATTGCCAAAGGACAGTGCGGGAAGCAGGGGGGTGATTTTCGGGTACAGGCAGAAGTGTATGATTAACAGATGAATTCCTGAATCTTCAGGAAATGCCGCGGTGGCACGCAAGAGAACGAACGGAAAGTGCGTTTGCCGGGGCAGGTGTATCATTGCGCCCTGAAAAGGGGACAAGGTTCTGAAAGGAGCTGTTTATGGGGGGGAAATATGAGCGTGTACTATAGGAAATCCGTGTGTATTTGTATGCTGTCGGCGGCGCTGGCTGCAGGCTGCGGTCTGCTTTCGGCAGCGGCGGCGGGAGCGGGAACAAATGTGACGGAAACGGAGCGGGACAAGCTGCTTGAGATGGCGAAAGCGCAGGAGGCGGAACTGACAGGGGAGGATCCGCGACTGATTCCTGACAGCCGGGTTCTGGTGAGGAATCGGGCGGAGAATGACATTCGGATCCTTTCTGCCGCCGGGCAGTGTCTGACGGACGGCGGCGCAGAGAAGGTATTCTGTGTGATCGGAGAGAATTATATGCCGGAAGGAAGTATCCTGCCGGCGGTATTCAGTGGTGGCGTGGAGTATTCCTGCACACTGGAGGAGACTGTTCGTGGGAAGCCAGATACGTATTACGCGGTTCGGTTTGCGATGTGTGGAACCGGGGAACCGGACGGCGCTTATGGCACAGATGGCAATGGTACGGCCGGCGGCGGGACAGAGCCGGGCGATGGTGACGGCGTTGGTCAGGAGAATGCATCCGGCGGTACGGCCTGGGCAGATGACGGGATTCCTGCTCTGCATCACTGGAGCATCGGCGACATCGTGACGCGGACGCTGGACGGTGTCAGCTACCGCTTCTGCTGTATCGACCAGAACTATGAAGAAGGCGGGCAGAAGCAGGGGCAGTCCCTGGCGCTCTTTCTGTGTGAATCGGTGATTCCGGCCAATACCGGCTCGGAGTATGTCTATGAGAAGTTGGAAGACGGAAGCTACGGCTACGTCTTTCATCCGGGACCGATCGTGAATTTCGGGGAAAGCAGCGAATATGCGGATTCCCCGGTCCGCAGCTGGCTTCTCTCGCAGAACGCAGACGCTGCGGTCTTTCCGGAGGCGAGCGTGGGTGTGGAGTACAGCTGCATGGGGCTGACGGAAGCCGGGTGTTTTGAGCGGTTTCAGCCGGCGGCTCTGCGCACGTACCGGCTGGGCAGCCAGATCCTGACAGATCGTTATTTCCTTCTTTCGGTGGAGGAAGCGGTCAGGTACAGGGAATATCTGTGGAAAGTGAACGGCTGCGATGCGGAGAACAGTGCTGCAAACGCAGGTGCATTTGACGGTGCATACTGGCTTCGGACACCAATGGGGGATGGAAGCGGACAGGATACCGGCTGCGTGTACGTGGTCGATCTGGTCAACGGAAATATCCATCCGCAGCCGGTGCGTCCGCAGGCGACAGCCGCGGCGGATGAGGAAGTTGCTGTAACCGGGCGGGTCGGCGTACGGCCGGCGTTTGTGCTCCGGCAGCGGAAATGATGCGTGAGACGTCCTGCGGCGGACGAAGCCGGCAGGGAGGTATATATCTGAAAAGGGGGAAGGGGTATCAATTATGGAGAAAGGAAGAAGGAAAACATATAAAGGATCCGAAGCTGGATTTACTACGGAAGAGATGAAGAAGGCGGCGGTTAAGCCGCGGATCAGAAAAAGATCCATGCGCAGGCGGACGGCCTGCGTGATGGCTGCGGCGCTGATTCTGCAGGGTACGCTGCTGCCGGCGTGGACGGCGTCGGCTGAGGAATTGCAGGCAAAGATGGAGGCTGCGGAGGAAGCCGGGGAGAGTACGATGGAAACCTCGCCGACAGAAGCTGAGGAGATCAGGGATTCGTTTACGACTGCGGAACCGGCAGCAGAAGAGACAGAGGCCGGCGGAGAAGAACAGTACCTACAGGCGGTTCAGCCTGCGACAGCATCGGATGCGATGTCACAGGATGCGGCACCATCGAATGAGCCGTCACCTCCGGCGACGGAATCAAATGCCCGACCGCAGGCAATGGTGACTGCAATGGCACTTATGACGGAACCGGCGGATCCGTGGGCGGAATGGAACGGAAAGACGGATTATCCGGGCAGCGGAACGGAGAAGGATCCGTATTGCATTGAGGATCTCTCACATTTGATGGGTCTGTCAAAGGAAGTCGCAGGCGGGAATGATTTTGCCGGCAAATATATTGTGCTGACCGCTCCGATTGACCTGGCGTCTCTGCGGATCAATGGCGGCAGCTGGAATCCGATCGGATGGTATTGGGATGCGGATGAGATGGAAGGCGAAATCGCAAATCCGTTCCGCGGTCATTTTGACGGACAGGGCAATACGATTAAAAATCTGAGGATTGAGCGCAGCGGGGAGACGGCGGACTATGCGGGACTCTTTGGGCTGATTGACGGCGGCAGTGTGAAGAACCTGAAGGTCGAAGCGGGAAATATCGTCGGTTCGGATCACGCGGCGGTACTGGCAGCGGAGATACGCGGCGGTGCGGTGATTCGCGATGTGACGGTTTCCGGTAAGGTATTTGCGGAAGGGAAGGAAAAGAGCTGCGCCGGCGGGATTACGGCGGTCGCGGACGGTTCATCCGCGCGTGTCATTATCGAAAACTGTTCGGCCGGCAATGTCGCGGTGAAAGCCGAGGGACCGGATGGCTGTACGGGCGGCATCGCGGGGCAGGCCGTGGGGACCGACCTGGTGGATAACACGGTATCGACCTGGAACAGCAATTCCAATAATATTCAGGGTCTCGGTTATGTGGGCGGAATCGCCGGAAGCATGGAGGATGCGCGCATTTACAATTCCTATGTGGACGGACTGATCGGCGGGCACAGAAGCCGTGCCGTAGGCGGCATCGTGGGCGAGTATGTCAGCGGGGATCTGATTCTGGCGCGGTTTGCGGGGGAGACGGCGTCCACCGGCATGAGCGATGCTTCGCGCGAGGGAACATTTATCGGGACAAGAAAACCGGAAAATCCGTTCAGTTACGGTACGGAACCGGGGGACAATCTGGCGTTTCTGTTTGCGAGAGAGCCGGACGATGTCAAACGGGCGGTTGGTTCCTGCATCGCGAACGATAATACATTTTCCTATTCCGCCCATGTCGGTTACTGGGAATTTGATCAGCGAACCGTCTGGCTGCTTTCCGGCAATTCGAGGGAAAAACCGCAGGAGTATTTTTATCAAGAGCTGGAGGCCGGCGTGAATTTTATTATGACGGCGAAGCTGAAGAATGAATTTGTAAGCGGCGGTCAGGAGAAGGAGCCGAACTTCCGTCTGGACCATTTTGCGCCTGGCACATACGGCCAGCCGGTCAAAGGATATCTGTTGTCGGTTCCGCGGATTGATACGAAGAATGCCGGCGCTACCTATGATAAGGACGTCGCCGTGCTGACGGCGATGCCGGAAGGACGCCTGTCCTATTACCGGACCATTGATAAGAACTCGCCAGCGGCGGTGGAAGCCGGCGTAACCGTATCGGTGTCCACTTCACCCAAAAACAGTGACGGGAACCGTTACCAGATGGCGGCTGATCCGACAGGGCATGGCGTAAAGCCGCCGGTTTATATCAATGAACGGGGAGAGGAGGTCCCGATGCATTATGTGAACGGAGGAACCTATACGTTCACAATGCCGGCCCGCGATACGCAGATCAATGTGGAATATGTGAAAGTGACGACGGAACTGACGATGACGCCGGCAGAGACGGAGATTACCGTGACCCAGACAAGAACCGGCGACCGTAAGGCACCGGACACCGTGACAGAGATTCATGATGCCAAAGGCAAGCTGATCGCCAGATACATCGACGGTGCGCCTGACCAGTCTGTTCAGGTGCTGCCGGTGCGGATCCACAGCGAACATAACTCAGACGGAATCGTTGCGGACCGCACGGTTAACTGGTCGGTTGACGATACGGATCTGATCAGTCTGATATCCGACGGAGAATATACGGAAAAAGATGTGCAGATCATGCCGCGCCTGAACAGTACATTTATCCAGAAGACGCTTGAAGAGCAGGTGAAAGCGCAGGCGGACGGCGGTTATCTGGATGTGATAAAGCCGACCGTATATGAGAGACATGCCGTCGTGACGGCGGCCTCCAATCCGGCTACATCAGCGGATCAGGTTGCCGTGTACGGAAGCTGCAAGGTGACCGTGAAATTCCGAATTCTGGATCTGACTACAAGGCGGGTGGAAGGACTGCAGCTGAATAAGAGCGATATTGTGCTGACTGTAACCAGAAAGCTGACCGGTTCGCGGACAAATCCGACAGAAACGATTACCTGTTCAGAGCCTGTGGTACTGGCGGCGGGACTTTATCCGGAACAGCCGTTTTATAAAAATGTCAGCTGGAGCGACCGTGGAAGCGGAAGCGTTATCATTCTGACTCCGCAGGGGGCAAATGCGTCCCAGTGTGCGGTGACGGCAAGATTTGATCCGGCGGGTAAGGCGAATCCGGCCTGGATTCAGAATGTAATCAATGGGGATAATCAGAAAAAGAAAGAGGACGCCTCTGCGGTATTGGCGGGCAGGGCGGAATATACGGAGACCGTAACGGCGTTATCTGAGGATCAGACGCATGGCGTGGTGTCCGCGGCATGCCGGGTGACGGTGCGCTTTGTGACGGTGGATCAGACCAGCTCTGGCAGTACGGTAAGTTCCGGCCACAATTACGGAAGTTACAGCAGCGGTTCTTCGTCGTCTTCCGGCCGCGTGCAGAGTGCTGCGACGGTTGTGTATTTTCCCGATACGCCGGTTCCGGGAGCGGCGGGGATCGGAGTGAACGGACCTTTCGGAAATCGTGGAACCACACCGCTGACGGGAAGCTGGCTCCAGACGGCGGACGGCTGCTGGACCTTTACGGTCGGGCAGCAGTCCTGCCGCAGTCAGTGGGCATATATTTTCAATTCTTACGCGGATACGGCGAAGGGACAGTCGAATATGGACTGGTTCTACTTTGATGCGGACGGTTATATGGTGACCGGCTGGCGCTGGATCAAGGGAAGCGACGGGATGGAACGCTGCTATTATTTCAATGAACAGTCTGACGGCACCAAAGGCGCCATGCTGCACGGCGGCACAACGCCGGATGGATGGCAGGTAGATGCGGACGGCGCCTGGACGCTTGACGGCGTGGTGCAGCTGCGGCAGCCGGTTCTTGAATAGGCTGTTCGCGTGCGAATACGGATGTAAGACCGATCGGCGAAGATAGGAAACAAAGCAGGGCCGCAGGCCGCAAAAGGGGGCGGGCCGTCTGTGGGGGGCAGACGGCCCGGAAGGAGGTATGAAATGAAAATAGAATCAATTCGGGTCAAGCGAAGGCGGATCCTGTCGGGATTTCTGGCTTTCGTCTGTCTCTGTGTGTCAGTTTTTCCGTTTTATGCAGTAATGAAGACGACAACCATTGTCAGCCGAGCAAAGACATTCAGCGGAAAGAATATCTGGAGCGGCGGTTCTGAGACATTGTTCGGCCACAGCAGGAATTATCTGTATCGTTGGAAAGACAACTATCAGCTGACATTTTGTATATCGCCGGGCAAGCATATGGGGGTGATGGTGACGTCTAACGGGATTCGGACGTCTGTTGATGATGCCGAAATTCCGTATATCAGAAGTACCGAAGATTACCAGCTGCTGGCGGATATCTGCTATTGGGTCGATCATCACGGTTCTGTCAGTGCGGATAATGCCACCTATGCGGCGGCTCAAGCCGCCGTGTGGGCGGTGATTGGAGACGGCTGGGAGAGCGCTGATGCGATGGAGGCTCTTGTGGATAAACATGTGCCCGGGACGCTCGCGCGCTGGCAGCAGCTGAAGGCTTATATTGAGCGGTCGGAAGCCTGCCGGGTGCCAATACCGGACTGGGTTCAGACGTCCAGACTGGCTGCTCAGGAAAGTCCGCTGCCGATGAAGCAGGATAACGGCGTCTGGAAGCTGGAACTGGATATTTCATCGCTGCCGCAGCTGGCGGCCTGCGCGTGGGATTTTGGGGAGAATGCCGCGGGCTGGTCCGCTCAAGTGCTGAACGGGAAGCTGATCTTTACCTATAACGGCGGACAACCGCCGGCAGCGGTTGCTTCGACGCCGATTCCAGATAGTCTGGCAGACTGGGCGCATAATACGGAAACGCTGAATATTTATCTGCCCGTCAGCAATGCTTCGACAACCCAGATTATGATCAGCGCCGCTCCCGTGACGCCGAAGGTTTATATCGGGCTGACAAGCGGAGGCAGCTTCGATACAGAAACAGAAAGTGAACAGGAATTGGAACTGGTAATTTATGAACACCGTGAGACATTTACGTCCCACTATCAGATCGGACTGGCAAAGTACTGTGCGGAAACTGGGCAGACGCTGGAGGGTGCGCAGTTTCGTGTGCTGGAAGCGTTTGACGGTTCTGAGATTACGGCGCCGCTTGATCGGGAAGGGATGGCGACGAGGCCGGCGGTGTGGGATGGCTTCAGGATCTGCGGGGAAGCTGTGACGGATGCGGACGGGCACTTTGACCACTGTGACACGAAGAAATATACATACGTGAAGACTTATTGCGACGGACATCCAAAGCCGACGTATGTTTCCGCTGAAGAAATGTTTCCCGAGGCGGACGGTTCGGACGCGGACTACGAGGAAGTAGAACAGGCGGTTGATGCGCAGAATGAGAAGCTGGATGCGCAGTGGCAGGAGCTTGTGGATCTGTGCGCCTCTTATCATGAAGGGAGTCATTTTCATCATGTGGAACCGGGTATGGCAAAGGAGGAGATGCTGGCTGACCGCGATGCGGCGTATGAGGGCTTTATCGGACTTACGTATGAATATACTTTTGAGGAAATCCGAGCGCGGTACGGCTATACCCGTCACGGACAGCACAAAGATGACATAAAGATTCCGGTGTATGCCGTGTCATCGCTGGAGGCTGGAGGGCGCGTTGTTGATATGGGAAGCCGTGATATAACTGTTAATGAGGATGTCGGTTATATCGCTTCCTACGCGGACAGCTCCGTGACAGGGGAGAACCGGGAAGAGGTAGAAGAGGCGCGGGATATCCGGACGGAATTCGGACAGTCGGGGCAGGAGGAATTATTATCTGCGTCGATACATGCGGAGATGCCGGAAATTATGAAAGGGATGCGGCCGGTTGTCAAGATTGAGGAGGAAGACGCGTGGGAGACAGAAGCGGATGAGATAGGGGAGACGGAAGAAGAAGAGGCTGCGGAGCCTGTGCAGCCGGAAACGCCGGAAGGGATGCAGGGATCCGCGACGGATGACGGGGAAATATGCGAAGCGACACCTTCTGACGCTGATGAGAAGGGGATAACAGGGCAGCCTGACAGCACGGAAAGAACGGTATCCATAATGTCGAATGCAGACAGACAGAAGACGCTGCGGTATTCATTTGCAGCGTTGCCGGAGGAGATGGATGAGGAGAAAGAGGATATGTTTTCGGCTGGGGCGCTGCCTGCGCCGGT
Source organism: uncultured Lachnospiraceae bacterium (assembly GCA_947599905.1). Lineage (GTDB taxonomy): Bacteria > Bacillota > Clostridia > Lachnospirales > Lachnospiraceae > UBA3402. The sequence continues at coordinate 15,045 of CANQFR010000004.1, forward strand.
ACCGGATGACCTTCAGCCTATAACTCCGTATTCGACGGAAGGAGTTTCGGTGATTTATATTCCGGTTTCGGATCACCGCACTGAAGGGGAGATCCATATCAACAAAAGGGATATCCTGCTGCGGGACGGCGAGCACGACGGATATGACAGCTATGCAGATACGCAGGGTGATGCAACGCTGGAGGGCGCGGTTTATGGGCTGTATGCAGCCGAGGATATTCTGCATCCCGACGGAAAAACCGGCGTGGTCTACCGGAAAGGCGCATTGACGGCGATTGCTTCTACGGATAAAAACGGCGATGCCTCTTTTATGGCGTATACGGAGGAAGGAGAGCTTGCGCGGCTGACCGACGCACTGTCGGGGGCGGGGTATTCCGCAGGGAGCATACCGGGATATCGGACGCTGCGTTCCTGGATCGGCCGGCCTCTGATTGCTGGCCGCTATCTGGTGCGCGAGATCGCGCGTTCGGAAGGCTATGAACTGACCATTGATCCTGCGGCTATGGAAGGCGTGCAGACGGTCGGCCGTGCGGACGTGACGTCGGCTATGTATCATCCGATTGATATGCATGACGGTTACTGGCTGGAGTTTGATGTGACGTATGAAAATACCGCGGAAGGCTTTGATGTTTTGGTCAGCGGATTTCCGGCTGGGTCTTCATTTTCCCGTTCGTATATGGAGTCGAAGACGGAAACCGAAGATGTGGTGGTCGGTGTGGAGATGGTGCCCACCGGTGAGTACGAAATTGCCGAACCGGGCGAATTCCGCATTGGGAAGAACGGCGGCTATATTCCTGTGACGGAAAACGGAAAGCCTGTATATGATACGTTGCGCCCGGTGATGCAGACCTGTTTTGTAACGCAGAGAATCGATTTCTATCCGTCCGGAGAATTTGAGATTATAGTCGATCCCTCGAAATGGAGCGATCCGGATGAGGTGGACGCAGACTATATCTGCGAAGAATTGAACGCCATGCTGAAGCAGATGGGATATACGCTGCTGGCGCATAACGCAGATGGGGCGGGCAGTGCGGACAAGGCGCCGTGGACGGTGGTCTCTCTGACAGGCACAAGCAATCAGGAGATGATAGAGAAGATTCTGGAATGGTTCGGCGCACATACCTTTTGGAGCAGCGTGCTGGTCGACGGGGTATGGGAAGAGGACGGACAGTGGAAAGCGAGAATACTGCATGATTATCCGGGCGGCAGCGCGGTTTATGAGGCGCGCACAAAGATATTGTATGTTAAGCTGCCGGTCAGAACCTCGGACGGGGAGAGGCATGTGTATGTGCCGTATCCGGAGGGTGCGTATGCGCTGAAAAACGGCTACGCGACCGTGAAGGCTGTCAGACAGAAGGAGGGTGAGATCCCGTTCGGCGCTGTCATGGATGACTGGCTTGAGAATGCGTATGAGCCGCTTTATGAGCGTTACGGCGAAAATGAACCGCGGCTGGATGGAAACGGCAACCCGATTCCGGTCTACAAAGAGCAATATATTACCGGAAAAAGCCAGAATACGACCACTACCGATAAGCAGGTACCGCTTGCAGCCGTCTATGATGCAGTCAGCGGCTGTTATCGGATTCATATCGAGAATACGGTGAACTGGGATGAAAACAAAGGACCGCAGATCATGACCATCCGTGCGAAAGCCCCGGCCACAGCCCATGCTGACAGCGGTCAGGAGCCGTTTTACAGCGATTATCTGGTTAACGTGAAGGGAGCGGGCGCCGGCGCATTTGCCTGTGTCCGCGGCGGGGAGCCGGAGGGCCTTGTGGAACTGGTATACCCCGGACAGGTTTCAGCGTCGCAGGACGGCGCGGGCGTACCGGGTAAAGGAACAAGGCTGGCGCCCGTCGGGGTGGGCGAAAGAATCATTTCGCAAAGCGTGAAGGTGATCAAAACCGTAAACCGAACCGACGGCGTTAGTGGCGGCGCAGTGCCCAATTTCCGCTTTAAGGCATATCTGAAGAGCAATCTTGAACGGCTCTACCGGGACGCCGAAGGAAATGTTGTGTGGCTTGACCGGCAGGGAAATGTGATCGATATCGGACAGGCGAACAAGGCGTATCCTGCGATCGTTCCGAATATTTATACAAAGGTCGAAAGACAGACTGCGCCGCTTTATAAACAGACTGCGGACGCGGTCATTGCCAATGCATCTCTGTATTCGGAGGGCGAAACAGAACCGCTTGCCGGTTATACGGCTGTGCTGGAAACAGTGGAAAAAGAGGCTGTGGACGGAGACGGCGTAAGAACCGTCAGGGTACCGAATTATGAGAAATTCTTTGATGCCATAACGGTTGCCAATTACGACCTGTGGGATGACAGTTCCCCGGAACTGACGTCTCACAGACCGTTGGGAAATACGGCGAACCGCAGCAATGACGCGGAGGAGAACGCGGAGTTTACGGATATGGTCAGGCAGTTTGCGATTGACTGGTATCTGGACGGTGAAGTGGCCGTGATGGAAAAAGAGACGGAAACGGCCTACGGCGACCGGTTCTATGATGAGGCGCTTCGGCGGGCGCTTGCGAAAGCGGATCTTTATCTGAAACCATTTTTTAACTATGATCTGGATGAGATTTATGCGGTTTTGTGGGATTCTGACGCGGCCGGCGGAGCGGACGCGAATCCGGCGACGTTGAGTGCGGATACGGTCGCCGGAGATGCCTGTTTCGGGATTTCTGCAGCCCTTCCTTACGGTACTTATGTGGTGGTAGAGCAGCAGCCCCACTACGCTGGACTTAAGGATTTTGATAACCGGCATTACCGGATCGACAGCCCGAAGGAGGTGGTTGTGCCGTCGGTGTATTTGGCAACAGAAGAGGAAGGATCCGACGATGCGCTGAGCGCGGAATACATTTATCAAAGTAGTATGACGATGGAGGAGATGACCGGGCGCTACGGGATACGTTTCGGTTCAGAGATCCGTCAGGCAGCCGGCCGGGAAATACCGTACGTGACAGACGCGCATAACGACAGCGGGGATTTCGAGATATACAAGTACGGCGTGGATATCGGTCTGCTCAGCAACGGCGTACACGAAACGGGGAAAGAGGGATATTTTGCGCTGACCCAGGATGCGTGGAAGCCATACCAGAATTATTATAATGACAGCGACGACCGCAGCGGACATGTGACGTATTATCTTTCGTGCGGGAAGTCGGGCCGAGAGGCTGTTGGACAGGTTTACCGCTACAGTTCGGTCGCCGAGAGCGCCGGAATCGCAAACGGAGTTGCATTTGCCGGAGGAACGGCGACGGAGGAAAATCCGGCCGGAATCTTCTACCGGGACGGCGTGAAGACCATGAGCGGCGTAAAGACTGCTTACGAAGGACTGTACAGCCCGATGTTCGTTCCGGTAAGTCCCGGCGGCAGCGTGACGCCTGATGGGGGCAGCGGCGGGAATAGCGGAAGTTCTGCTCCGGGGGCGGAAAGCGCATTGAAAACGAAGATCGCCGGCGACGGTTCGTACGCCCGCGTGCGCTTCGTTAATACGCCCTATGAGGCGAAGCTGCGGATTGAAAAGATGGATTCTGAAACAGGGGAGAATCTGCTTCACGATGATGCGGTTTTCAATATCTATCGGGCGGTGAGGGATGAGTCGCCGGACGGAGAGGGCAGGGTTCGCTTCTATGACGAGGATACTATGGTGTTTCGGAAAAGCAGGGAGTTTCTGGAAAGCATGGGGGCATCAGAGATTCGTCTGATGTCCGGCAGCTGGTATCAGGGCGTCATTCCTGCCGGAACGCCGGTCTGCGAGGAGACCGCGCGGATATACCAGACAGACGCGGAAGGCGTACGAATCGGCGAATTCCGTTCTTTTACAACGGTTAGGGACGGTGCTCTTGCGGCTGCGGACGATGGATTTGCGGGCGGCTTCGGGCAGCAGAATGCGGGTTGGCTTGAGACGCCGGAGCCGCTGGCGGCGGGCGTTTATGTGCTGGCGGAAGTGAAGGCGCCGGCCGGATATGTGAGGAGCCGTCCGATTGCGATCGAGGTTTACAGCGACAGGGTAACCTATTATCAGAGAGGAACAGAGGACAGCCGTGTAACGGCGACGGTTTATGCTTCGACAGACGTAGAGCGGGCTTCGGAGGAGGCGGCGCGGGTCTATGTAGAGAATACGCCGACCCGGCTGCTTGTGGAAAAGAGAAAGGAGGCATCTGCGGAAAGTTCCGAGGCGGAGAAGCGGACGATGACCGCACGAATCAGCGGACGCATTGACGGTAATCTGGCAGAGATCGGCGGCGATTCGAATTACGAATATGCTTACCGCGACGGCGTATACATGGGTTATGCCTGGAGAAAAGGAACCCTGGAATATCTGAAGGCGCTGAAGGATGCCGGTATGGATGTGGAGATCGTGTATCAGGGCAATTTGTTCGCGGGATACGGATATATTACGCAGGAACTGGCGACAGCGGATGATGTAAACGGTTATGTAACGGGGGCACTGATGACGCTGTATGAAGGGCTGGAATTGACGCCGTCGGGCGGCAGTCAGGATATGGCCTATCAGGGACTGGAAATCGTCCGCAGCGGCGCCGGCAATGTGACGCGTATGTATGTTAAAGAAGGATATGCCGGGTTCCGGACGGAATTTACGCGAATTGATGAGCAGGACGGGGAGACCGCGTCGCCGGGCGGGGGCGCTTCATTCGGGGAAGCCGGAGACGAGAGTCCGAAAGATATATGGAGTGCCCGGAAAATCGACCGCGGCGACACGGATATTCTTTTCTATGATCTGGGCGGGCTGGATGTGTTCCGGACGGACTACGCTGCCGGGCGGATACTGCGGTACGGCTATGACCGCAGTCACAGGATAACGGAACTGCAGCAGCTGGAAGATGATAAAGAGAATGTCGCCGCGACAGACGGCAGTCAGTCGATCTTTGCGTTTCGGAACGGCGTGCCGGTACTGGAATTCGCCGGGGGAGATTTTACCCAAATAACCTATTCGGCGGCGAACAAGGTATTTGAAGGGAAATTCGCGCGTCCCGAACGGCAGCCGGACGGGACTGTCAGGATGAGCGGGGGCGTCGTGCTGTACCATCTGGATTCAGACGGCAGCCGGGACAGTCTGGTCGATCCGTATACCGGGATGGCTTATACGCTGGCGGCCGGTGAGGCGGAAGAGGAATGCGGACCGGAGACGCCTGTGCGCGTGCTGGTATGGCCGGTTACGGTCGCGCGCGACGCGGAAGGACATCTGCTGGCGCAGGATAAGATTACGACATCGCGGATTGCTACGCTGGGTACGGATAAAGATACGGAGTATCTGACTGGAACCTGGCAGTCTGAAAACAGCGGGCAGAGCCATCAGATGTTTTCGCTGACGGCGAACCGTTTCGGGCAGAATATGAATGGCGAGCCGGTTTTGACCGGAAATAACGGAGCCTTTGAAAAGTCGGTGTATCCGGTCTATGATTCGCACGGTATGGTTTTGTATTATCGTTACAGCGGCGAGAGTTATGAGACGGAACTTCCGCTTTATGACCGAAGCGGGCGCAAGGTACGTGAAAAACAGTCCGATCTGCAGACGGAATATGACGAAGCCTCGTATGTTATGCGGGAGGACCGCAAGGAAGACCAGGAGGCAGCCGGCACTGGCGGCGGCATATATCATCGTGCCGGGGAGAGTTATATTCTGGAGAATACCTGGCTTACAGGAGAGTCAGCGCCGGATGATCCGTTTGCGGACGAACTGACGGAAGGACAGGCGGATCTGCTGCGCCGCGTTCCTGTGGGAATTTATATTATGGAGGAGCTGGCGGCGCCTGAAGGCTACGGGAAGGGGCTTCCCACCGGCGTGGTCGTGGAGGAGACGGCCGCGATACAGCGGACCGTGATGACGGACAAGACGACAAAGCTTCTGGTCGGAAAGGCCGACGGGACGGAAAATAATACCTTCCGGGTGCTGGATATGCTGAAGACGGACGCCTCCGGCACGCCGCAAGTTCTGGGGACAGTCACGGAAGGCGCGGGAAGGTACAGCGGCACGCAGCTGTCCGGTGCGCGTCTGGCGCTCTACGAAGCGGAAAGGGTATACACATCAGATCTGACGAACCATCCAGACGGAACATATTTGCGTAAAAAGGGTGGGGAACCGCTGACTTACCACTCCACCAACAGCAGACCGGGAGCGGAAGAGACGCTGCGCGCCGAGTGGACGAGCGGAGAGACGCCGCTCTGTCTGGAGGCCATTCCCGCAGGAGAATACCTGCTGGAGGAACTTGAGGCACCGCCGGGAATGGTCAGTGCGCCTGCCCGTGAGGTTACGGTCGGCAGAATCGGAGAGATGCAAACGGTGATTTTGTATAACGATCATACAAAACTGGAGATTGAGAAATACACCGGCGACGGGGCCGGAGAAAATCTTGTAAGCGGTGCGCAGTTTACGCTGTATAAGGCGAAGACTGGCAGCGGTGGACAGGTTGTCTATGATGACAACGGATGGCCCGCTTATGATCCTGAAAGTCCGGTAGATCAATTTACAAGCGATGACGGCGGGCGGTATACCGGATTCATTCGGGCATTTGAGGAACAGTATGCGTGGTGGGGTACCGGACTGCGGGAAGTATCCTGGACATACGGCGGCCAGACGATTCATGCGCAGTATGCCAGCCATACGCAGATAGATGTATCGGAGGCCAGAATTCAGGAAGCGGGAGCATTGGCAGCGGATGGTCAGGAAGCGGGAACATCAGCGGCTGGAGACCAGGAAACGGGAATATCGGAGGCGGATGATCAGGAAAGCGGCATATCGGTGTCAGGTCTGAGAAGCGGCCTGCTGGCAGCCATCGGACGAGAAAGTACCGGGAACCAGTTTCCAACAACGGCGGAAATGGTACTTCTCACTGACGACGGCGCGGAGATTCGCGTCAATATCAGCGAGCAGGGCAAAAACCTGCTGGGGCAGAACAGGGTTTATACGTACCGCTTTGATTATCATGCGCTGCCGGACGTGAACAGCCGGGCGTCTTCTTATCTGACGGAAAGCGGGATGCGCCGTCTGGATTATCTGCCGGTGGGGGCGGATTATGTGCTGGTGGAGACAGCGCCGCCGGACGGATTTGCTGCGTCCGTACCGGTATTGATCCGCGTGCGTGATCTTGCGGATGTGCAGCGCTATCGGATCAGGAACGAGGAGGGCGCGGTCACGATTTCGAAAACTTACAGTGACAGCGGAAAAGAACTGCCGGGTACAAAGCTGGCGCTCTATCGGGCTGCAGCGGACGGCGGTCTGATCCGTGAGGACGCGTATCTGGCGGCAGTCTGGACCAGCGGCCGGGATGGCAGATATACGGAGGAGGACAGAATAAACGGTCTGATTCCGAAAGGATATGAGGTCGGGGATTTGCGTCCCCATACGCTTACACGGCTGCCGGAAGGAGATTACTGGTTGGTGGAACTTGCGAGTCCGGCGTATTATACGACATTTGAACCGGTGAAAATCGCGTATCATGTGGACGATCCGGTTCGCATTGTCAGGGTGTCCGATCTGCCTGCGAAGGGGCGGGTGACCGTAAGAAAGACAGATTCAGAAGGAAATGATCTGCAGGGTGCCGTGTTTGAGCTGTCCGCGTATTGCCAGCCCGATCTGCAGAATCCTGTTTTTACGAAACGGTTTGGCGATATTGGCGGAATTGCGGCACTGGAGGAGCTGCCGGTTGGAGAAATTCAGGCAGACGGAAGCATCATTGCCTACTGCTACCGGCTGCGGGAAGTTATTCCGCCGGATGGCTACGCGGTGAATCCCCGATCCTGGACATTTGAGTTTTTGCCGGACAAAAAAGGCGTATCCTATGTCTGGGGAGAAGCAGCGGAATACAGCCAGACAGTTGTTGATCAGAAGACACGAGTCACGATACGGAAGAAGGATTTTGGGGAACTTTATGTCAACGGTGCGGAACTGACAGTGTATCCTGTGACCGGCGCGGACGATAATGGCAGATATCTCTATGATGAAGACAGTCCGGTCGCGAGTTGGGTTACGTCGGAGACGGAGCCGGATCATATGCTGGAAGGACTGATCGCAGGCAGAAGCTATCTGTTGGCGGAGACTCAGGTACCGCAGGGATATGAGCAGATGAAACCGGTGGTATTTTCGTTATCGGCGGATGGTCGGCGGATTGCTTCGCTTGGAGGACATATGGCGGTAATAACGGTTCACGATCTGTATACTGCGACGCTTCGGGGGCGGTATGTCCTGCGCGGTGAAATGACCGTAACCGATTCGAAAGGACGGAAAACGGCTTCCTGGACGTCATCCGGCAGCGGACGGGTACTGACGGAAAAGGATGGAATCCGTGACGGGGAAATCTATACGCTGACAGAAACGACATTTTACAGCGATGGTTCTGCGCAGACCGTAAGCCGGCGGACCGGGAGGGTATCGCTCTCCGATGGAGGATGGCGCGTGGAAGACCGGTGGCCGGAGCGCGTATACCTGCGGCTGCGCGAGCTGATAGAGGAAGATGCTGAGGCCCAACCGGTGATTGCCGCGTATGCGCCGTCGGAAGAACGGCCGGAGCTGGCAGTCGGGGACGCTTCTTTCGGGAAGGAGCTGTTTTCGAACCGGACAGGGTATGTGCTGGAGGAGACAACTTATTACAGCGACGGCAGTTCTGCGGTGAGCGGCCGGCTGGCGTTTGAGATCGGCGACGATGGTTCTGTCACGGCGTTGGCCGGATATGACAGGAAGCGGCAGGTGACGGTCAGTAAGACCGATATCACAGGGCAGAAAGAGGTACCGGGAGCCAGGCTGCAGATTCTGGATGCGGAAGGAAATATTGTCGAAGAATGGGTATCTGTGGAAACGCCGCATCCGGTGGCGGCTGTGCTGACGCCGGGGGAGAGCTATACGCTTCGCGAGATCCTCTCGCCGGACGGGTACGCATATGCGGCCGATATCACATTTACTGTCTCGGAAGAAGGCATCGAGGAGCAGGTCGTGATGGCGGATACGCAGACGCGGGTCTTGGTAACGAAGACGGATATTACTGGAGAGAAGGAACTTTCGGGTGCGAAGATGCAGATTTTCGAACTGGAGGAAGAGCCGGCGGTTTTGCCGTCTGCCGGAGAGACGTCCCAGCCGTCAGACGCAGCGGCCGCAGGAGGAGCGTCGGGAAAGCAGCCCGATAAGACGGTACGGAAAGGGAGGTTAACGGAAGAATGGATCTCTGCCGGAGAACCGCATGAGATTGTCGGAAAACTGACAGCCGGGAAGTCGTATATTCTGCATGAAGAAACGGCGCCGGCCGGGTATGCCTGCGCAGAGGATATTATTTTCAGGGTGTCGCGGAACGGCAGCATCGACCGTGTCACGATGAGAGACGAGGCGCTGCCGCACAGGACGCGCAAACCGCGGGAACCGGAGCCGAAAAAACCCGGGACGGTCGAAGCAGAGTATCAGGTATTTCTGATTGATTCTGCCGGTGTGCCGCTGAGCGCGCTCATATACGGACCTGTGCCGGAGACGGGAGACAGCATATGGAGTGCTGCGGCCGCGGCGCTGTTTCTTATGATCTGTTCGGCGGTTATGTGCGGTGTGTTTTGGAATTTGACAGGAGGGGACAGTACAGTGTATCAGGAATGGAAACAGATGCAGAAGAAAAGACGAAGCGCTTCCCGGCGGCACGGGCGGTTTATGGTATGGCTTGTGTTTGGCCTGGCTGCCGCGCTAGCAGGGAGAATATCAGTCAGAGCTTCAGAGATGACTGTCGCGGAAGAAAGCGTTGTTTCTGCAACCGATACCGAGATTACCGTGCGTTACGATACGTATGCGGTGAGTGTGGAGGAAGCCGTGCAGATGCCGCTTCCGCCGGACGCCTGTCTCTGGCAGGGGGAGGAATACCGTCTCAAAGCGTTTCAGACGGTGTCGGTACCTTTGCCGGAGCTGACACGTTACGCGCGGGAATCGGTATTATATGAAGGCGTGGAACAGGCGGCGACCGTGCCGGAGAGCATAGACGCGAACCTGTGGGATGAGGATTCCGGTCGCAGCGCAGTTGTTATGCTTCCGTTGGAAAGTACGCAGGAGGCGAACGGACGCTGGGCGGACGGTTTCATATTTCCGGTTACGGTCTGGGGGTACGAAAACGGAAGTTTTATTCTGGGCGGCGAAACTGTGCAGGTGAAGGAGGAGCATCCGTTTGCGGGATATGAATCGTCGCTTCTGGAACTGATCGGCGTGGATCCGGCGTATTATCAGATCGATACGGTAGAATGGAGCGGAGCGCCGCAGACGGGGGAGAATGGCCTGATATACCGTCAGGCCACAGCCTCCGGCCGAAAATATGTAATGGATATCACAGCGGTCTACGGCGGGCAGGCGGTAATTCCCGAGCAGCCGGGCATGGCGTATGAGGCTGTATATGAGAAGGCGGCGCCGGAAAGCGAGCCTGAAACGGAGGAAGAAACGGAAGGCATAGCTTCGCCGTCCGCGGCGCAGATACAAATAACGCCGCCGCCCGTTCCTGCCGCTTCCGCGCTGCCGGAAGAGTCTGCCGGGCTGCCCGGTTGGATTCGGACAGTCATGAAGATCACGGCAGTGGTATTCGGACTTGGTTTTTTGCTGTTTCCCTTTTTCCTTATTTTTCTGCTTCGCAGGAAGAAACGAAAACAGGCGAAAGTCTGATTGCAGAAATCCGGAATATCTGATATGATAGATTTCAGCAGAACGCGCATAGCGTCTGTATGGAGTATCATGACGGAAAAGATGAGGAAAGAGAGGCCTGGGTATGAGAGAGTGCGGGATATTGCTGCCCATCGCCAGTTTGCCGGGCGAGTATGGGGTTGGCGCGTTTTCAAAAGAAGCTTATCAGTTTATTGACGACCTGGCTGCCGCGGGGCAGAACTACTGGCAGATTCTGCCGCTGGGACCGACCGGTTACGGGGATTCGCCTTATCAGGCGTTCTCTGCTTTTGCGGGGAATCCGTATTTCATTGATCTGGAGCAGCTGATCGCGGACGGACTGCTGACGAAGCAGGAGTGTGACGAGGCGTATTTCGGTGATGATGAGAGATATATTAATTATGAGGCTATATACAATAACCGCTTCCGGGTGCTGAAAAAGGCTTATGAGCGCTGGAAAGCGCGTACCCTCGCGGAAGGGAAGGATCTCGAGAAGGAACTGACTGCGGATCTTTATGAGGAGACGCTGGACTACTGTTTCTATGCGGCGGTGAAGCGTTCCTTTGGGGAGAAAAGCTGGAGCGAGTGGGATGAGGATATCAAACTGCGCAGACCCGAGGCGCTGGCCCGGTACCGGAAAGAACTTGCAGACGAGATCTGCTTCTATGAGTTTCAGCAGATGATGTTTGTCAGGCAGTGGCATTCACTCAAGGAGTATGCGCATAGCCGCGGGATCCGCATCATCGGTGATATTCCGATCTATGTGGCGTTCGACAGCGCTGACAGCTGGAGTCATCCGGAGCTGTTCCAGTTCGATGAGAGATGCCGGCCGGAGGCTGTCGCTGGTGTGCCGCCGGATGCGTTTTCCGCCACGGGGCAGCTGTGGGGGAATCCGCTGTACCGGTGGAGTTATCATAAGAAGACCGGTTATGCCTGGTGGCTGCGCCGGATGAAGTATTGCTTTGATCTGTATGATGTGGTGCGTGTGGATCATTTCCGGGGATTTGAGAAATACTACGCTGTTCCGGCAGGCGATACCACAGCGGAAAACGGCAAGTGGGAGAATGGCCCCGGCTATGCGCTGTTCAAAAAGATGAAGGACGAGCTGGGAGACCTGAATATCATCGCGGAGGATCTGGGATATCTGACGCCGGAAGTTCTTGAGATGGTCGAGAAGACCGGATTCCCCGGTATGAAGGTGCTGCAGTTTGCCTTTGACTCCCGGGAGAGGAGCAATTATCTGCCCTGTTTTTATACGCCAAACAGCGTGGTATACACCGGTACGCACGACAATGACACGGTGAGAAGCTGGTACGAGACGATCCCCCAGCGGGACCGTGATTTTGCCGCGCGCTATATGGGCGTGACCGATCCGGACTGGGATGATATCCACTGGGATTTTATCCGCGCGGCGCTGGCCAGCGTATCGAAACTGGCGGTGATTCCGCTGCAGGATTATCTGGGGCTTGGCTGGGAAGCACGGATCAATACGCCGTCCACACTGGGCGGCAACTGGGAGTGGCGTATGAAGAGGGGAGAATTTACCCGTCCGGTCATAGACAGATGTCGTGAGATGAACCGGCTCTACGGAAGAGGAATCGGACTGTAAGCGGCCGCCGATACCGGCCGGCTGCTCTACTCGGCCGGATGCGTCGCCGCGTTGTCTGCTTCCTCAATCACTTCGGTCAGGGAGAATGACGGTTGGTATTCGTTGCCGGACATATCCCTGATCGTCACGGTGAGACCGGTGGTGTCAATTGCGAATACGGCAGTTCCGGCATTCCGGTCGATCGACAGCGGGGCGATTATGCGGCCGTCGCCGGTGACCGCGCTGAGGCTGTCATAGTCAATTCCCGACTGGGTATCGGAAAGCCACAGTGTCAGATGATCTTCGGTCAGTGTATAGGAGGTGACATCCGGCAGTTCGTTGTCCAGGACGTCGATTACCGCATAACCGGTAATGGCCATATGGTTGAAGTTCTCCATATGGATTTCCAGTACGCCGTTATGAGTGATTGTGGAACGGTAACTTTTCTTCCTGCCGATCTGCGTCAGATCGAGCGGTTCGCCGTCAAGCGTGATGGTCACGCTGCGCAGGGGCATGAAGGATGTGATCGTGAACGTGAGATCAGTGGTCCGGTAATCATTCGTATCGTCAATGTTCAGTTCATAGCTTGGCTTTGTCGTTACCAGAAAGAAGATAATCAGGTTAACGACGACAAAAGGCAGAATATAAAATAATAAAAGCCGAACCCATTCAAACCGTAAGATGCTGTTACGTCTTCTGGCCGGGGTGCGGCGATACACGCGCTGCTGTTCCATGAAATCCCTCCGGTGGTCTGCACTGCATATGAAATCCGGTCTCTGCGCGCTCTATCGGCTCCGGCCGGAGAGCATTGCAGAACAACCGTATTCCTAGCATACCAGAAAAACAGAAATCTTACAAGTTCTACTTTAAAAAATATCTTTGATATGGAAAGAGAGGACAGCAATGATTCAGAAAGCCGCGGCTTATGCTGCGAAGGCCCATGAAGGCGCTCTGCGCAAAGGAAGCAATATGCCCTACATCGTTCATCCGAAGACAGTGGCCGCGATTGTGGCCGCCATGGGCGGTGACCCCGAAGAAATTGCCGCCGCATATCTGCACGATGTCATTGAGGACGCAGGCGTGACTTATGAAGAGCTGAAGGAAGAATTCGGACAACGCACAGCGGATCTCGTCCGGGCGGAGACCGAGGACAAATCAAAGACCTGGACAGAACGCAAGCAGGCGACGATTGACCGGCTGCACGCGGCTTCCCGGGAGGAGAAGCGGATTACTTTTGCGGATAAATTAAGCAATCTGCGAAGTACGGCGGAGGACTACCTGGCTATAGGGGATGAGATCTGGCAGAAGTTCCGCCAGAAGGAAAAATCGATGCAGGAGTGGTATTACCGGAGCGTATTCGAAAGCTTCGGCGATTTTAAGGAATATCCGTTTTATCGCGAGTATGAACTGCTCCTGAAGATGGTGTTCGGTGAGAAGGCTCATCCCTGAACAGGAAGTTTCCGTAAAGGGGCGGATTTACGGCGGCGTACGGGGCCGGTGCTGTCGCGGGTGATCAGTTCCGCACGCAGCAGGAGCGTTCCGATGCAGGTTCCGCCGATCAGACTGTGCAGCGCATAGAAGCCGCAGCGGCCGAGCGCCTCCTGATTCTGGCGGATCGTGGTCAGCGAGGGATTCGTATACGCAGCGAACGGTGCGTCGTCAAAACCGATGATGCTCACATCCTTCGGCACCCGGTATCCCAGATCCATACAGCTGGCGATTACCGACTGGGCCAGAAGATCCGTGCCGCATACGATAGCGGTGACATGACTGTCCAGAAGGCGGGGCAGGTATTTATGCGTGCATTCGGAAATGAAATATGAGCAGCCGATCCGGTCCGGGTCCACGCGCAATTCGTGGGCGTCCATTGCTTCGAGAAACGCGTCATGACGTTTACGGGAGACGAAGGAGTCCATATCGCCGCCCAGATAGCCGATCTGCGTATGCCCCAGTTTGCTCAGATATTCGATCGCCATCATATATGCCTCGGAATTGTCGATGCCGATATAGCTGACGCGCGGATTCTCCCGGATGTAGTTGTCATAGAGGACAGCCGGTGTCCGGGCGCTCTGAAGTTCTTTCATCCACGGACTTAAAAGCGACATACCGATAATGAACGCGCCCTTATATTCACGGGAGAGCATGAAGGCGTCATAAGAGATTTCCTTCTGCTGCTCTTCTGTGATGGAAACGATGTCCGTTTCCCAGCCGGCAGGAACGGCCATTTTCTTGAATCCCATGACAATGTCGTAGCCGAAATCCCCCGGATCTTCGTGGTTGATGTTCTCCACCAGAACGCAGAGGCGATTGGCGGTGTCCCGCCGCGCGCGGTTCCGTTTATAGCCGATTTCCACGGCGGTTTCGAGCACTTTCTTTCGTAAAGTTTCGCTCACGTCGTCTGCACCGTTAAGCGCTTTGGAAACAGTACCTTTGGAAATTCCCAGTTTGTCCGCGATATCATTGATGGTCGGCATATTATTACCCTCATTCATTATGAAACATTTCCGAAATCCTTCTCAATTAAATTATACAGAATATCCCCGGATAAAGCAAGGATTTATCAAAAAAGCTTGACAATCGGCCATGAATCGCGGAATAATGAGGATGACGGAAACTAAGGAAAACTTTTGAACCGGAAACAGAGCGGGATCGGAGTGGAAACGCGGGAGGATGCGGAATGAGATTCGTGTATGGCGGACAGGACTGGGCAACGCGGGAGCGGGGACAGGAAAATGTGTACCTGCTGACGAACGGACTTGGCGGCTTTTCCTGCGCTTCCATGATCAATTCAAATACGAGGAATGACCAGGCGTTTCTGATGGCCAGTCTGAGGGCGCCGAATCTGCGCTATAATATGGTGAACCGTCTGGAGGAAGTGCTTGAGTCAGGGGATCGCGTGCATCTGTCGTCGCAGGAATTTACAGACGCGGCGCATAATGAGAACGGGTATCTTTACCTGAACAGCTTTGTGTACAAAGATTATCCGGAATGGACATTCCAGGCGGACGGCGTGGAAGTCGTAAAGCGTGTTGTTATGGTTCAGGGGAAGAATCTGGTCGCCGTGCAGTATCGGATCGACAACCGCACGGACGCGGAGGTCCGCCTTACGGTAACCCCGCATCTGCAGTTTGTACCGAAGGGGCAGCCACTTACGGGGAAACCGAAATTCACGATACGGCAGTGCAGCGCTGTGGAAGAGGCAAGGATGCCGGAGCGCTGCGGCGATGAGACAAGGATGCCGGAGCGCTGCGGTGGTGGGAAAAGGATGCTGGCGCGCTGCTGCGGTGAGGAAACCGGGGCGCGGGTACGCAGCGCTGCGGCAGCCGCCGGGAAAGATGCGCCGGCTGAAGTGAAACAGCAGTACGGGGTCTATGAGATCGCCTCAGGGGAACTGCGGCTGTATATACGGACAAACGGCGAGACGGAAATCTATGAGCCGCGGTTCTGCGGCGGCGCGTATTACGCTTACGATGCCTGCGACGGGCGTGAAAGCGAGGGAAGAACCTGTATTCTCTGCGATATTTCGCGCGCGGTTCCGCCCCACGCGGACGCGGTGCTGGAGATCGTCTGCGGCGCGGATCGGGAGATCCCCGTTTCGGCGGAGCCGTTGTTTGACGAGGCGTCGGAATACCGGCGGGGTCTTCGGAAAGCGGCGGAAGGCGGTCTGCATTCCGCGGCGGCGCTGCAGCTGGCCGTGAGCGCAAACCAGTTCATTTCCCGCAGGGAGTCTACCGGAGGACAGACGATCCTGGCCGGATACCCGTTTTTCGAGGACTGGGGACGTGACACGATGATCGCGCTGGAAGGTTGCTGTATGAGTACCGGGCAGTACGATACGGCAAAAAGCATCCTGCGGACGTTTGCGGCTTACTGCAGGAAAGGCCTGATGCCGAACCTGTTCCCGGAAGGCGGCTCTGAGCCGCGGTACAACACGGCCGACGCGGCGCTTTTATTTATCAGCAGTGTGTATACCTATGTGCTGCGGACCGGAGACGATGACTTCGTCCGGGAAATGTGGCCGGTCATGGCGGGGATCATCGAAGCGTACCGGGACGGGACGGATTACGGTATCTGCATGGACGGAGACGGCCTGATCCGGGCGGGACTGGAGTACGACCAGGTGACCTGGATGGATGTGCGCATCGATAACCATCTGCCTACGCCGCGGCACGGGAAACCGGTGGAGATCAACGCTTACTGGTATAACGCGCTGAAGGTGATGGAGAAGCTGGGAAGCGGGCCGTATTTTAAGGGGCCGGAAACGCCTGTTTCCGGCGACTGGCCGCCGGCGGATCATCCGGCCGCTTTCGGAAGCCGGTGCGGGCGTCTGGCAGAACTGACAAAGAATAGTTTTCTCGGCAAATTCTGGATGGAGGACAAAGGGTGGCTTAAGGACGTACTGTCCGGCACGAAGGCGGATGAACAGTTCCGCTGCAATCAGATCTGGGCGGTCTCGATGCCATTTTCCATGATAGACAGGCGGCGGGCGCGGAGGATCGTGGATGCGGTCTATGAGAAGCTTTACACGCCCTATGGCCTGCGGACGCTTGCCATGGACGATCCGGAATTTCACGGAACTTACGGCGGGGAGCTGCGCGCGCGGGATCTGGCGTATCATCAGGGAACTGTGTGGGTATTCCCGCTGGGCGCGTATTATCTGGCGTATCTGAGAAGCCGGGAT
This sequence comes from uncultured Lachnospiraceae bacterium, assembly GCA_947599905.1. Taxonomy (GTDB): domain Bacteria; phylum Bacillota; class Clostridia; order Lachnospirales; family Lachnospiraceae; genus UBA3402. Next base: position 31,956 of record CANQFR010000004.1, read on the forward strand.
CATACGCCGGACGCGGTGCGGACAGTCCGGCGGCAGCTGGAGGCCCTGGAGAGCGCTATGCGGGAGGGCTGTATCGGACAGCTGCCGGAGATCTACGACGGCGGGCGGCCCGCGTTTTCCAGGGGATGCTTCGCGCAGGCGTGGAGCGTGGGCGAGCTTTTGCGGGTATATGAGGCCGTGGAGAGCGGAGAAACTGTGCGGGAGCACGGCGGATATGAATAAAATGACCCTGCGTTACGATAACTATATATTTGATCTGTATGGGACGCTGATCGATATCCGCACCGATGAGGAAGACATAAGCGCGTGGGAGAAAATGGCGCTGCTTTATCGGTATCGGGGTGCGGATTACCGCGCGGAAGAACTGCGTAAGGCGTATGTTTCGGCGGTTCATGACGCGCTGGAAGCTTCATGGGCGGAACATGGCGGGGATATTTCCGGAAATCGTTGCGCCGGCAGGGAGGACACTGCCGAGATCCGTATCGAGACGGTATTCCGCCGGCTGTACGAGGACAGAGGAGTCTGCCCGGAAGAGGAACTGGTACTGTGGACATGCCGGATATTCCGCATCGTCACGACCGTGTCTATCCGTCTGTTTCCGCGGGTGAAGGAGCGTCTGCGCCGGCTTCGTGAAAGCGGCGCCCGTGTCTATCTGCTGACCAACGCCCAGCGGGTGTTCACGGAAAATGAACTCCGCATCTTCGGCCTGGAGGAGTATTTCGACGGCATTCTGATGTCGTCGGACGTGTATTTTAAGAAACCGGACAGGAGGTTCTACCAGCGCCTGATCGATACTTACGGGCTGGATCCGGCGCGCTGCCTGATGAGCGGCGACGACGCGGTCTGCGACGTGGCGGGCGCGAGAAACGCCGGGATGGACGGATTCCTGGTAAAACACAGGCATTCATAGGATCATGATAAATGGAGGAAAATTATGATACGAAAGTATGTATTTGGAGATCCGATCGAAACAGACGCTGTAACAGCGCGGATTCCGGCGGAGACGAAGGAATTTACGGAAGATCACATCCGCCTGGTGAAGGATACGGAGAAAGCTTTTGCGCCCGCCGGCGGCATGGGCTGGATCCCGGAGGGACTGGATGCCGCGGCTGTAGCCGCTTTCGCGCAGCGGGAAGCATCTCCGGCTGCTGTATTTACCTGTGAACTGGCCGACGACGGCCGTATCTACGGGCTGGGTGAGAATATCCGCGGCATCAATAAGCGGGGCTGGATCTACGAGTCGAACTGCTCGGATGTGCCGAACCACACAGAAGAGAAGCGCTCCCTTTACGGCGCCCACAATTTCCTGATCGTGGATGGGGCCGCGACGCCTGCCCGCCGTTTCGGGCTCTTCCTTGACGCCAGCCAGAAGGTCACCTTTGACTGCGGCTACACCGACCGCCGCCGTCTCACGATTACCGTTGGCGAAGGCGGCTTCACGCTTTACATTCTGGAGGGCGACAGCCTGTCGGGCATTGTGCGGGAATTTCGTTCCATCATCGGACGCAGCTACATTCCGCCGAAGTGGGCTTTCGGTTACGGCCAGAGCCGCTGGGGTTACAAATGCGCCGACGACGTGCGCGAGGTAGTCCGTGAGCACCGCGAGAACGGCGTGCCGTTAGACAGCGTCTACCTGGACATCGACTACATGGAGAGATACAAGGATTTCACGGTCAACGAAGAGCGTTTCCCGGATTTCCCGGCATTCGTGAAGGAGATGAAAGAGCAGCACATCCATCTGGTGCCGATCATCGACGCCGGAGTAAAGATCGAGGACGGCTATCCAGTTTATGAGGAAGGCGTGAAGAACGGCTATTTCTGTAAGAATGAGGACGGAGATAATTTCGTCGGGGGCGTCTGGCCGGGGCGGGTGCATTTCCCGGATATGCTTAATCCGGAGGCGCGGAAATGGTTCGGGGGCTGGTATAAGGTGCTTTTAGACGCCGGAATCGACGGCTTCTGGAACGACATGAACGAGCCGGCGCTGTTCTATGCCGAGAAGCATCTGGAGGAGATTGCCGGGGAGATCAGAAAATTTGAAAAAGATAAGCTGAATATCGGTCAGGTGCTTACGCTGCAGGCGCAGTTCATGAATCTGGCGGCCCGGCCGGAAGACTATCGGACGATCCGGCATAATTGCGGTGGGAAAATGATCCGCCACGACTATGTCCACAACCTGTACGGCTACAATATGACCCGCGCTGCCGGAGAGGCATTTGCTCGGTTGTCGCCGGAAAAGAGGATCCTTCTGTTCTCCCGCGCCTCTTACATAGGTATGCATCGCTACGGCGGCATCTGGATGGGCGACAATCAGTCCTGGTGGTCCCACATTCTGATGAACCTGCAGATGCTGCCGTCGCTGAATATGTGCGGCTTCCTTTACACCGGCGCGGATCTGGGCGGTTTCGGCTCCGACACGACGGAGGATATGATGCTGCGCTGGCTGGAGCTGGGTATTTTCACGCCGTTGATGCGGAACCATTCGGCTATCGGCACCCGGAGACAGGAATTTTACCAGTTCGGCGATAAGGAGAGCTTCCGCAGGATCATCGGCCTGCGCTATGCGCTTCTGCCGTATCTGTACAGCGAGTTTATGAAAGCGGCGCTTGGCGGCGACATGATGTTTATGCCACCGGCCTTTGTTTGGCCGGAGGATGAAATGGCGGCGCAGGTGGAGGATCAGCTGATGGTGGGAGAGAGTATCATGATCGCGCCCGTTTACCGGCAGAACGCGGAGGGCCGCTATGTCTATCTGCCGGAGACGATGAAGCTGTACCGGATGCGCGGCGCGGACGATATGGACGCGGAGATCCTGCCTGCCGGACATCACTACGTGAGGGCGGCATTAAACGAGGTGCTGATTTTTGTCCGTGCGGATCACCTCGTACCAATGGCGGCGCCGGCCGAATATGTGGACGGCGTGGACATGACGAAGCTGACGCTTCTGCATTTCCTGAAGAAAGAGGCGGTCTATGAGATGTATGATGATGACGGGGAAAGCCGCGGAGAAACGCTGGAGGGTCATCTGACGGAGATTCGACTGACCGGGGACGGCGCGGTGCGGGTGAACGGTCCGGCGTTGCTCTCATGTGAAATGATGAGTGTCTGAGGCGTCCGTGAAGCGGCATTTAACGAAAAATTGCGCGGGTGGATTGACATTTCTCTGCCGATAAGCTATATTTTGAAGTAGTTACTGAATGAATTCACATTGATAAGGAGGAACCAGTTATGTCCAAATATGCAGGCACCAAAACCGAGAAAAACCTGTGGGAAGCTTTCGCCGGCGAGTCCCAGGCAAGGAACAAATACACGTATTTCGCGTCGGTAGCGAAGAAAGCCGGATACGAGCAGATCGCCGAGCTTTTCTTAAAGACGGCGGATAATGAGAAGGAGCACGCGAAGCTGTGGTTCAAGGAGCTGGGCGAGCTGGGCGATACGCCGACGAACCTGCTTCACGCCGCCGAAGGCGAGAACTTTGAGTGGACCGATATGTACGCCCGTATGGCCGACGAGGCCGAGGCAGAGGGATTCAAGGAGCTGGCGATTAAATTCCGCGGCGTAGCGGCCATCGAGAAGTCCCACGAGGAGCGTTACCGCGCACTGCTGAACAATGTAGAGACGAAGCAGGTCTTTGAGAAGAGTGGCGTTCAGGTATGGGAGTGCCGCAACTGCGGCCACATCGTCGTCGGCACAAAGGCCCCCGAGGTCTGCCCGGTCTGCGCGCATCCGCAGAGTTATTTTGAGGTAAGGAAAGAGAATTACTGATCCCGCCAGAACTGACGGAATCGAGCCGGACGAATATGAAATAGAGATAATGCTGCTGGCGTCTTGTTTGCATAGGAATGTGGGCAGAACGTCACAGGTATACATGTAAATCAGAAACCCCGCCGCTTCCCGGGTGAACGCGGCGGGGCTTTTTTGTGGGAAAATGCCGCGATGGATGTGCCTCGGACAGCCGGACGCCGGTGTGCCGAAACTTATAATTTGAATTTTGATAAAATATTAGCACTCATCTATTGACAGTGCTAACAACATGTGTTATAGTACGGATAGAACAACGAGAAAAAGGGGGAGATCCTATGAATATCAATAAATTTACCCAGAAATCGGTCGAGGCCGTTCAGAACTGCGAGAAGCTGGCCTACGAGCACGGCAACCAGCAGCTGGAGCAGGCACATCTGCTTCTGAGCCTCCTGACGCTGGAGGACAGCCTGATTCTGAAGCTGATCACGAAGATGAACATTTCGGGCGAGATGTTCACGAACGAGGCCCGGCAGGCGGTGGAGCGGCTCCCGAAGGTTTCCGGCGGCGGTCAGCTCTATGTGAGCAATGATCTGAATAAAGTGCTGGTGAACGCCGAGGACGAGGCGAAGGCTATGGGCGACGAGTATGTGTCCGTGGAGCATCTGTTCCTGGCCATGCTGCGCCAGCCGGATAGGACGATGAAGGAAATGTTCCGGCAGTACGGCATCAGTCGGGAGACATTTTTGCAGGCTCTTTCCACAGTGAGAGGGAACCAGCGGGTGGTCAGTGATAACCCGGAGGCTACCTACGACACTCTTGAGAAATACGGCTCCGATCTGGTGGAGCGGGCCCGTAACCAGAAGCTGGATCCGGTCATTGGCCGCGACAGCGAGATCCGCAATGTGATCCGGATCCTGTCCCGGAAGACCAAGAATAATCCGGTGCTGATCGGAGAGCCCGGCGTCGGCAAGACCGCCGTGGTGGAGGGGCTGGCCCAGCGTATCGTCCGCGGCGACGTGCCGGAGGGCTTAAAGGACCGCAAGCTGTTCGCGCTGGATATGGGCGCGCTGATCGCGGGCGCCAAATACCGGGGCGAGTTTGAGGAGAGGCTGAAAGCGGTTCTGGAGGAAGTGAAGAAGAGCGACGGACAGATCATTCTGTTCATCGACGAGCTGCATACGATCGTGGGCGCCGGCAAGACCGAGGGCTCCATGGACGCGGGAAATCTCTTAAAGCCCATGCTGGCCCGCGGCGAGCTGCACTGCATCGGCGCGACGACATTGGACGAATACCGCAAATACATCGAGAAAGACGCGGCTCTGGAGCGGCGGTTCCAGCCGGTCATGGTGGATGAGCCTACGGTGGAGGACACCATTTCCATCCTCCGCGGCCTGAAGGAGCGCTACGAGGTGTTCCATGGCGTGAAGATCACCGACTCGGCGCTGGTGAGCGCGGCGGTGCTGTCGGACCGGTACATTTCCGACCGGTTCCTGCCGGATAAGGCTATCGACCTGGTGGACGAGGCCTGCGCGCTGATCAAGACGGAGCTGGATTCCATGCCGACGGAGCTGGATGAGCTGTCCCGGAAGGTCATGCAGATGGAGATCGAGGAGGCGGCGCTTAAGAAGGAGACCGACCATCTGAGCCAGGACCGGCTGGCGGATCTGCAGAAGGAGCTGGCTGAACTGCACGATGAATTTGCTAATAAGAAGGCCCAGTGGGAGAATGAGAAGCACTCGGTGGAGCGGCTGTCCTCCCTGCGCGAGGAGATCGAGAGCGTGAACCGCGAGATCGCCCAGGCGCAGCAGGTCTATGATCTGAACAAGGCGGCGGAACTGCAGTACGGGAAGCTCCCGGGACTGCAGAAGCAGCTGGCGGAGGAAGAGGAGAAGGTGAAGAACCAGGATCTGAGCCTGGTGCGGGAGAGTGTTACCGACGACGAGATCGCCCGGATCATTTCCCGGTGGACCGGCATCCCGGTGGCGAAGCTGACGGAGAGCGAGCGCAGCAAGACCCTGCATCTGGACGAGGAACTGCATAAGCGGGTCGTGGGTCAGGACGAGGGCGTGGAGAAGGTGACCGAGGCCATCATCCGGTCCAAGGCTGGCATCAAGGATCCGACCAAGCCCATCGGTTCCTTCCTGTTCCTGGGGCCCACCGGTGTGGGCAAGACGGAACTGGCGAAGGCGCTGGCGGCAAGCCTGTTTGACGACGAGTCCAATATGGTCCGGATCGATATGAGCGAATATATGGAGAAGCATTCCGTGGCGCGTCTGATCGGAGCGCCTCCCGGATATGTGGGCTATGACGAGGGCGGCCAGCTGACCGAGGCGGTCCGCAGAAAGCCTTACAGCGTTGTGCTGTTCGACGAGGTGGAGAAGGCCCATCCGGATGTATTCAACGTGCTTCTGCAGGTGCTGGACGACGGGCGGATCACCGATTCCACCGGCAAGACCGTGGATTTCAAGAACACGATCATCATCATGACGTCCAACATCGGCTCCCAGTATCTGTTGGAAGGCATCGATGAAAACGGAAATATCCGCGCGGAGGCGGAGGAGATGGCCATGAGCGACCTGCGGGCCCATTTCCGGCCGGAGTTTTTGAACAGATTGGATGAGATCATCCTGTTCAAGCCGCTGACCAGAGATAATATCGCGGGTATCATCACGCTTCTGATGGCGGACACCAACCGGCGGCTGGCGGACCGGGAGATTTCGGTGGAGCTGACCGATTCGGCGCGGGAGTTCGTGGTGGAGCGGGGATACGACCCGGTCTACGGCGCGCGGCCGCTGAAGCGGTATCTGCAGAAGAATGTGGAGACGCTGGCGGCGAAGATCATCCTGCAGGACCAGGTTCGGGCCGGGAACACCATCGTCATCGACACGGCGCCGGCGGGGGATAAGCTGATCGCGTATGTGGAGTGACGATTCGGACTGCGGGGGAACAGGCGCGTACGGCAATCGAAAACAAATGATGGACGAATCTGTAAAAATATGCTATACTTCCCTTAACTGAACGATAAAAGGGAGTAGCTTGCACCGCCCGAAGGTGTGGTATGATCCGTCAGCCCGTAGATAATACCGGGTCATACCTGAAACAGATGATGTTTTGAAGCGAGACTTTTAGCGCAGAATATGTGCTGGAAGTCTCGCTTTTTCGCGGCGGCGCAGAAGAGATTCGCCGGGCGGGGCCGCAGGCACGCAAATTTCCAAGGAGGAATCCATATGTTAGTTACTGTAGCGTTATTCGTATTAGGACTGATCCTGATCTGCCTGGGCGGCGACCGTCTGGTAGACGCCGCTGTGGCAATCGCGAGGAAGATCGGTATTCCGCAGATCGTAGTCGGAGCTACGATCGTAAGCTTGGGTACCACGCTGCCGGAGATTCTGGTTTCCACCACGGCCGCTTTCGACGGTTCCGCGGCCATTGCCGCCGGCAACGCCTTCGGCTCGATCATCTGCAATACGGCCCTGATCGCAGGTCTGACCCAGACCTTACGGCCGACGAAAAAAGTGGAGACAAAACCGCTTCTGTGGCGTGCGGCGATCTTCTTCGGCGTGATCATTGTACTGGAAATTGTGGGTTTCCTGCGGGGCGAATTCGGACGGTTGGTGGGTTTCCTTCTGCTGGCTATGTTCGTGGTGTATGCGGTGCTGAATATCGTCCGCGCCGGCGCCGAAGGCGGGGATGAGGAGGAAAATGAAGCGTCAGAGGACGGCTCTCTGCTGAAGCAGTTCATTATTCTGGCGGTGTGCGCCGTACTTTTGTATGTGGGAGCGAATCTGCTGGTTGACAACGGCATTCTGATCGCAGAGGCCATCGGCGTGCCGCAGCGGGTGATCGCTGTTACATTTATCGCGCTGGGTACATCGCTTCCGGAACTGGTGACTTCTATCGTCTCCATGATCAAGGGCTTCTCCAATGTGGGCTTCGGCAACATCCTGGGCGCCAATATCCTGAATATTCTGGCCGTGATCGGTATTCCGGCGGCGGTCGTGGGGATCCCGCTGGAGGCGTCCACATATCAGATGGATATTCCGCTGGCGGCGCTTGTGATGGCGATCCTGATCGTGCCGATCCTCATCCGCAAAAAGGCGTCACGGCTGCAGGGTATCGTGCTTCTGGCGATCTATGCGGCGTACTGCGTGGTGTCGTTTATCTGAGAAGCCGGAAGGAGGATATCTCATGAATCAGCTGCCAAAGGATCCGGCAATTCTTTTAAGCTATGTAAATACCCAGCTGCGGGATTTCTATCCGTCGCTGGACGAGTTCTGTGAGGCGCAGGACGCGAACCGAAGCGTTGTGGAAGCGGCGCTCGCGCCTCTCGGATATACTTATAACATAGAGAAGAATCAGTTTGTGTGAGAGCGGATGTTAGGAGGGGGAACCTGAATGCAGCAGGTATTTTCGGTCATAGCCATGGTGTGGGGCTGGCTGATGGATCATCTGTTATATATCAATCTGATCCTGTCGGTCGTGATCGTATTTTTTCAGCGCAGGGATCCGAAGGCTGTGTGGACGTGGCTTCTTGTGCTTTATTTTGTGCCGATCTTCGGTTTCCTGCTGTATCTGATGCTGTGCCAGGATTACCACAAGAGCAGAATGTTCCGTGTCAAGGAGGTGGAAGACCGGCTGGCGCATCCCGTGAAGGAGCAGGAACGGCTGATCCAGGGCGCCATGGACCAGATTGCGAAATCGCCGTGGCGCGACTATGAGCCGCTGGTACTGTATAATCTGGAGACGTCCGGGGCGGTGCTGACATCAGATAATTCGGTGGAGATCTTTACAGACGGAGAGGCGAAATTCAGCGATCTGAAAGAAGAACTGAGGAAAGCGGAGAAATACATCCATATCCAATACTATATTATCAAAAACGACGAGCTGTTTCAGTCGATCATTCCGATTCTTAAGGAACGGGCAGCTGCCGGCGTGGAAGTGCGCGTGCTCTACGACGGAATGGGCGGCCGCTTCATGCCGGCGCGGGTCTGGAAGGATCTGCGCTCCTGCGGGATCCGGACGGCGGAATTCTTTCCGCCGATCCTGGGGCGGCTGCAGCTGCGCATGAATTACCGGAATCACCGGAAGATCGTGGTGATCGACGGAAAGGCCGGATATGTGGGCGGCTTCAATATCGGGCGCGAATACATTTCCAGGGATCCGAAGTTCGGCTACTGGAGAGATACGCATCTGAAGATCCGCGGAAGCGCGGTGTACAGCCTGCAGATCCGGTTCGCGCTGGACTGGAATTACGCGTCAAAAGAGAACCTGTTTCGGGACGGGAAATATTTCGGGATGGGAAATGCGGACGTCCGGGCGGTGCTGGACCAACGCGGCGTCATGATGCAGATCATTGCCAGCGGACCGGACGCAGGCAACCGGCAGATCCGCAATAATTACATCCAGCTGATCACCCGGGCGCGCCGTCATATCTATATCCAGACGCCGTATTTCATTCCGGACGACGCGGCGCTTTCGGCGCTGAAATTCGCGGCGGAGTCGGGCGTGGACGTGCGGCTGATGATTCCGTGCAAGCCGGATCATCCGTTTGTCTATTGGGCTACCTATTCCTACATGGGCGATCTGCTGACGGCGGGCGCCAAATGCTACACCTATGAAAACGGCTTCCTTCACGCCAAAGGAGTTATGGTGGACGGCATGGTCAGCTGCGTCGGCACGGCCAATATGGATATTCGGAGCTTTGAGTTGAATTTTGAGGTAAACGCCACCATTTATGACGAAGGCGTGACGAAGCGGCTGGAGGACAAATTCCGGGAGGATCTGAAACTGTGCCGGGAAGTAACCCGCGCGGACTACGCCCAGAGGAAACTGTGGATCCGGTTTAAGGAGCAGAGCTGCAGGCTGCTGTCGCCGCTGTTGTGAGGCTGCGATGGGGTGTGAGGGAGATTATGCTGTGCAGAATACATTAAGCGGTAATGTGCATATGGCGGAATGACGCCAGCTGCATAAAACACAGCATAATCTGCGCATACTACCCCCATGAAGACGACAGCAAACATTCGTGATACATGTAAGAATTTTATGAAATGCGGCGTGGCGGGTTGGTGTCTGGAGGTGATCTTCACCTCGGTGGATTCCATCATGCTTCACGACTGGAGACTCATGGGGCGGACGTCGCTTCTGATGTTCCCGATCTACGGCATGGGAGCGATGCTGGCGCCGATCGGGCGCGGCGTGGATCGGTGGCTTAAGGTGGAACCGGCAGGCGGACTCAGCACGAAGGATCGCATCCTGCGCCATGGGATGCTCTATATGGTGCTGATCTTTGTCGTGGAGTATGCGACAGGGTTCTGGCTGCGGGGCCGGGGCATGTGCCCGTGGGATTATACCGGGCGGCATTCGAACATCAACGGGCTGATCCGGCTGGATTTTGCGCCTCTGTGGTTCGGGACAGGGCTGCTGTTTGAACTGATCACGAGTAAAGGACAGATGTGAGTGGATGTGAGTAAGATTCGGCAGAATGATGAATGGAAATATGCGGGATGATAATGCGGCGGCGACCGAAAGGGAGCCGCCGCACCGCGTAACTCGATTAGTCAGGTATGTGTATGCTGCGTGGGCCGCGGCCGGTTCCGTCAGGCAGATCCGACGCGGGCAAATTTGGGAAAATGGACTTGTTTTTTATTTAGTACATGAGTATAATGCAGGTATAACGTAGCACAGAAAGGATATTCATTTCCTATGATTAAATTCATCATACTGGCGGTCAGCGTTATCCTCTTCCTGATATTCACTGTGCCGGTGCTCTGGGTGGAAGCGTGGATCGCGAAGAAGCACCCAGAGAAGCGGGATGCCCAGAGTCTGGCCATCGTCCAGTTCATGTTCCGGTATCTGCTTCGGCTGTCCGGCGTACATATTACCGTGAAGGGCCTTGAGAATATCCCGAGGGATCGGGCAGTTCTCTATGTCGGAAATCACCGGAGCTATTTTGATATTCTGGTGGGCTATGTGACGGTGCCGACGCTGATGGGTTTTGTGGCGAAGAAAGAAATGCTGCGTTATCCATCCCTGCGAACCTGGATGAAAAATGTTCATTGTCTCTTTTTGGATCGGGAGAATCTGCGGGAAGGCCTGAAAACGATTCTGCAGGGCATCGAGCAGGTCAAATCCGGTATTTCCGTATGGATATTCCCGGAAGGGACGCGGAACCGGAATGAAGATATCCTGGAGATGCTGCCGTTTAAGGAAGGCAGCCTCAAAATCGCGGAGAAATCCGGCTGTCCGGTGATCCCTGTGGCGATGACCGGCACCGCGGAGATCTTCGAGAATCATGTACCGCGCATCAAGTCGTCGAATGTGACGATCGAGTTCGGCGAGCCGTTTTTCATCAGCGATCTGCCGAAAGAAGAGAAGAAATTCGCCGGTCTCTACACGCAGAACCGGATCAGGGAGATGCTTAAGAAAGAACAGGAGATAAGGAAGGGCGCGTAAGTGGATCTGCAGGAAATTCGAGTGAAATTGGATGAAATTGACGCACAGCTGGTGCGTCTTCTGGAAGAACGGCTGGCTCTGAGCGCGGAGGTGGCCGAATATAAGATCGGCGTGGGCAAGCCGGTGCTGGATAAGGCCCGGGAGGAGCAGAAGATCGCGGCGGTCCGGGGCCTGGC
>CANQFR010000005.1 GCA_947599905.1 uncultured Lachnospiraceae bacterium
CGGAATTTGAGCGCATCATGCTGCGTACTTCCAACGCCCCGGTTATCGCTTCCTGCCCCGTCACGGTTCGCGGAGAGTTCCGGATCGACACCAGCAACTCTCCTGTCAATATAAACAGCATCCGGGACGCAGGGAAGATCCACGCGGACAGCAGCAACGGCAGCATTCATTTCCGTTCGCTCCGGTGTGAAGAACTTCTGGCCGATACCAGCAACGCTCCAATCCGCGTCGAAGATGTCTCCTGCCAGACATGTACCGCGGACACCTCCAACGCCTCCATCGTCTTTAAGTCCTCCGCCTTCCGCAGCGGCACGGCGGATACCTCCAACGGCAGCATCTCCGTGAGCGGCTGCAGCTTCGACAGGCTGAAAGCCGACACCAGCAACGCATCGATCACGGCAGAGCTTATCGGCAGCGAGGCAGACTACCGCGTGAACGCGGATACCTCCAACGCCTCGGTCCATGTCAACGGGGAAAAACGGGGCAAATCGCTCACTGTTGGCAACGGCCCCCGCGCGGTCATTCTGGACACCTCCAACGGAAAGATCAGCGTAACCTATACGCCGGCGCTGCAGGACAACGCGGCAGGCATGGACAGACAAATTGCCGCAGACAGATAAGCTGCCGCACCGTGACGGACGACCGCACAGAGATACTGCCGCATATCAGTTGCCGCATATTGGGCTGGCTGCCGCCGAAAAACAGGTTTACAGATCCGGCTTACGGAAGTATAATACAGGCAAGGCGTCACCGGCGCCTTGCCTGCATGGAAATACAAGCAGGGCGTCACCGGCACCCTGCCTGCATAAAAATGATAGTGATAACGCACACCGGATAACCGCTATGCGGCGCGCGGCTGTTACCCGCGCGGCGTACCTGCGGCATACGAATCCACGGAGGAAGAGACCTTGAAAACAGTAATCTGGGCCGGCGGTCTGGGCTCCCGCATCAGCGAAGAGAGCCACCTGCTGCCGAAACCGATGATTGAAATCGGCGGCAAGCCGATCCTGTGGCACATCATGAAGATCTACTCCCACTACGGGTACAATGACTTCGTCATCTGCCTCGGCTATAAGCAGGAAGTTGTCAAGCAGTTTTTTGCCAATTATATTGCCAATAACTACGACGTCACCTTCGATATGCGAAACGGCAGGACGACGATCCATGAGACCGCGGTCGATCCCTGGAGCGTGACGCTGGCCGATACCGGCCTGATGACCGGCACCGCGGGGCGCCTCGCGCGCGTCCGCAAGTACATCGGCGACGGCCCGTTTATGGTCACTTACGGAGACGCGGTCTCGGACGTGAACCTCACGGAACTGGAGCGGTACCATCGCTCCCACGGAAAACTGGTGACCATCACCACCACCAACCTGGCGCAGACCAAGGGCGTTCTGAACGTGAATACAGACGGCGATGTGATGGCGTTCCGTGAGAAAAAGGACGAAGACGCCGCGCTGATCAACGGCGGCTTCATGATCATGGAACCGGGTATCTTCGACTACATCGACGGCGACGACATGATGGATTATGAGCTTCTGCGGCGTCTTGCGGAACTCGGTCAGGTGAAAGCCTACCATCACGACGGCTTCTGGCAGTGCATGGACACCCAGCGCGAGAAGAAGAAGCTGGACGAGATGTGCCGCCGCGGCGACATGCCGTGGAAGGTGTGGTAAATAAATTCTTCCGCGGCCGGCGGCCTTCCTATTTAACAAAATATCATTTTTCGAAGACAAAGAGCGCAACCTGCGCTCTTTTTGTCGTTTTATTTCCATACAGGCAGGGTGCCACTGGACGCTCTGCACGTATTCTGTTACATTGTCATAATACTGATATTTCGGAAATCCACCGGCATATGCTGCGCATACAGAGCCAGACTCCCTTCCGGACGGTTAAACATCCGGGCGCTCATTGCCACTCTGTCGTCCACATAGCATTCCAGGACGCTGCCTTCCACGATCAGAAGCAGTTTGTGCGTGACCCCGGGTTCCATGGGACAGTACCGTTCCACATCCACCTGCACATGCACCTTGTCGTCCTTACGCGGAACCTTATCAAACGCCAGTCGGTTCATTTTGGGTTCAAACCGGACCGCATAATACTGCTCCAGATTCTCATTGGCCCGAAGCAGAAGACCGAAATCCCCAATATCATCATAAACCGTCACATCCATCTCAATCTTGCAGTTTAGCGGCATTCTGCCCGCCGCCTTGATCCCTTTTCCCCCGTTGCCGCCCACACGCCAGCCGCCGTCCAGTCTTTCCACCAGGTTCATCTCGCTGCCGTCTTCTTCCGGAACCGGCACATGATACACGCTTTGGATCTCCTTCGGGCATTTCACATACAGCGTCCCGTCGCCATCCTGCGCCAATTCATGAGGAATGATCGTGCCTCCCCATATCCACGGCTGATCGTCGTCCTCATTTCTCTTAAGGCAGTTCCATCCGAACAGGAAACGCCTCTTTCCGTCCGACGCCGTCTTAGCCGCGTAAAAAGCGTGTCCGTCAAATGTACTGACCTTCGGCGTGATCCATGGTCCGCCGATACTCCTGGCCATCCGGTACGTCGTAACAGATTTATCCGTAAATTCGCTGAAGATCAGGTACCACCAGCCGCCCATGTAAAACAGGTCGGGGCACTCATGGGTATAAAATGCGGCCGGCGCATAGAACAGCTTCCTGTCCGGGAACCAATGGTACAGATCATCCGAATAAAGCGCCAGCGTGGCGCCCTTTGACGCCGCGGGGCCGTCACATTTCGACCGGACTGCCAGAAGCATTCCGTATTTCTGCTTTTCTTCATCAAAATAGACATACGGATCCCGGAAATCATGGAGTTCCAGCCACTCCGGCGCCTCCAGCACAAACTCTTTGTCCTTCTCCCAATGCAGCAGATCCCGGCTTTTCGCCCGAAGAATTTTCTGCACGGGCAGTCCCCGCTCGCGCATATGCGGATTATGACCCGTATAAAAGATGAAATACTCGTCCCCGCGCCGGATGCAGCTGCCTGTAAATACATACAGGTCCTGTTCCTCTGCCGTCCCCCGGCAGATCACTTCCCCGTGCTCCTCATAATGAACCATGTCCTCCGTCGTGAGCAGGCACCACGGACATCCCTCCCCATGAGCCGCGGCGTCACGGAAATCCTTCAGGTAAAACAGATAAAACCTGCCGTTCTCATAATAGGGGATCACATCGGCGCACACCGCGTTTCCTTCTGCTCTGTAATACATACTGGTCTAATCTCCTTTTTGGTTATAGCGGTTTACTCCGCCAGTTCATATTTTACCACGTTCATCTTCACAGGCCCGTCTGCGAAAAAAGAAATCCCGTCTGCCGACCGGTCTGTGTAAAACACGGCCGTGAGCGCCTGTTCTCCATCGTTTACGAACACTTCCACGCTGTACCAGTCCAGCACGATCCTCAGCTTCAGTTTTCCATTATCACTGTTTACGTGACAGCGCCGCTGATGAACGACCATTTTCCCGGAGCCGGGATACCCGCGGTCCACTTTCAGGACAGAACCCTCCGTCTGAAAGCTCACGGAGATCCGGCACATCTCATTCGCGGAAAATCGCACCGCAAACTCCTGATACGTCTTCTCTCCGTCCGCCGGGATGATCTCCAGCTCCATATCGGCTTTCCTGCCCCGGATCCCGGCCAGATTTAATTCGCCGTCAAAAACCACGTCACGGTATTCCGTCCTGCCGCGCCGCAGCTTCTCAAGCTCCCGAATCGGCTTCTGACACAGTCTTCCGTTTCTGACGGAAAGTTCCCTGGGCAGAGTCATCTGCCCGAACCAATCCAGATCGCCGCGATGCCCGCCGCATGTCTCCCAACTCTGCATCCATCCGATCATCACCCGCCTGCCATCCGGAAGCAGCGCGGTCTGCGGCGCGTAAAAATCCAGCCCGCAGTCGACAGCCTGGTCATTTTCCTCAGCAAAATCATCCGTTGCCGGATCATACGCGCCGATCAGGCACAGCGTTCCGCTATATTCGCACCCCGGGAACATCTGCTGCGGGCTGACCAGAAGCACGCCCTTCCCATCCAGCTCAAAAAAGTCCGGGCACTCCCACATCCTGCCGAAACGGTTCCTGTTGCGGGCAAGCACTTTCTGGAAAGACCAGTGAAAACCGTCGGGACTTATAAACAAAAGGATTTGTCCGCTGCCGTCCCCCGGGCGGTTTCCTACGACGCTGCGATATGTACCGTCCGGCTTCCTTCAGTAATTGACTTGCCATCATTATTTTCTCACCAATTCTGATCCATTGCCGCGGCATCACAGAAATCCTACATGTGGCATCGCGGAAATCCTTCAGCATGCGCTTGTTTTCTTTACATTTCTGTGTTAAGATAGCTTTGTCGGCGGGCATTCTCCGTCCGCCTTCTGCTTTACGATCTGGTATCATGTCCGGCATATTTCACCGGCGGATCCCACTACTGCTTTATCCTGTCCGGGCCACCGACTTCCCGCGCACAGGAAACTTTAATTTACGGAATTTTCCGTCACAAAAAGGAGGTATGTATTTATGAGCTACATTAACCCCGACATCTATGCCGGCATCGATCTGACAAACTTCGACGGCCAACTGCCCTTCAAGCTAACTAACGACTACTTCTTTCGCGCCGTCATGCAGGAGAATAACCGCGTCCTCAAGTCCCTGGTCTGCGCCCTCCTGCACCTCGACGAGAAAGAGATCCGCGACGTACGAATCCTCAACCCCATCGAACTGGGCAGGCAGGTCGGCGAGAAGGATTTCTTCCTGGATATCAATATCCTTCTGGACAACCGCCTCAGCGTGGATCTGGAAATGCAGGTGGTCAACGAGGGAAACTGGGTGGAACGCTCCCAATGTTACCTCTGCCGCACCTTTGATAGCCTGAACAAAGGCGAAAACTACGCTAACGTCCGTCCCGCGGTCCAGATCGGGATCATGGATTACACGCTCTTTCCCGACGCGCCGGAATTCTTCGCGACCTACCGGCTGATGAACGTAAAAAGCCACAAAATATATAGTGACAAACTACGTATTTCTGTGTTAGACTTAAAGCATATCGAACTGGCCACGGAAGAAGATCAGGCGTACCAGATCGACCACTGGGCGCATCTCTTCAAAGCGGCCACATGGAAGGAGCTGAAGGCTTTGGCGGCACAGAACCCGATATTCACCGACGCGGCCAGGACGGCCGTGGTACTGAGCGAGGACGAGAAGATCCGCCTGCAGTGCGAAGCCCGGGAGGATTACTACCGGCGCACAGGGTGGAAGGACGAGTATATTGAGAAGCTGACAGCAGAGAACCAGCAGCTGACTGCTGAGAAGCAGCAACTGGATTCCGAAAATCAGCAACTGACCGCTGAGAAGCAGCAGTGGATCTCCGAGAATCAGCAACTGACCGCTGAAAAGCAACAATGGATCTCCGAGAATCAGCAGCTGACCGCTGAGATTCAACGCCTGCGCCAGCTTCTGCAGGAAGCTGCCCACCCAACCTCACAGGACAGTTAGCCATATTTATTCTTTTAAAATATTTCCGACTGCGCGGCCGGCGCAGCCCGCAGACCGCACAGCCGGAAAAGAAAGCGATCTAATCTCCCAACCCCGACTGCTTATCCAGGAAATGCCGGAACAGCTCCCAGATCTGTCCGCTCCAGAAATTTCCCTCATGAATTCCGCCTTCCACGCATATCAGACTGACGTCCGCGCCGCACTCTTCCAGGCGGTCGACCATGTTTTTGCTTTCGGAGAACGGAACTACCACGTCGGCATCCCCGTGGGCAAGCAAAAACGGCACATAGGCTCTGCCCGGCTGCACATAAGAAATAGGACTCATGCGCCGCAGAAGTTCCGTATCCGTCTCTCCTCCGCAGAAGTCAGAAAGCGGCGGATGCGTCGACAAATCCAAAGGCCTGCTGAGCCAGCCCGTCAGATCTGTGCCGCCGAAGCAGTCGATCACTGCATTCACCTGGTCTGAATAGTCCGCATATTCCTCCGTGCGGTACTCCTCCATATCCCCGGTAAGTCCTAAAAGCAGGGCTATACAGCCGCCCGACGAAGTGCCGAACGCATAGACGCGGTCAGAATCAATATGATACTGATCCGCATGCGCCCGCAGGAAACGGATCGACGTCTTCACATCCTGCAGAAAAGCAGGAGCTGGGAACCCGTCCGCAATGTTTCTGTGCGTAACGGCCGCCACCGCGTAACCGGCGCGGGCCAGATCAGCCAACTGCAGAATCTCACCGCGAATGTCCGGAAAATGATAGCCGCAGCCCTGGATGAATACGACCAGCGGAAACCTGGCATCCTCCACCGGCGTCCACGGCAGAAGCAGATCCATGGAAAGTTCCTTCCCGCCGGCTGTGGAATAGATAATATTCGGATGATGAAACGCCTGCCCCTTCAGCGAAGGATTATTCTTAATTCTAAGCATTATAATAGTCCGCATATTCCTCCGTGCGGTACTCCTCCATATCCCCGGTAAGTCCTAAAAGCAGGGCTATACAGCCGCCCGACGAAGTGCCGAACGCATAGACGCGGTCAGAATCAATATGATACTGATCCGCATGCGCCCGCAGGAAACGGATCGACGTCTTCACATCCTGCAGAAAAGCAGGAGCTGGGAACCCGTCCGCAATGTTTCTGTGCGTAACGGCCGCCACCGCGTAACCGGCGCGGGCCAGATCAGCCAACTGCAGAATCTCACCGCGAATGTCCGGAAAATGATAGCCGCAGCCCTGGATGAATACGACCAGCGGAAACCTGGCATCCTCCACCGGCGTCCACGGCAGAAGCAGATCCATGGAAAGTTCCTTCCCGCCGGCTGTGGAATAGATAATATTCGGATGATGAAACGCCTGCCCCTTCAGCGAAGGATTATTCTTAATTCTAAGCATAATAGTTTACTCCTCCCTCAAAAAGTATTTTACATAAAGATTGGATTGCTCCACGCATACTTCCCGTCCTTATCGATCACAACAGCGCGGACATACGCCCAGCCATCGACCGGAAACTCAGCCCGGGTCAAAGAGGCCCCTTCGGAAACCCTCATTCCTGTAGGATGCATATCACTATGGAAACGTATCCTCACAGCAGGGGAACATTCCACCACTGCTTTCCCATCCTCCACATAGAAATTATAAATCTCCGGACCGCAGGATGAATAAAACGCCCCTGGATTGAAGACGCCAGCCAGCAGAAGTCCCGCGCATATCATATATCTGGCTTTAACATGTTCTCCGACCGCGCCGTTGATCAGCTGTCCGACCGCATAAGTGATGAAATAAAGCGATGACGCCCTGCCAATATACTCCGCGGAGTACCCTGCCTCTATCATCTGCGGAGTGACCGCTCCCAATATATTTCTCGCGAAATACGCTGCCAGATACGCCGCTGAACACAGGGAACCGATGCAGACCGCATTTATAACCTTTTTATCCTGTTGTAACCTGATTTTTCGCATTTTCATCCTCCCGCCCCCGCAGGCTGTTACCGTTACAATCTATATCTTAATCGTTTTTTAATTCAAAAACCATGGAAAATATGCCTGCAAATGTGCGAATAAGTGCTTGTTTATTGACAAGTGATTCCTGTTGTCATAGAATAGTAACGCGCACGGATGAAACCGGCTTATCCATGGGAAACCAGACAGCCGGCGAATCCGGCGGCGAGGGAGGACACCGATTATGATCATTGTTATGAAACCCAACGCTTCCGGGGAAGCGATCTCCAAAGTCACGAAACTCATCGAATCCAGAGGCCTTCAGGCCCATCTCTCCCACGGCGACGAAGTTACGATCGTAGGCGTCGTGGGCGATAAAACAAAGCTCGGCGGCATCAATTTCGAGGTCACCGAGGGCGTGGACCGGGTCGTCAGTGTCACCGAGTCCTACAAACTGGTCAATAAGAAGTTCCATCCGGAGGACTCGGTCATTCCGGTTGGGAACACGACGATCGGGCCGAAGACCTTCACGGTTATGGCCGGCCCCTGCGCCGTCGAAAACCGTGAGATGCTGCTTGCAAGCGCCGAGACGGTGAAGAAAGCGGGCGCCACTTTTCTGCGCGGCGGCGCGTACAAACCCAGGACTTCGCCTTATTCTTTCCAGGGTCTGGAAGAAGAAGGTCTGAAATATATGAAAGAAGCCCGCGAGGCAACCGGGCTGAATATCATCAGCGAGGTTACCAGCCTGCGGGCATTGGAGACCGCCGTCAAATACGTGGACATGCTGCAGATTGGCGCGCGGAATATGCAGAACTTCGAGCTGCTGAAAGAGGTCGGCCGCTCCGGCGTGCCGGTGCTTCTGAAACGCGGACTGGCCGCCACGGTCGAGGAATGGCTGAACGCCGCGGAGTATATCATTTCCGAAGGGAATCCGAACATCGTGCTCTGCGAGCGCGGTATCCGCACCTATGAGAGAAGCACGCGCAATACGCTGGATCTGAGCGCCGTTCTGACGGTCAAAGCCAAGAGCCATCTGCCGATCATCGTCGATCCGAGCCACGCTACCGGCGTGCGGGCCTATATCGAACCGCTGTCCAAAGCGGCCGCGGCGGTGGGCGCCGACGGCATCATGGTAGAGGTGCATCCGTGTCCGTCCTGCGCCATGTCGGACGGCCCCCAGTCGCTGACCTTCGAGCAGTTTGAGACCATGATGCAGCACCTGAAGCCGTATGTGGAACTGGCGGGGAGAGCGTGATTCCAGTTCCCGCTGCAAAGAATAACAGGAGATTTTCAACATGAATACGATAACCGCTGTACCAAAAACAGATTCCATCTTCGGCTTCATCGGCCTCGGCCTTATCGGCGGCTCCATCGCCAGAGGCATCAAGCGGAGGCGTCCGGATGTAACCGTTATGGCTTATATGCGCACGCGCGCAAAGCTGGAGCAGGCCAAGGCCGACGGCATTGTAGACGTGATTCTTCCCGGCATCGGCGAAGAACTGCGGCTGTGCGATATCATTTTCCTGTGTACGCCGGTGGAGTATAACGCGGCGTATCTGGAGCAGATCCGGCCTTATCTGAAGCCGGGAGCCATCATCACGGACGTGGGCAGCACGAAAACGGACATCCACCGTCAGGTCACGGAGCTTGGCATGGAAGACGTATTCGTGGGCGGCCATCCGATGGCCGGCTCGGAGAAGACCGGCTATGAGAATTCCACCGACCATCTGCTGGAGAATGCCTACTACATCGTCACCCCCACCGCTGCTTCGACGGAAGAAAATGTACAGCGTCTGGTCAGTGTCGCCGAAACGGTCGGCTCGCTCCCGATCATTCTGGATTACCGCAGACATGATCAGATCACGGCGGGAATCAGCCATCTGCCCCATGTGATCGCCTCCAGCCTCGTGAATCTGGTAAAAGATTCTGACAGCGAAGACGGCATGATGAAGCGGCTGGCGGCCGGCGGTTTCAAGGATATCACAAGAATCGCCTCCTCTTCCCCCGAGATGTGGGAACAGATCTGCGTAACCAACCGGGAAAATCTGGCGCAGATGCTTCGGCGCTATATCCGGTCGCTGGAAGACGTGGCTGCGGAACTGGAACAGGCGGACGGACAGTCGCTTTATGATCTGTTCGCCACTTCGCGCGAGTACCGGAACAGCTTCTCCGAAAAGGCCCGGGGCGCCATTGCGCCGGAGTATTCCTTTACGGTGGATATCGTGGATGAGGTCGGCTCCATCTCGACGCTTTCGGTGATCCTGGCATCCAAGGGAATCAGCATCAAGAACATCGGAATCAACCATAACCGGGAGCACGGAGAAGGGGCGCTGCGGATCGAGTTCTATGAGCAGAGCGCGATGGAGCAGGCCTGGGATATATTGCAGAAATATCATTACGAACTGATGCGGTAGACAAAGAAGGCAGACAAAGAAGAATCATCACTGACCGACAGAAAGGATATAACCTTTATGAAATTTGTCAGATGCAATGGGTTGCATGGTGAGGTTACCATACCCGGAGACAAGTCGATTTCCCATAGAAGCGTCATGTTCGGGTCAATCGCGAAGGGAACCACGGAGATTCACAATTACCTGCAGGGTGCGGACTGCCTGTCCACGATCTCCTGTTTTCAGAAAATGGGAATTGAAATCGAAAACCGCGGCGATATCGTGCTGGTTCACGGCAAAGGCCTGCGGGGACTTTCACGTCCTGCGGAGGTCCTGGACTGCGGCAACAGCGGGACTACCACGCGGCTGATCTCCGGAATCCTTTCGGCTCAGGATTTTGACGTAACCCTGACCGGCGACGCTTCGATCCAGAAACGGCCCATGAAACGGATCATGGAACCGCTGTCGCTGATGGGCGCCTCCATCGAAAGCATCAATGGGAACGGCTGCGCGCCGCTTAAGATCAGCGGACGGAAGCCGCACGGAATCTCCTATACATCAAAAGTCGCTTCCGCCCAGGTGAAGTCCGCGATCCTTCTGGCCGGACTTTACGCAGACGGTGAAACGAGAGTGACAGAACCATATCTCTCACGAAACCACAGCGAGATCATGCTGAAATACTTCGGGGCGGATGTACGGACGGAGGCGGCAGGTTCGGCCGCCGCAGAGCCGGCGGACAACTCCACCCCGGCAGACGGTTCCGGCCGGACGCCGCTTCCCGCCGGCAGCGCCACCGCCGTCATTCAGCCCGCCGAAGAGCTTCACGGCAACCTGGTGGAAGTTCCCGGCGACATCTCTTCCGCCGCTTTCTTTCTCTGCGCAGGACTCATGGTGCCGAATTCGGAGATCCTGATCCGGAATGTGGGGACCAATCCCACCCGCGCCGGTATCCTGAATGTGATCCGCGACATGGGCGGCGATATCACCCTGTTAAATGAACACGCCGGCTCCGGAGAGCCGACGGCTGATATTCTGGTACGTTCCTCTTCCCTTCACGGCACGGTGATCGGCGGCGCCGTCATTCCGACGCTGATCGATGAACTGCCGGTAATCGCCGCGATAGCCTGCTTCGCGGACGGCACCACGGTAATCCGCGACGCGGCGGAACTGAAGGTAAAGGAATCCGACCGCATCGCCGTTATGACGGAGAATCTGACCGCCATGGGCGCAGATGTGACGGCGACCGATGACGGAATGATCATCCGCGGCGGGCAGCCGCTCCACGGGGCATCTGTCAACAGCCATCTGGACCATCGAATCGCCATGACCTTCGCCGTCACCGGACTGTGCGCCGACGGCGAGACGGATATTCTGGGTGCTGAGTGCGTGAATATCTCGTATCCGCAGTTTTATGAGGATCTGAAGCGGCTAATCAGGTAACTGCCTCCCTGTTCCCGGTTCCGGGTGTTATTGCAGGATGCTGAAACATCATATTGAAAAGCTTTCAGTATGACAAAACATATAGGACGGACAGACTATCCGCCTGCCGCAAACCCGTTCTCATTCACTCCCGCGGAATCATCCGCCCGCCGTACTGAATCGCGTACAGCCCGCGCGCTTCCGTCTCGATCAGCTTCACAAAGGTATCCGTATATTGATTGCGGACGATCGCCGTCCTCGGCCCGGTGGGGAAGATATGCTTCTCCTCGCCGTCGGTCCTGGCGCCGATGCGTCCGTCTTCTTTTGCGTAAAGCTCTACGATCGTGCCTTCTCCGGACACATACCGCCCCACGGCCTTCCGGACCATCTCCGCGCTCCAGACCGTCTCTCTCCACGGAGCTCTGGTGTTCACCGGGCAGTCTCCGTTATACGCCTTCATAAATGCGTCGGAAACAGCGCCGACCGGCACATCCAGCGTATTGCACAGAACAATCACCGCGGCCTCAGACTCATAGGAGAATGCGATATTCGAGGAAACGCCCGGCAGGCTTCCGCCGTGCTCGATCACCTTCATATCCCCAAGCTGCTTCATCTCCAGACCGTAGCCGTAGTTCTCAAATGTATTGCACGGAATCCGGGGCTTTACCATCTCCCGCACATGATACTGGCTCAGGACCCGCACGCCCTCCGGCGACCGGCCTTCGTTCAGATACATGGTCAGGTATTTCTTCAGATCGTTCAGCGTGGACTTCATGGAACCGCCGCCGTGCAGGACGAAAGCATCGTCATGGTAATCCCGGTGCCCCTTCATAACGCCGCCCACCTTCTGGTAAAGCGTCGCCGCATTCTCATCAACGGCAGGGCGGACGAAATCACAGAAGCTTCGCTCCATTCCCAGAGGCTTCAGGATATTCTTCACCAGATACGCCGCGTAAGACTTCTCACCGCCATAACGGCGGATAATATCCGACAGCACGGCAAACCCGTCGTTGCAATAACTGTAATTCTCGCCGGGACGGCCGTTCAGGCCGTTCTCCTCCGTCAGGCTGTCCAGGCGGCCGGCCACCAGACGGATACCTTCTTCGGCCAGTCCCTCATGATAGGCGAAATCGCCGTCCACAGCTTCATCCAGCCCCAGCTTCTTCGCAATATCTCCCACCAGAATCCGGGGCTGCGGGAAGAAACCGCCGCTGTGGCAAAGCAGATGGCGGATCAGCACCGGCGCGCTCTGGTTCTTATTCGTAAATTCCGGGACATACCTGCTGACAGGGTCGTCGATACTTAAGATTCCCCTCTCTTCCAGCTGCAGGATCGCCATCGTCGTAAAAGACTTGGTCACGGAGGCGATGCCGAAAATAGTATCTCCGTCGATCTCCTTCCCGGAATCCAGATCGCGCACGCCCCAGAAACGCTCATACTGCGTCTCTCCGTTCTTATCCACGACCGCCACGGCGATGCCGCAAGCGTCATAATCCTTTTTGATCGATTCTGTCAGCTGCTCAGCCAGCAGCAGGTTGGATTCCGTTAACCGGTTCATCGCATGGTTCTCCTTCTTCGACCTGAAAAATACCGCGGCAGACGCTAACTTCCTCATAGCACAGATACGGGCGGGGTGTCACTGGCGGCCCACCCGCACTGCCTGCCCTCAGTCCGCAAACAGCACCAGCTTCGTAACCATATCGTATTCATCCGTCCAGATCAGGCAGCGGGAGCCGTCCCGAATATCGTCCGTTGTCACGATGTTCCGCGTCAGATACGGCAGCACTTCCACGTCGTCCGTAAGCATATAGTCCTGCTCTCCGTAAGCGTCCAAAAGCTTCCCGTTATCCGTATCCATGACCTCACCGGCAGCAAATACAAACGCAGGCGCCTTAAAATCCTCCGGAATCTTCACGATCACCGCGTAAGCCGTCGTCTGAGGCGGCAGGGACATCGTCATGGCCGGGCCGAGATAGGCCACAAAACTTTCCCCTTCTTCCAGATCGGACAGTTCCACCGGCAGGCCGTTTACCGCGTCCACGACCACCGAATGCTCCGGGTCAATATGAATGATCATCTCTCCGGGAGATGACACATCCGACTGATTGTCCACAGTAATCCCATCGTCTTCTGCACTGACAATGCTGCCCCATACCTTCACAGGCGCCTGCACATCCGTCTCTTCCCCGGCCGGCACCGTCTCCGATTCTGTCTCAGACGTATCGGCGATATCTCCGTGAGCCGTCATTGTGTCCTTATCAAACCACACCGAGCCGGGAGCCGCCGACAGTTCCGCCGGATCGCTGCCGTCATCCGAACCATCCGCTGTCGTCTCTTCACCGGCTTCTTCCGTCTTCCCGGCTTCCGCCGCTGTCGTCACCGTAACCGTCTCCGCAGCCGTCGTCTCCTCCGCGGAGGTTCCCGCCGCAGCCTTCTGCCCGCAGCCGCCGGTGACCAGCATGACCCCGGTCAGTCCCGCGGCAAGTATCACCGCATAATTTCTCTTCATTTTATTCCCCAACCGCCGCCCGGTATGGCGGCGCCTTTCCATAAGATTCGATCAGCCGTCCGCAGCCCCATCCCTT
The DNA here is from genome assembly GCA_947599905.1 of uncultured Lachnospiraceae bacterium. GTDB lineage: Bacteria > Bacillota > Clostridia > Lachnospirales > Lachnospiraceae > UBA3402. The sequence continues at coordinate 13,834 of CANQFR010000005.1, forward strand.
CCCGGCCGCGCCCTCCTGCTGTCTCTGACCATTATACATGCTTCCGCCAGAAATAGCCATTACAAGCATATGAAGATTTCTTACGAAATCCTTTGTTTCCCTGCTCCATACGCGGCACGGGCGCCAAACCGAAATCATGAAATTTACCGATTGAAATATTTTACAGATATGCTATACTGTTGCATACGGATTATTTCCGATATGATTTACCGAACAGTTCTGAGAGGAAATACAGTTATGCATTCGATTGGAATCGTCACTGACAGTCACAGCGGGATCGGCCGGGACCTGGCCGAAACGCTCGGCGTTATGGTTCTCCCCATGCCATTCTATGTAAATGAAGAATGCTATTACGAAGAAAGCACCATTACCCGCGGTGAATTCTTCCGCCTGCAGGAGAGCGGCGCCACCGTCACCACATCCCAGCCGTCTCCGGCATCGGTAATGGAGATCTGGGACAGGGCTTTGAAACGATATGAAAAGATTCTCTACATGCCGATCAGCAGCGGCCTGAGCGGTTCCTGCGCCGCGGCCCAGGCGCTGGCGGACGACGAGCCCTATGCGGGGCGTGTGCTGGTCGTAGATCATGGACGGGTGTCCACACCGCTGGTACGGATGATTATGGACTCTCTGGAACTGATACGCGAAGGTCTGACCGCGGAAGAGATCAGGGAAATTCTGGAAAAGCACAGATCAGACATGGTCATTTATCTCGGCGTGCAGACGCTGGAATATCTGAAGCGCGGCGGACGCATCACACCCGCGACGGCGGCGCTGGGGACGCTTCTGAACATCAAACCGGTCCTGCAGCTGGATACAGAAACACTTGACGCCATTAAGAAATGCCACGGCTTTATCAAAGCGAAGCATTTTATGATCGAAACGCTGAAACATGACCTGGAAACACGCTTCAAAGAGCCGTATGAGGCAGGAAATGTCCATCTGCTGGCCGCCTCCAGCGCCACGCCGGAAGAGACCGCCGAGTGGGTGGACGAAATCAGGGCCGCGTTCCCGGGCCATGACGTACTGAGCGGCAATCTGTCCCTGGGGATCTGCTGCCATACCGGCCCCGGCGCGCTGGGGATCGGCTGTTCCTGCAGCCCGAAGCTTGGATAAAACAAAGCGGAATACCCGTCAGAAAAGCAGCCGCAGAATCCCATCTGCGGCTGCCTGTATTTCCATGCAAGCAAGGCGCCAGTGACGCCTTGCCTGTATTTCCATGCGAGCAGGGCGCCAGTGACGCCCTGCTCGTATTTATTCATCCAGCAAAAACTCGCTCAGCACATAATTGCTGATATCGATTCCGAAATCCGTCAGCCGTACATAAGGACTCTCCACTTCGATCAGCCCGTTCTCCTTAAGCTTCGGCAGCACTTTACTGTACACATTCCACATATTCTGCCCGAACCGCTCCAGAAATTCACTGCCGGAGACCCCCCGCATCATGCGGAGCCCCAGAAACATGAACTCTTCGATCCGGTCTTTCTCCGACAGTTCCGTAATATCCTGATGGAGCCGCCAGTCCGCATCGTCCGCCTTCATATTGATCTTGCGGTATGTATCCAGATCCGGCTCATTTCGGAAGCGGAAGCCCTGCAGATAAGAGGATGCTCCCAGCCCCAGCCCCAGATATTCCACGCCGGTCCAGTAACCGATATTGTGGCGGCATTCGTATCCCGGCAGCGCATAATTGGAGATCTCATAGCGCTCCAGCCCGTGCTCCTTTATGATCTGACGGGTGGCGTAATACATCTCACGATCTTCCTCTTCCGACGGCAGAAGTTCCGGATGGTCGTGGTACATTTCGTAGAACGGCGTTCCCTCCTCGATCATCAGACTGTAGGCGGAAATGTGCTCCGGCTTCAGCATCAGCACCCGGCGCAGCGTGGATTTCCATGACGCCAGGGTCTGTCCGGGAAGCGCCGACATCAGATCAACATTTACATTCGTAAATCCCGCCAGCCGGACTCTCTGGTAGGTCTTCAGGAATTCATCAAACGTATGAATGCGGCCCAGGGTTTTCAGTTCCTTATCATCCGCAGACTGGAGTCCCAGACTGATCCGGTTGATCCCACAGTCCGCGAAAGCCTTCAGCTTGTCCAGATTTGCCGTTCCCGGATTGGTCTCGATCGTGATCTCCGCGTCCGTCTCCAGACAGAAACACTGCCGGACTTTCTCAAGAATGGCCCGGATATCCTCCGCCTTAAGGATCGACGGTGTGCCGCCGCCCAGATAGACGCTGACCACGCCGTAACCCTGGTAATAGCCGCTCTCCCGGTCAATCTCCGCCAGAAGCTGCTCCACATAGCCGTGCTGGGACATCTCGCTCGCAGGCTGGGACAGGAAATCGCAGTAAAGGCATTTGCGGACGCAGAAAGGGATATGAATATAAAGTTCAAGCGGTCTTCTCATTCTGATCACTCCTCGTCCAGCTTCAGCACGCTCATAAACGCCTTCTGCGGGATCTCCACGTTGCCGATCTGGCGCATCCGCTTCTTGCCTTCCTTCTGCTTTTCGAGAAGTTTCTTCTTCCGCGTGATATCGCCGCCATAGCACTTCGCCAGCACATCCTTGCGCATGGCCTTCACGGTCTCGCGGGCGATGATCTTGCTGCCGATGGCCGCCTGAATCGGGATCTCAAACAGATGCCTGGGGATCTCCTCCTTCAGCTTCTCGCACATCTTACGCCCCCTCTCATAAGCCGAATCCGCATGTACGATAAATGACAGCGCGTCGATATATTCATGATTTACCAGAATATCCAGCTTCACAAGCTCGGACCTCTGATATCCCTTCACCTCGTAATCCAGCGACGCATAACCCCGCGAGCGGGATTTCAGCGCGTCGAAAAAGTCATAAATGATCTCGTTCAGCGGCAGATCGTACCGCAGAATCGCCCTGGTGGCTTCCATGTATTCCATGCCAAGATAAATTCCCCGGCGCTCCTGACAGAGCGTCATGATCGCACCCACAAACTCGGTCGTCACCATGATCTCCGCGCTGGCGACCGGCTCCTCCATATAGTCGATCTCCGCCGGATCCGGCATATTGGACGGATTCGTCAGCTCGATCATTTCCCCGTTCTTCTTATAGATCCGGTAAATGACGCTGGGCGCGGTGGTCACCAGGTCCAGGTTATACTCCCGCTCCAGCCGTTCCTCGATAATCTCCAGATGAAGAAGCCCCAGGAACCCGCAGCGGAAGCCGAAGCCCAGCGCGACCGACGTCTCCGGCTCGTAGAACAGCGACGCGTCGTTCAGCTGGAGCTTCTCCAGCGCGTCCCGCAGATCGCCGTAGCGGGCGCCGTCCGCCGGATAGAGGCCGCAGTAAACCATGGATGTAACCTTTTTATAACCCGGAAGCGGCTCCGCGCATGGGCGGTTTTTGTCGGTGATCGTGTCTCCGACCGCAGTATCCTTCACATTCTTGATGCTAGCCGTGATGTAACCTACCATGCCGGCGCTCAATTCTTCACAGGGTATAAACTGCCCCGCGCCGAAGTAGCCGACCTCGACCACTTCCTCCTCCGCGCCCGTCGCCATCATGCGGATCACGGTTCCCTTCTTTACGGTGCCGTCCATGACGCGGCAGAAGACGATAACGCCCTTATAGGAATCGTAAATGGAATCGAAGATCAGACAGCGAAGCGGCGCATCCGGATCGCCCTTCGGCGCCGGGATCTTCTCAACGATAGCCTCCAGCACGTCCTCCACGTTCAGGCCTGTCTTCGCAGAAATCCGCGGCGCATCGTGCGCCTCAAGCCCGATCACATCCTCGATCTCGGCCGCCACCCGGTCCGGTTCGGCGCTGGGCAGATCGATCTTATTGATAACCGGGAACACCTCCAGATCATGATCCAGCGCCAGATAGACATTGGCCAGCGTCTGCGCTTCGATCCCCTGGGCGGCGTCCACCACGAGCACAGCCCCGTCGCAGGCCGCCAGGCTTCTGGACACCTCATAGTTAAAGTCCACATGTCCCGGCGTGTCGATCAGATTGAAAATGTACTCCTCGCCGTTTCGGGCCTTATACACGGTGCGGACAGCCTGGGCCTTAATTGTGATGCCCCGTTCCCGCTCCAGTTCCATATTGTCAAGCACCTGCGACTGCATCTCCCGGCTGGTCAGAAGACCGGTCATCTCGATGATCCGGTCCGCCAGCGTGGACTTGCCGTGGTCGATGTGGGCGATGATGCTGAAATTGCGTATCCTGCTCTGATCTGTGGATGGCATATTGTAGTTCCTTTCTTATTTGCACGGCCGCGCCGTTCCCGGCGCATCTTTGCCGGCCGTCGGTATCCGGCCGCAGGTACATTTCCTGCTTCTTTCCGTCTGTGAAAGTATACCATCTTTTGGGACAACATGCAATCAAAGAAACAATAAAACCTCCCGCTTCATCCGCCAAGCGTCATATCCAGAAGTTCCGCCAGCGGTTCCATCGCATTCAGCGCCTCCTCGTATGTATTGGTCTGCGCGCCGACTTCGATCAGCGCAGACCGCGGACGGACATGGAGGTTGTAGCGCAGGCCTTTCAGGTAAATCTTCCGTGTAAATCCCGGATAATACGCCGCCGCGTCGATCTGCATCTGCAGGCTGAACGCCAGATTGTCCTCCTTATAGGGATTCGGCAGATATTCGATCGGCCCATCCGGCGTCTGGCTCATACCGTTAAAAAACATGATCCGGGCCGCAGGCCGGCCGTCGATCTCCGTGACCAGACGTACATTTTCCGCCACGCCGTCGCGATGCAGATCCAGCACCACCTGAATCCCCGGATACTTCTGGAGAATGGCCGTGATGCCGTCCAGCGCATAGTTATAGGCGTGATTGCGGTCCAGTTCACCGTGCAGGATGTCATAGGGCGTCGTATCGTGGATAACGGTATATCCCTTTTCTTCCAGAAGCTCCGTCAGACGGTTGCCGATCCCGACAACCGTCGCCTGCGGATTCTCCGGCCCAAAATCACTGTATTCCTCCTGCGAGTGGGTATGATAAATGAGAATCTGCGGCCCGTCAGCCGTCTTATCAATCGACAGATCCCGGCCCAGCAGCGACACCGCGTCAAACTCCGCGCGGTCCGCGGTCGTCGAAGCGTGGACGCTGTAGAAATTCTGCATCAGAAAATCATAGTCCGAAAGTTGTTCCAGCACATACGCGTTCCCTGTGATGGAGAGGCCGTCCCGTCTGTGGTAGGCCGGCGTCAGGCCGGCCAGCCGCCGCATCTCCGTATCCTGCAATGCCGATATCCGCGCAGAATCCGTCGCATCCCCGGTCAGGCCGGTGCCGGCCTCTGTATTTCCAGACGGCCAAAGCGCCTGTGACGCTCCGTTCGCATTCTCTCCCGCCTGCCCGGCCACTCCCGTCTGTCCGGAAAATATCAGATACCACGGCTGCATTTTCAGTTTCTGCCGCGCCAGATATGCCGCGTAGGATGGATCCGCATCAAAAGACACCCCGGCGGACATCCCGGCCTCCCCGGTCAGGAACCGCAGAAGCGGACTGCGCGCAAGGAAGAAGCCGTATACCGCTGTCCACAGACCCCCGCCGGTACCGCTGCGGAAAGCAGCTCCCGTTCCTGTCCGCCAACCGCTGTTAACGGCATTTTGCCACACATCGTCTCCCGCCGCGTTTCCCAGGCCGCTCTCTCCATCCACCACCCGGCCGAGAGGGCTCCGCCCCTGCAGAAAGTCCACAAGCCACACGGCCAGCCGCTGTCTGAATCTCTGCTTCCGCGCCGCCTGCCGGGCCGCGGTTTCACTGTCAGTTTTCCCTCCCGCAGAAGGCGATTCATCCGAAAACTCATCTGCGGCCGATCTCCGTCCATCCGTCATCTGCCCGGTGATTCCCGGCCACCCGCCCGCGATTTCTTCCGCAGCCGTCAGGCGCCCGCCCGCAAGCCCTTCCCGTTCCTCCGCCGCTTCCCCTGCATGTCCGCGTCCCGTCACCGCTCCGAGAAGGCTGTCCTTCACTGCCAGCGCCTTCGCAAACCATGCCAGCATCAGGCCCGCGGCGACCGCCAGCATCATCATTCTTAAGACTGTATCCGCACGGTATCTCCTTCTCATCCCGGATGCGCCACACCACCTTTACCGGAAGCCTGCTGCCCCGCCGCGACCGCCCGAAATACCTCCGATATCTCCGTCAGGCGTATCGTCAGGCACACGGCCGCGCCGCAGCCGCCTTCTGCCGCCTCCTTCCAGTTATATGCCGCAGCCGCCTTCCTCTTGCGGATTTTCATAAAACGCCAGATGAATTCCTTCCGAAATCGTAAAGCTGAGACGTTTCACCGTCTGGTCGATGTCCGGCGGCGTCACATAAAGCTGCCCGAACTCCGGTTCCAGCAGTTCGCTGATCAGCTCATACTGCTCGTCCGGCGCCAGACCGTCCATGTAATCCCCCATATTTTTCGTCTCCATACGGCTCCACAGCGCCCCGATCATCGCGGAAATGGTGTCGTGGACAATGGCTGCCGCCCCGACCACCGTAGGCACGCCGATCGCCAGCACCGGGATCCCCAGACTTTCCAATGTCAGGCTGTGGCGATGATTCCCGACTCCGGACCCTGGCTGGATCCCGGTGTCGGTCAGCTGCACCGTCGTCCCCAGCCGCCGGATACTTCTGGCCGCAAGCGCATCGATCGCAATGATCAGATCCGGCTCCGTCTCGTGGAGAATCCCTCCCACGATCTCCGCTGTCTCCATGCCGGTCTGCGCCATGACCCCCGGCACTATGCCGCTTAGAATCACCGGTTCGTCCGTCTTCCGCGGCGCCCCGGCAGCCTCCCGGAGCTTCCGGTTCACCCGCAGGTTTCCCAGAACGCCGGGGCCCAACGCGTCCGGCGTCACCGACGGGTTCCCCAGTCCCACGACCAGTACGCGAAGCGGATCTTCCGCAGGAAGAATGTGGCGGCCGCGCAGCGTACGGATCATCCGCCGCAGCTGTGACGCCAGCTCCTGCGAAACCTCCCGGTGGTAGTCTTTATCCTGACGGCCCATCCGCCTCGCCTCCATGGTCAGGTAAGTTCCCTTCGGCTTCCCCATCGCCTTTGCGCCGGTCTCATTCAGGACCACGACCTCCGTCATTTTAATCGCGCTGTCGGCCCGCCGCCATTCGCGCAGCGACACGCCCCTGACCCCGCCGCCGTCGCCGGCCGCGCTTTCCTTCTCCTCCACCGCAAGATCGGTCCGTATCTCAAACATCCCCGCCGCCTCCTTCTTTCATCTTCTTTCTCATCTTTCGCAAAAATCGCCCGAAATATGTATTGACAATCCCCCGTAAATCCTATAAAATACTAGCGTATGTTTACATTGAACTGTCCGTGTCCAGGCTTTGATGCAAACACAGCTTATAAACCAGACCAGCATATCGGAGGTGTAACAGATTGGCTAATATCAAATCCGCGAAGAAGAGAATCTTAGTGAGCGAGACCAAGGCCGCCCGCAACAAGGCGATCCGTTCGAGAGTGAAAACTGCGATGAAGAAGGTAGACGCAGCTGTCGCCGCAGGCGATAAGGCCGCCGCACAGGCCGCGCTGTCCAACGCGATTTCAGAGATTGAGAAGGCGGCTTCCAAGGGTGTTTATCATCAGAACACCGCTTCCCGGAAGGTATCCCGTGTCAGCAAGGCAGTGAATACCATCGCATAATACGGCTGACGCATCACGGAAGAAACCGCAATACAGGCAGACGTCACCGATACTCTGCCGGCATGAAGAAGCATGAAGAAAGCAAAAGACCTGTCCAACCGCGGCGGACAGGTCTGTTTTTGTAATCGGATATTCTCTTTTAATCAACAGAAAACGGCAGATATTTCCTCAATATTTCCTCGCAATCAGCAGCTCCACGGCGATCCGCTCGCCCAGCCGCCCGGTCTTCACCGCTTCCTCCGAATCCACACAAAGCTCCACATACGACAGAATCTGCTCGCGGGTAAAGCTCCGGGCCTGTGCCATGATCTTTCCCACCACAAACGACTGCAGCTTCAGCTGCGCGGCAATCGCGTCGCGCCCGAGGCCGTCCGCCATCAGCTCCTTCACCTGCAGGATCTGATTGAACTGCCGCGCGATCAGAAACAGAATACGCATCGGCGGCTCCTTAAGTGTCAGCAGATCCTCATACAAGTCTATCGCCTGCCGCACCCGTCGCCCTGCAATCGCCGTGATCATTTCGAAAATCTTGCCGGTCACCTGCTCCGTACAGACCGCATCCACATCCGCCTCCGTCACGACGTCCCGGCCTTCGGTGTAGCTGATCAGCTTCTCCAGCTCCAGGCGAATATTCTCCATGTCGTCGCCGACCCTGCCGAGGAAAAATTCCATCGTCCGCGCGGTAATCTTCCGGCCCGCTTTGGCCAGAATCCCTCCGGCCCAGACCGCCAGCTGCTTCTCGTCCTGCCGGGTCATTTCCGCTACATATCCCCTGGCCTTGACCGCCTTATACAGACGGCTGCGCCTGTCCACCTCCGACTCCGTAAACAGCAGGTACGTGGTATCCGGCATCTGCGGCAGATAATCCACCAGTTCATCGGCGCCGCTCCCCTTGAAAAGCCCGCTGTCCTCAATCTGGATGAGCCGCCGTTCCCCGAAGAACGGCATCGTGTCCGCGAGGCTGATGATCTCCCGCAGATCCAGCCCCTTCCCTTCGAAATAATGGTAATTCATCGCGTCGTCGCCAATCAGCGCCGCCTTTAACTGGTTCTTATAGCTCCTCTTGAGAAATTCTTCCTCGCCGCAGAGCAGATAGATCTGTTTGAAATTGCCCGATTTGATATCCTGCGAAATCGTCTTCATCCGCGCTCTCCTTCCGGCCCCTTCCGATTCCCGCGCCGCTTTCCTGTCGTCTCCCCCAGGCCCGCGTCACTTTACGCCCGCTTCTCTGTGCCCGCTTCCCGCGCCGCATACGCGTGCTTCCGCCCGCTCCCAAGCCGATCCGCCCACCGTTCCGTATACAACGCCGAATACGGCACACCTTTCCGCTGGCGGTACGCCCCAAAGCACCTGCACCAGACCGCCGACGGCAGCCCGATCACAAGCAGATAAAACGGTCCCAGAAAAAGCGACTGCAGCGTATGCCCGTACTCATGCCAGATCATTTCCCCGCCCCAGCCGTCGTCGCCGTCCGGCGTGAAAATGAACATTCCCAGCGAAAGGCCGTTCCGCCCCGGCCAGCCAGTATGCAGGGCTCCATGAAAATCCGCATGCGGAGATTTCCGATAATACAGATACAATACAAACCCGGCCAGCGTCTGCGGCAGCCCCCAGGTCCACTGGAGCAGCCGGTAAAGCCATTTGCGCATACCAGCCTCCGCCCTGTCAATCATATTTCCCATTACCCCTGCAGCACTTTTTGAATTTTTTTCCGCTTCCGCAGGGACACGGTTCATTGGCGCCGATCTTTCGACGTTCTCTTCGATACGGTTCATCAGGCCGGCAATCGGAAAGCCATTGCAGCATCTCCGCCTCCCCGTCGATCTCCGGAATACCGCTTCCCATAAGCGGATTATAGCGGGCATCCTGACGCGCCCCCAAAAGGACCTTCTCTGTCATGTAATTCTCTCTCCGGCCAGCTTCTTCAGAATCCTCCAGTATCTCAAAAAACAGATTTCGCAAAACCGCAGAGTCATAATTTTTTTCTACATAAGAAAACAGTTCTTCCACTTCGCGCCGGGGCACTTTCTCTTTCAAAATCCTCCTGTAAAGCGCATGCGTAGCCGTTAACAGTACCGAAGCGACTTCATCCAGCACAGGATTTTGTTTTAGTATCGATTTCGTCTCGGCGATCAGGTCTCTTACCCGTCCTTCATCATCAGCAATGAAATTCAGTTTAAAAGTTTTCAAAATCCCCCAGGAAAGATTCAGCGCTTCATCGGAGTCCTCATGACCAAACTCCATCGAACCAAGCGCTTCCTCCAGCACCTTCAGCCTGTCCTCCGCCTCCTCTTTCCGGATGGAACGGCTGAAAAAATCCATCTGCAGCCCCGCGGCCCTGCAGCCGATCGCTCTCGCCCGGATATTCCAGTCATCCGGATAAAGCAGTTCCGCCTTTTCGATCAGACCGGCGCCGCGTCCGATACAATTCGTCTTATGACAGTTACAGGAAAAATAATCATAATTAAAGCAGGAATGCGCCAGAAGCCGCACGGCGTCCTGACAGGCATAATCGCATTCCGCATCCATCTTCTTAAGAACCTGATATGCAGCCTCAAAATCTTCATCCAGAAGTTTCGCCATCATAACGGAATTTTTGTTCTGCATATTCAGCATCGACCCCAAACCGGAATGGGCCGTCCCGGCCAGCAGCACATCCATTTTCGTCTGCAGATATGACGCTTCCTCCAGAAAACCGGCCTTAGACAGTTCCGTAATATGCTCCCCGAGGAAAACCCGTTTCATGATTTCTCCCGCCTCGCCGGACGGAACCGCCAGCGCTTCCTCGACTGCGTCGACCATCGCAGACACATCATACAAAGACCACCGGCCAAGCGCCTGCGCCACCAGATTCAGACCGGATATCTTAATTAACGACAATTTCTCATAATCGGCGTCCTCTTCCGCCGGAAGCGCAACAGCCTTCCAGAAGGCATGTTCATTCTCTACAATACCATATAAAACATTCGGGTCATCATCCTTCTTTATCATACGCGCACGGAGCAGCCGCAGTCTGTTCGCAAGGACCTTATCATCACGCGTCGTTTGATTATAAGCATTCAGCGCCTTCCTGTAAAATTCATTCCCCGGAAAGTCGGTAAGACATCTGACAATAAATATGGTAAAATCATTCGCCGCATTCTGCCAGATCTCACTCATGACCGCTTCCAGCCGCTCTTCTTCCATGTAGAAGAAAAACATATATTCCTTTATGATATCCGGGAATAAAGGAATCATCCGCGTCTGCCGTCCATCCGTATTCTGGCAGAGCGAACTGATCACCGAAGCCATTTTCTCTTGTCGCTGCTGCCCCGGATACGAATGATTTTCTATATACCTTTGCACGATCTGCCAGTCCGGCTTATAATAATCCGGCAGCTGCTGCATCTTCAACTCACCGGATATATTGGCGCGCAGCAACAGGTGAATCAGCGCGTTACAGCACTGCTGATCTCCCTCCAGCGCGTTCAGCCATTTCTCCTGCTCCCGGTAAAGCAGCATCCGGAGAAGATCCTCAAAACCGTCATACCTTGGCAAAGAGCACCCGTTTTGTATCCACGCCTCAACAAAAATCTGCACAAACAAAGGGCGAAACCGCAGATACTCCAGCTTTGACCGATAGGCTTCCCTGAGCGCAATATCACGATCCGGATCCGGCAACAGCCCATTCAGGCGGCAGACAAATCCGATAAATGCCGCGACAGAACCGTCATCCATATCCTCAATATTCAGGAAATTTTCCGCATATCTGTATCTCTCCAGGGAATCATACCGGCTGAAGCGCTGCGACAGTCTGGCATACCAGGAGCCCGCACCCCTGTTATTCTCACGTTCGATCAGCAGGATCCTGAGCGAATACGGCGTATCCGCGAAACAATATCTTAACCGCTCGATCAGTTCCGCAGCATAGGCTTCTCTCCCGCTGACATAATCGATCACCGCCAGTGTGTCGGTAAACGGCAGATAGGCTTCGGCATCTTTGATCGAAGCTTTATCATTGACAAAAAAGCCATACCACGCAGCCGGCAAATGCCTCATAAATTCATAAGCCAGCCGGCTTTTCCCGGAACCCGCCTGACCGGTTATCGCCCACCATGAAAAACCGGCGTCATCCGCCACAAACCGGAGCAGGCTCCCGATTTCTTTCTCCCTGCCGCAGAACGGAACCCTTTCCTGAGAATAATGATAATCCGTAAGTTCCCCCGTCAAAACAGCTTCACCTGTATAGACAGTCCTTCCGACCAGAGGATTTCTCTCCGACCAGACTCTTAATCTCTCCTGCGCCACATCTTCCAGAAACAAGGGCAGATCCTCATACTCGCTTCCGAACACAACAGGCTTCATATGGGGCGGCAGATCTTCCGGCTCCTGCCCCGACCTGCAAAGGAAAAAATAGTCCTTATCCATGCGGAGCTTCTCTTTCGCAAATCGGATAAACCGTGAAATATTGGCATCTTCCGCCGTTTGTCCGCAGCCGACAAAGACCAATGTCCGCGTCCCCAGAATATGCTGAATAAACTGCGCCCCTTCATCGTTCAATACTTTGTCATATTGCTGTTGGTCCGCAATGATATTATCTCTGCCGGCCGCAGCATCGAACACGCCATGAAGATGCAGAACCGCGCCATTTTTCTTCCTGTCCAGCATGGGAAACGCCAGATGCGGCTCCTCATAAGTCAGCGTTGAAAGTCCGGCAGCCTCTTCCAGCAGGAGATCATAATTCGTAGTAGCAAATATATCCTGCGTAATAAGAAGTTTCCGCAGGGTTGCAGCCATTCGGTCATTGGTAACCGTCAGGGAATGAAAGCTTTCCGTCATCCAGTCCCAATAGCTTCCTTCTTTTTTCAGCGCAGAGATCACCCCGCCCGCAATCCGGATCAAATGGTCGGTCGAACCGTCACTCTCAAGCGCCTTTCGATAATTCTCCGCTAACGACCTATCCTTCATGCAGGCAATGCCATTCATGATCCATTGCCGCCAGGACACAGCCCGGTTGTCCGTAAGGGCCAGCGATGATCCGGCTCCAAACAGATAAACCAATTCATCCGATTGAATCGCCCTGTAAAACTCCGGGCAGGCTTTCAGGTCCCTCTTCATCACACACTCCAGTCACAATGGAATTCTTCCGGCCAGCAGGCCATCACCTGACATATCTAAACGTCTTATGCACACACATAAACTCTATATTCAGTATATCGGAAATGCCGGAAAACCGCAAGGGGATAATCTGATCCGTTAAATCCACTTGCCATTCTCCCACATGTATGCTATGATAACCATGTCGACAGGCGCTCTGTCGCCTTCCTTTTTACTTCTTCCGGCATCTTGCACGGCACAGTCACCGGCGGATCCCACACGAAAGATTCACCTGCGCGGAACCATCCCACAGGCAGCAGAACCACGGAAACCATTCACAAAACACTATGAAGGAGGAATGTATTTATGGCTTACCTTAACCCCGATGTCTATGCCGGCATCGATCTGTCCCAGTTCAACGGCGAACTGCCCTTCCATCTGACCAACGACTATTTTTTCCGCGCCCTCATGCAGGAGAACAATTGCGTCCTTAAGGCCCTGGTCTGCTCGCTCCTGCATCTGAACGAGGAAGAAGTCCACGAGGTCCTGATCCTCAATCCTGTCGAACTCGGCAGACAGATCGGCGAGAAGGATTTCCTTCTGGATATCCGGATTCTTCTGGACAACCGCATGAAGGTCAACCTGGAAATGCAGGTAGTCAACGCCGGCAACTGGGTGGAACGCTCCCAGTGTTATCTCTGCCGCTCCTTTGACAGCCTGAACAAAGGCGGGAACTATAAGGATATTCTCCCAGCTGTCCAGATCGGCATTCTGGATTTCACGCTGTTTCCTGAGGCGCCGGAATTCTTCGCGACCTACCGCCTGATGAATGTAAAATCCCACAAAATATATAGTGACAAACTGCGTCTTTCTGTGTTAGACTTAAAGCAGATCGAGCTGGCAACGGAAGAAGACAGGTCCTACCATATTGACTACTGGGCGCGTCTCTTCAAAGCCACCACATGGAAGGAGCTGAGAAAGATGGCTGAGCAGTATCCCATATTCAATGAAGCTGCCCGGACCGCCGCCGTATTAAGCGAGGACGATAAGATCCGACTGCAGTGCGAGGCCCGTGAGGACTATTATCGGAACGTTGGCTGGATGAAAGACGAGATCACGCAGCTGAATTTCGAGAGGCAGCGGTTGAACTCTGAGAATCAGCAGCTGAACTCTGAGAATCAGCAGTTGAACTCTGAGAATCAGCAGTTGAACTCTGAGAATCAGCAGCTGAACTCTGAGAATCAGCAGCTGAACTCTGAGAATCAGCAGCTGAACTCTGAGAATCAGCAGCTATCTTCTGAAAACCGACGGCTGCGTCAGATTCTTGCGGATGCTGGTATTCCGGACATCGGACAGAACTGAAGCGAATAAGTATTCTCTTCTAACAGGGTTCTTCTTCAAAAGTTGGTGATTCTTCTCCAGTTTCTGGTGTTTCACCAACTTTTTGAGGAGAGCCATTTTAATCAATTTTTCCTATCTTTTCGTATTCTATACTCTCAACCCCGATAGTCGTATCCCCTTGAGCAAACAGCAAAAATTCCGCGCCTTCCACGTCCCATATATCCGCCTCCATGACACAGACACATTCGCCATTCTCATCGAAATCCGCTTTCGACAGCTCTTTAGTCTGAATGATCACCTTTCCGGAATCAGTGGACAGACGAACAGTTGCGAATGAACCATCCCCTATAGACGTCCCCTTCAGTTTTAAATGATACACCACCCTGTACCGCCCCCGATACAGAGTCAGCCAGGGTCCATGTATCAGGGAGCGTCCCTCTCCTTCAACCAGCACCCCGCCTGTATCCGTCCTTGCCAGCCCATTCGCATCCGCCATCAGCGCCATATCAACTTCTCTTTTTACGCCATAGAAATCTTCCATGTTGATTCCGGCGTCTTTCAGGATCTGCACTGCCTCTTGATCGTTCGTATAAATACCTTCCTGTTCCGATAACTCGCCAAACCAAAAGCCATTTTCCATCAGCCTCCTCAGTTCCTTATCCTTTGCTGTCAATAAGACAGTGTTTTCCTTCGTAACCAGCCCTTCTCCTGATAAGATGTTCCATGATACCCCTGTCCCATTTTTCCTGTACATCACCGGAAGATCGTCAACATATATCTTTCCTGGATCCTCCATCCCAGCTTTTAATATCGAAATTACATCTGCCCCTTTCTGTATACTTTCCTCATATATGGGCATACTGATATGGATTATCCCGTTAGAAGTCCCCCAGACGCCCAGCAGTAATAAAGGGACTCCCAGCAGTATAACAAGGTTTCTCTTCCTGCATTCCGACTTTTTTAATGTTCCCGTTACCACACCGACCGCTTCTTTTGCGAATAGGAATACCACTGTCACAAGCCCGGATACCGCCAGGATAAAGTAACGGTGCCTGCCCGGCTCATACAGACGGAGCAGGGTGACCAATGTCTTCCCGTACGCCACAGCCCAGAAAGCAAGCCCTGTCCCAAGCACCGCGCCGCAGGCCCACGCCGCGATCCTGCCGGCCCACACCGCTGTCCGCCTGATACCACCCGCCAGCGAACGCCGCCTGACTTCTACCTGTTCCTCCCCGTGCAGACGTGCAAAAGGAAGAATAAGAAAAATATTATAGGCCAGCTCCAGGATATGATGCTCGACCGCGTTATGGACCGCGACCAGCGAAAGGACGACCAGCAGCCGTCTCTGCCTGTTCTTCCCGGCTCTCCAGGCGCACATCTCGTACAACACGCACATGACGAGGAATACCATGAGGCCATATCGGATCAGGACCATGCAGTAGGAACTGTCTACAAAATTATACCCCTGATGCCGGACAGTATTGCCGCCGTTTCCTATCATGTCAAAGGCTGTTCCCCACATGCTAAGCCCGTATTGCTCCAATGCGTCATTGGCAAGCTGTAATCGTCCCGTAAGAAGAACATTCACTTTCTGCATTACCGCATTTTCCGGATTAAACAAGAACATCAGGGAAACCATAACGGCCGCACAGCACGGGAGCACCGCCAAAAACAAGTGATCTAAAAAAAATGTTATCCGGCCACATTTGTTTTTCAAAAAAAGCAGAAGCTTCTCATACAGCATACCAACCAAAAACAGCAGCAGTACAATCGTGCTGCATTTCGCGCCGGAATAAAAATATACCAATCCTGTGAGTGCCGCTGTTATAATCATATAAAGGCTTAACGGAAGCTGGTCGTAAACCACCCATACTGCAAACAGTAAATACACCACATGAGCGGAAAAATCCGTTGAGTATACGATTCCAAATGAGTGTTTAAACCTTATTTTCTCATAGAAATCAAAATAGATCAGATCCTCTATACACCCAGTACAAGAACCAACCACCGCCGCAGCCAGAACCAGCAGGCCGCAGCCAATATAAACCTTCAGGATCCTCTTATACGGGATGTCAAACGCCCCAAGCATCAGAAGCGGGATGTCCAGCAGGAAAGCATATCTTGTATGGAGCCAGGATAACGCGAAGATAACTCCGACGGAGATGCAGAAAATCCATAGGATTCCGCGCACCTCCGTCCGGTACCCTTCCCGGAGAAGCACCACCATAAGAATGGCTACCCTCAGTATACTGTCGTAATATTGCGGCCATGGTATTGAAAACAAAGTGGTGTCAAAGAAAACCTTCAGCAGATACAGGGCCAGAACTGTCAGGTACAGGTTTTCAAAAAGTATATCTTTGTTTTTTAATTTTAAATCTATGGTCCGCTTCACCTGAAACCTCCCTAGAAAATCAGTTTCCTTCAGATATTCCGTTTTTCTGCCATAATCAGCTTTTAACAGCGGCGGAGAACCTGCCTCAATGCATTGCCTTTTTCAATGCCTACCGCCAGTTAGCGAAATAAAATGATGCTCCCCGTAAACAATCATTCGAAAGGCAATAAATGCTTTATCGTAAAAAACAGTGTTGGATTTACATTGATCAAACAGAAATACCTGCCTGTAATCAAAACATTCCAGATATTTAAACCCATACTTACAAAGAATAACACCTGTACAGCACCATAAAAAACTCTTTCTATCTTTTTTTCGATACTTTCACGCTCAAGTACACATACAATTATTATGGAACAAAGCAATAACAACCATCCAAAATCAGCCATGTACCGTTGTGTCAAACCTGACAACTGTGTATCTGCTATAATAATAACTAATGCCATCGCAAAAGAAGATACTGCCAGATCAAATACATGGTATTTCTGAAGCATTTTCCTACAGTTAAAAACCAATAAGCTGACTATGGCAAGAGGGCTCATTATCAGGAAGCCGCTGAATATAAACTCAATACTTGTATACCCCAGATAGTCATTAATCATATCAACTGTTTTAAGAAAAGGGAATTCCGGCACAACATTCAGCGGTTGAAAAAGATATTCAAAGATTCCCAAAGGAATACGATCCCATTCCCATCCCCGATGTGTCATATCATTCCCTGTCAGATTATATGTAGCCCCAAAATCAAATGGTGATTGAAACCGTAAATAATTATAATACATCAGTATTATTCCAATAATCAGAAATGGAATAATAACACAGAGTGTATTATTTAATCCTTTTTTTGAGAAAAACAGCCGTTCCTTTGTAATCTCGCGCCAGAAGATTGGAAATGAAAGCAGCAGGATAATAGCCATCTGTGGTCTGCATCCCATTATCAAGGCGATACATATGGAACCAAATACCAGCCATATTTTACTTAGTACTGCTTTGCTCTTTGCTACGATCCAACATGCCAGGCCAACAGTTCCCAAAAACAATCCTGTAATAATTGGAACCGAATAAACTATCCCTAAATATACAAGATATATCATCCCTCCACCTAAAATGTAGAAAGAGGACATAAGCAAATAGACGCCAAAACTGGTGCTCTTAAAATAGTGCTGACATAAAACATATATAAACCAAAACCCAGACAGACAGAATAACAGAGAACAAACTGTAACCATGTCCCATGTCTTCAAATTCATTCCTGTTATCCATTTGTAAGGAATAAAAAAGAGAAACGCCGGAACAGGGCCGAAATAACTATAATAACGTCCATTATAATACGCATAATCCCAGTCAAAGGTCTCGCCGCCCATAACTGTAACGACATTCCATCGCTGCATAGGATCATATGGATTAGCCGCAGATTTTAATGACTGAGGCGGTTCTCTGTCAAGATATACCTGACCTTTCATAAGCGCATCTGCCAATTCGTTATACTGACCATCAGCAGGCCATCCATTATCAATATTGTTTTGAATGGAAATATCAGGAAGTACCAACTCTGATATGCAGAAGATTAAAACCATATGAAATATTATCACTAATGATAATATGACCTTCTTATTTACTGTGTCCGGCTTCAGTCCGGTTTGATAGATCCAAGCCCCGGGTCTAAACATACTAAAAAACAGCAAACACAGAAAAACAACGATCACACGAAGCCCTGAAAACTCGAATGGACGCTCTTTATTGATTTCAGGTTGAGGCAGATAGAAAATAAATCCCTGCGCTTCAACAATCCGAACTTTTATATCATGCGTAATCCCGCTCAAATGAAGACGAAGGTACCTGCTGGAAGGAACAGAAGATATGATAAGGGTTGATCCCATATCCAAGCCCATACTATTTGCTGCATCATCCGCAATGATCTGTACACGTGTGTCCAGCTTCTCTGGAGATCTGATATCCAGCCATATATTTTTTACATTAACTGGCTCAATATGAATATCAAAATATGCTGTATCTGTATTCACAACCCGATATCCATTCTCATCAATTTTTTCCAGACCATCCTCAATCTCTACACTGCAATACTCTGGAACATGAAAAAAAACAGATTCCCAATGACGAAAATTAAAAAGAGAAATCTCCAACAATATCGTTATCATTATGGGCCAAAAGATTCTCGACTTATTACAAATATATATCATCTTTCTTATCATGATATCAGCCCTCATTATTTTTGCATTCTGTTTCTGCACTATTCCACTTATTGATCATATGCAGTCGAAACTCAAACTGCTGTCGTTCCTTCTCTACAATCGTTTCCAAAATCAATCCCGAAAAGAAGGAGACGATTGCTGCCAAAGCAATAAACCCAGATGTGATAAGCGTAGGAAAATTCGGAACAAGTCCTGTGTCTAAAAATATTATCAATATCGGAATGAACATTGCAGCGGAAATAATCAGCAATACTGCTGAAATCCCTCCGAAAAACCCCAAAGGTCTGTAATTCTTATAAAGCCTGAATATCGTTTTAAGAACCTTTGCACCATCAATATAGGTGTTCAGTTTTGATTCACTGCCTTCAGGCCTGTCCCTATATTCAATGATAACATTTTCTATGCTCATATTCTTTTGCACTGCATGTATGCTCATTTCCGTTTCAATCTCAAAGCCCTGCGACAAGATTGGAAAACTTTTTACAAACAGATAGCTGAAAGCCCGGTAGCCTGTCATAATATCCCGGATATTCGCATGAAACAGCCTGTTGATGCTCGTTCTGACCAGACTGTTTCCAAAATTGTGGAAAGGGCGTTTATTCTCTTCAAAATAAGTTGAAGACAGCCGATCACCGACTACCATATCAATATGCTTCTGCAAAACTAATTCCGCCATCTGCCTACCGTTTTCAGCCGGGTATGTATCGTCGCCATCCACTATGATATAACATTCCGCATCGATTTCCCGAAACATCCTTCGGATCACGTTTCCTTTTCCCTGCTGATATTCGTGACGGACAACTGCTCCTGCTTCAGCCGCTAATTCAGCAGTATTGTCCGTGGAATTATTATCATACACATACACGACCGATTCCGGTAGTTCCCTTTTCCAATCACGGATCACTTTCTGGATCGTTTTACTTTCATTGAAGCACGGTATCAAAACTGCTATTTTGTCCATTATTTTTTCCTCGGCTGTTTATATAATTTAATCTGGTTTACTATATCCAGGCATCTGTTCCAAACCTGCAGAACAAACACCGCCAGCAAAATCTGCACGCCAATTACAATGATCACATATTTTATCGAATCAGATCTGCCAACAAACTTAAAAATAAATTCCCCGATTCTTCTTTCCAAAACGGTATGAAGAATCAATACAAATACCGCAGCCTTCCCAATGTATCCAAGTATTACAGACAGCAGCGGCAACTCATCCCTGAAGTACACACATAATTTGTATACAGTCATAATACCGGCCAACGCACCGATTATCGTTACTCCGAAGTTCCCGTAATTCCTGATTGCAAATTCCATACCTCCTTCATATATCATAAACGCCCATATTGAAACCAGGATAAAATACCAGAGATGCAGATCGCTGATTTTTTGAAGTACACTATATTTTCTGGATTGCACACCTGCCCAATAGTAGAGCAAACCATAAAAAGCTATGTCCATACTCCACGGAAGCCAGACTCCCTTTTGCCCCATTTTTACTCCCGCGACAGAACAGGCTATTACCGTCAACAATATATAAGTCTCTTTTTTTATTGCCTTATCCACCAAAAAGTAAAGTATATTAACGGCCAATAACATTGGAATAAAATAAATCGGGCCCACAGATTCGACATCGGTAAAGTATCTTGATGTAAAGGAATTAGCCATTAAATATTTCCTTATAATAAACTGCCAATTTCCTGATCCGCTTATACAGTTTATTATAAGAATACATGTTGCAGTCAAAACATACGGCAATGCTAAGTTCTTTACCATTTTTCGGATAAAATCTTTCGGGGCCGAATACTCCTGATAATAAAAACCCGAAAAAAATATGAACGCTGCCGCATGACAGGAATATATGATCTGCCGAAGCGTATCATCAGCAAAATACCCTATTAACACAGAACAGATAAATATCCCCTGTGCAGCATCAATCGGCAGACAGCCTTTCCAGTTCTTTCCAAACGCTTCTTTTCTTCCCCCAACCCCAGCCAACCTTTCAAATAACTTTTTACAGAAAAGTAGAATAATAGTTGTTCCTATCGGAAATAATATTTCAATCAGCACAAACGCTGCAGCCCTGAAGTCTCCCTCCAATTGCAACCTATCAAGGATTCTGTCGAAATAATAACCCATGGTTTCCATCTCATACAGATGCATGCACATGATTGTAAGTGAATTTTTCCCTATCCAAGCTAAAAGCACTTCTCTATATAATTGTTTTGAAAAAAAATAAATCAGAAGGCACCCGGAAAGTCCCACTATCAGGGACAGGATTATATCAGTCGTAAATGCCAGAACAAAGCCTATGTTTGAATAGCCCTCAAATATACCAAATAAAAAGATTACTTGCGCAATCATATAATGCTGCCATTTTAGTTTCAACAGTATTTGTCGTTCCCTTATTGCATATCCTATCCATATAAAAAAACTCGCCAGCATACTGGATTGTATGCTAAACGGAAACCATATAAAACGCGCTGAAATATACCCCAAAATTGCTATTATGCCTGTACATATCCCTGCGTCACTGATAGTTTTCGTCTTTTGCAATACGATTTGAACAATCAAAAGCGAGAAAAATAACGCTGGTAAAAACCATATAGCCCCAATCCGGGTCCCCAACTCCAGGCTCCCGAAAGATGTAATCAAACCAGAAGCAAAGAAACTCCTAAGAAGATCCGTTGCGGTTATGCGTGCAGCTGATATAAAAGAAACGTCATGGTTAACAATACAATTATTCCAAATATCAGTGACGAGAACCGCCAGACATGTACAAAAATACGGAATCATCAGGCGTCTAAATTTGCCATTAATATATTCGCGCGTCACCTCTCTCTTCTTCAGTGTATATCCGCTCAGAAGAAAGAACATAACCAAATGAATCCCATTAACAAAAAACAAATTACTTGTATGTCCTAATATAACCAGTATAATCGCAATTCCTTTTGCATTATCAATCCATTTCTCTCGCGTTCGCATTTGTTACCACTTCCTCTTTCTGACTATATTCCCAAATACTTCCTCCAGAATTCTTCTGACGTTATAGTCTTACCGGCTTTTCTATATCGATCCACAATGTCCTTCCGCCGTAAACTGTAGCACAGGAAATCCCTATAGTACCGTCGTTGGAGTTCCCTGAACCTCTTTCTGTCGATCTCACAGACACACCCGGTCTGCTGGACCGGGTTCACAGCCACGCAGATCCTCTTCATCGCCATTTTCGACGGCCTATATTCGAAATCGAACGGGATGGCCACCGGCTTCCTGCCCAGCAGCCTCTCCGGCCAGAATCTGTGCCCGTTGTAGGTAATACGGTACAGCCATTTTTTTAGGAAACCCCGCCGGCTGTCCCAATAAGGGTCTTCATATATATTCGCGCCCATGCTTTCCAGTTGCTCCAGCGGCTGCAACTTAAGGTTTAGCTTTCCGTTTTCTTTTATGATCTCTTCTCCCCTGTCCTGCATAATAAAAGCAGGCCCCCTCATATAGTCTTCGAAAGCCTTCAGCGAAAGTTCAGCTGCTCCATAGTTATGCCTCAGGATATTATCCCGATACAGTTTTTTAATACGGCGCGCCAAATTTACTTTCGGCAGAATCCCTGATGCCGCCTGGGCAATCAGCAAGTTCCTGCATTCCTGATAAATATTCATGGAAGCGCTGTATTTCCCGTAAAATCCCATATGCCAGATACCGATACCGTTCATTGTCATAATATCGGCCTTACACCTCAATGAATATTCGACATCATCCCCGCGGATGAACAACGGCAGCGGGAGGCCGTTTTTCTCAATAATTTTCATCGGGATACAGCAATACCACCATGCTTGGTATTTGTTGCTTCCATAATATGTTTTTTCATTGCGCAGGTTATCAGACAATTCTAAATGGTTAAATCTTGGTTTCAACGGGATAAATGAGCCGATATCATCGACCATCCCGCTATCCTCATGCTGGATATTTTTTTCCTCCATTATCAGCATTGCTCCGCCGACAAAGCTGTTACTGTATTTTTCCTTCACATTTTTCAATAATACATATGTCCTGTAGATGCTTTCCGGCAGAATCATGACGTCATCGTCCATCAGCAATACATGAGTTGCATTCGGTATCTGATGGCGGCATTCGATCATCCCCCTGGCATATCCCCCGGCCCCTCCGACGTTTTTATTCGGATGATAATATATCCTGTTATCATCGGGAAAATCCTCACGTTTCAAGGTTCTTCCATTATCAACAATGTGGATATTAAAATGTCTGCTGATCTCTTCATCCAGATCCAGAATTCCTTCTTTCAGGCGCTGGATGTTTTTAATGATGAATTCTTCTTTCCAGCATGTTGTCGTCGATAACGCCAGTTCTACATCCTTTACATTTTCTGCCTCGAATACGCCTTCATAATACCCGCCGAGTATTTCCAGTTCACTGAAGGCACTAATCTCAAACCCAAGTATCTGCTCCTGATTCTCAGGGTATTCAACGCATACTATATCCTTCCCATCTGAAACAATATGCCTTTTCCCTAATACCTTTCTGGCTGGTATACCATTAACCAGACTATATCCGCAAAGTGTAATTTCAAAATCTCCCTCTGCCATCAGGTTTAGCAAAATCTGATTTATAGTCGTGTATAGACGCCATTTTCCATAAGAGACTCCGTTAAAATACGTGCAAAACTCGACGGTTCCATATTTGTTTAAACACAAGATTCCCTTTTTCCCGCCTTCCATTACTATTCCGCCATGTCGATAGAATAATTCCCTGTAATTGAACAGCGCATCGTCATCGGGAAATATAATGTGTTGGATAATCTGCTTCATTTTCATGAACCACCTTTCCGTTATAAAAGCTGTATTATTTGCATTCCCGGCCTACCTTTTTTACTGCAGCCCGCGGATATACGCATCCCCTACTTCGCCCACATCCCCCGCCATCCTTACAACTCCCTTATCCAGCCAAAGCGCATGGTCGCAGACACATCTGACAGAGTCGATCGAATGGGAAACATATAATAACGTCGTCCCTCTATCCCGCATCTCCCCCATCCTTCTCTCACATTTCTGCTGGAACGCGTAATCCCCCACCGCCAGCACCTCGTCGCAGATCAGGATGTCCGGACGCACCACCGTGGCGATCGCGAAACCCAGACGCGCCGCCATACCGGAAGAGTAATTCTTGATCGGCATGTCCAGGAAATCCCACAGCTCCGCGAAATCAACGATCTCATCGAAATGCTCCTGCATGAACGCCCTGTTGTATCCCAGCACCGCCCCATTCAGGAAGATGTTCTCCCTTGCCGTCAAGTCCCCGTCAAAACCAGCCCCCAGCTCGATCAGCGGGGCTATGGACCCGTTGATCCGGACACTCCCCCTATAAGGCTTCAGGATCCCGCAGACCAATTTAAGGAGCGTCGACTTGCCGGAGCCATTGGTCCCGATGATTCCCCATGCTTCACCCTTTTTTACTTCCAGGCTGACGTCCCTTAACGCCAGAAATTCCTTGAACATCAGTTCCCTGCGTATCAGCTTCACAAAGTATTCCTTAAGGTTATCAATACGCTCCGACGCCATATTAAAGCGCACAACCGCATGTTCCACACGTACCGCAAATCCATCATCCATGTCCGTCACCCGCTTTTTACTAGATATACAGGATAAACTGGTCCTGCGTTTTAAGGAACGTAACGCTGCCTGCCGAAAGCATGATAAATGCCATCACAAACCCGTAGAAAACCAGCCGGGGATCCGGAAACATCCCTTCCAGCACGATCCCTCGGAACTGGGTCACATAGGCATATAGCGGATTAAAATGTTTAATGAGCCACTGCAGACGGATCGGCAGCTGGTCGATCGGATAAAAGATGGGGGTCGCGTACATCCACGCCGTCAAAAAGGCGCTGTAAATGTACTGGATATCCCGGAAGAACACCGTCCCGCTCGCCAGAAACAGTCCCAGTCCAAGGGCGAAAAAATACACCTGTACCAGAATTACCGGTATAAACAGCATGTTCCAGGTGAACCGGGCATGGCAGAACAAAAACACTATGGCCATGGCGCCCAGGGCGAACAGCATGTTGACACACGAACTGCTAACCCTCGACAGGGTAAAAATATATTTCGGCACATATATCTTCTTCATCAGCGCCGCGTTCCCAGTGATCGACCACATGGCCTGGCTGGTAGACTCGGACACGAAATTGAAGATCGTCTGCCCGATGATCAGATATACCGGGTAATTCTCGATCGAGAATCGAAACATGTTGGAAAACACCAGCACCATGATCCCCATGATCATCAGTGGATTTAGGATACTCCAGAGGTAGCCCAAAAAGCTCCTTCGGTACTTAAGCTTGATGTCTTTGATAACCAACTGCCCAAACAGCGGCAGGTAACGCTTGAATATATCGATCCGGGCTTTCATTTTTATCATGCTTTCTTCAGATACTCCTTCCATGCCTGTTCATCTGTCAGTGGTTTCCTTTAACGCCGGGTCTTCCCAGACCCCCTCCTCGAAACCGTCCGTCGATTCCTTCATGAACAGAACCTTGGGCGTCATGAAGATCAGTTTCATGTCCAGAAAGAATGAATAATTGCGAATATAGGTCAGGTCCAGCTTCAGCTTGTCATAGCTGGTCGTACAGTACCTTCCATGGACCTGCGCGTAACCGGTCAGCCCGGCCTTCACCTTCAGCCGGTATTCAAACTCCGGGATATTCTTCGTAATGATCCGAGCCAGCTCCGGTCTCTCCGGTCTGGGACCCACCAGGCTCATGTCGCCCTTCAGGATGTTCAGCAGCTGGGGAAGTTCGTCCAGGCGGAGGGCACGCAGGAAACGCCCCACCGGCAGGATCCTCGGATCCTTCTCCCCCGCCTTGACCGGCCCGGTCAGCTTCTCCGCGTCCACCACCATCGTCCGAAATTTATAAATTTTGAAAACCTTCCCGCCTCTGGTCAGGCGGGCCTGGGTATAGAAGACCGGCCCCCCGTCCGTACATTTGATTGCGAACCCGGCCAGCAAAAACAGCGGGCTTGTAATAACAAGGAGCAGCGCCGTGATAACGATGTCTTCCAGCCGCTTAAAAAACAGCTGATCCCACGCCAGTCCGTCATTATTCCTGGAAAGGTACAGCGGGGAATCGAATATGTCCAATTCCGTGGAGCTGCGGAGCAGGATGTCGCTGATCTTCGGGACCGTGTAGCTGCGGATGTTTTCCCCAAAACACAGCTTTTCCAGCCGGTTCCTGAACTGGGACGGGATATCCCCGATGATGATACCGTCATACAGCGCCGCACGTTCCATGATCCGGGGGATCCCTTCTTCCATGGATATCCGTTCCGCGATTTCATACTTGTCCTCCCTTGTTCCAATGCGGTTCATCAGATTTGACATCGGACGCTCCCCGTATACAAGAAGCAGCCTCTTCCTTGGAAAAAGGAACAGGTACACCTTCTTAAAAGCCAGCGCCCAGAGCATAACAAGAAAAAACTCCGCAACCGTCATGATAATCAGGGCTGCGGGGTTATGGATCCTCTTATCGAACAAGACGACCTGAACATAAAAAAAGGCGTTAACACAGACCAGAGAGATCATGTGGGAATAAACCAGCGTCCAGTACCGGTAGATACCAACCTTCAGCCCTCCGTACATCTGGTGGAAAAACAGCAGAAGTACCAGATACTCTCCGGCCGTCAGCCAGTTGCCACGCCTCCAGAAAATCGACTGGTTTACATTATAGTAGTTTATCCATACATAATAAAAAATGGTCAGTTCCAATGCCACAGCGGCGGCGGAACCGAGGAATTTCACGATCCGCTTGTACTGCTCGAACTGGCCGTTTGATCTTTGTTTATTCATCATTGATTGTTTCTTACATAATTTATCTCTTATTGTCATTAATCGGTTTCCAAAACTGGTTCTTCTCCAAAACTTGGTGATTCTTCTCCATTTTCTGGTGTTTCACCAACTTTTTGAGGAGGGTCCTCATTATTTCGGCTCACTTACGTGCCAGATTCCAAACCAGATAGCCATATCTCCCAGTTGACATTCCACAGGAACCGGCTTAATAGCGGTGTCATTCAATATATCAATGACCTGCCTTCTGAAAGTCTCTTTATCTTCCGAATCCATTTTCTTTTTCCAGAATCCGTACCCCAGCAAAAATAAAGCGTCTGAGCCCTTCCCTTTTATCCTTTTCACTTCAAATCGCTCTGTTTTCAAAAAATGGGCCAGATAGGCTATCTGCTCCACGCTGCAACCTTCTTCAGCAGCGATCTGCAGACCAGCTACATCATACTGAGATGCATACTCCGGGTTCAATGGATATTTAACCATTTGGGGTAAATATACCCAGATCGGGCGGGATGATACTTCCTTCCGTCTCCTGTTCTCACGGGCGATTCTCTCTGCAGTTAATAGTGTTTCCTCATACTGAAATGCATTAAAACGCTTAAACACAGATGCATCTGATTCCGAATCATCCACAGATATTTCTACGGTTCCATCAAGATATACCCTGTAAGCAGGCTCGCTGCATCGCTCCCACACAATTCCATCTGCAAGCAGAAACAAGACTGTATCCTGTTGTGTATAGTCTGCTGTGTTACAGACTGCTTTTTCAAGTTCATCTGCTGAGAGTTGACTGCGTTTCCATAGCTGACTCTCATATTCAACGATCAGATCTTCCTTTCCCTCAGCAGATATCATGAATGCCGAATGTAGCTTGTCTGATTCTGTTGTTTTTATGACGCTGGCAGATAACATTTTCCTTCTCTCCTCTTACTATGACATGCAATTCCAGCTTCTCCAGTTTTCTTGGTTCTTCTCCAAAACTTGGTGATTCTTCTCCATTTCCCGGTGTTTCACCAACTTTCTTAGAAGATCTTCTCTGTTCTTGGGGGATGCACAAAAGCTTCTCTGTTTCCTGGTGTTTCTTTGACAATCCCCTCATTTTTTAATAGAGCTTTTCCGTTTTGTGGTGTTTCCATCTGTTAGTGATCTTTTCAGCCATAACTGCTAACTTTCTGTTATTATCTTATTGGTCAAACAAAAATAACACAAAGGAGGATAACAGTTATGGCCACAAAGATCACTAACAAACTCATTTCTCTTCCTCAGGATGTCTCCATCGACCGCGTCATGGATCATCCCCATTCCATGGAGATCTTCATCTCCTGTCCTGACTCGGATCGGCTCTGCCCGGTCTGCGGCTCCCGCGACTGCGTCATCAAGGACTCCGGTCGCTCCCTTACCGTCCGCCATGTCTCCGTCGCCGGTAAGGGCTCTTTCCTGGTTCTTCTCCAAAACTTGGTGATTCTTCTCCATTTCCCGGTGTTTCACCAACTTTCATAGAAGCTCTTCTCTGTTCTTGGGGGATGCACAAAAGCTTCTCTGTTTCCTGGTGTTTCTTTGACAATCCCCTCATTTTTTAATAGAGCTTTTTGTGGTGTTTCCATCTGTTAGTGATCTTTTCAGCCATAACTGCTGACTTTCTGTTATTATCTTATTGGCCAAAAAAATAAAATAAAGGAGGTTAACAGCTATGGCCAAAAAGATCACTAACAAACTCAT